>NZ_SOFB01000053.1:0-310285 GCF_004402815.1 Cryobacterium sp. Hz7
CCCGAAGCGGCGGCCCGCCTCGACCAACTCCGCCCGCCGAGCGAACGCCACGGCGATGGCCAATTCGGCCTCCGCGATCGCCTCGAAATGCTCCCCGAGAGCCTCTTGCACTTCAACAAATGAGGGCTTCATGACACACACGCTACGGGCACCCACCGACATTACCCGCGGCATCCGCCCACCAAGAAACGGTCTGTGGATAACCCGATCACACCCACAATGTGGAGGAAGAAGCCCTGATCATTGATCGCGACCATTCAGGCCAAGGAAGTCCCGGAGCTGCAGTGCGCCCTCGACTTTCAGTTCGGGCTCGGCGCGGTTCAGGGTGTCGGCAGTCAGAACCAGCTTCTGGTTCAAGACCATCTCGCCGTCGCGCCTCTTCAGGCGATCGATTCCGTTCTCCCGGTAACCGACCTTTCTCGACACCGCGAGGGACGCGGGATTGTCAACGAATGCCGCTGAGGTGACCTCGGCGGCGTCCAGGTGATCGAACATGAATGCGCAGAGAGCCTGACGCATGAGCGTACCGATCCCGCGGCCGTGGTGCTTCATGCCGAGCCAGGAGCCCGTCTCCCCCGTTCTCGTGACGAGGTAGTCCCTGGTTGAGATGCTCTGGCAACCGACGATCTCACCGTCGAAGCGAACCGTGGTCTCGAGCGACCAGGCCGCCGGCGACATCTCGGCTCGTTGTGCCCAGTGGTATTGCATGAGTCGCAACCGGATCTCGCCCGGGGAACCTACGGTCCACGGGAAGAAGAACGGCATCTCCGTCGGCGCGTGGATGCCTGCCGCAGCGAGCGCATCGAGTTCGGGTAGGTCAGCGTCGCGAACGGGAGACAACGTAACGGGGCCGCAAGTGATTTTCAGCCCGAAAGGTGGCCACAGGTCTTCAATTGGTGTGGACAAGACTGCTCGCGACGGCGGATGTGTTTCGTGATTCCCCATCCCGCGATGGTACCGACTCATCGCTGACTCGCGACGGCATAATTCCTTCCGCGCACGGCCGGCGTTGTCCTTATGCTTAAGTGTGTCCAAAAAACCGTTATCGTTGCTAACGATGCGTGGAGACCATTACGGTCTTCAGCCAGCCAGCGTGGTTCGCGCTGAGCCGTAACAAGCGGAATCATTAAGTTCCGCATCAACACCAGAAGGAGTCCAAGGTGGCATCGAAACCCGCTGCAGACATTATTGAAAGTATCGGAGGGGCCGAAAACATCGTCGGCCTCACCCACTGTGCCACCCGGCTACGTTTCACGCTGAAGGATGCATCGGGGATTGACCAAGCGGCCGTCGAAGCGTTGCCTCTGGTTCTCGGCGCTGTTCCGCAGGCCGGCGATCGCTACCAGATCGTCGTCGGCGGAGCCGTAGATACCGTATACAACGACATTATGGCGCTTCCCGCAATGAAGAAGCATGCGGGCGACCACGGCACCGGCGATACCATCGCCAATGTGAAGGCCGCGGAACGCGCGAAGGGCCCGCGCGGAAAGTTCTCCGGGCTGGACACGTTCTTCGAGATCCTGTCCGACTCCTTCCGCCCGATCCTGGGTGCGCTGCTCGGCGCATCCCTGTTCATCACGTTCATGGCTCTGATGGCAACCCTCGGGGTCATCCCGTCGTGGAACGCACCAGGCGTCACCCTCGACCCGTCCTGGGCGTTCATCAACCTGATGTGGCAGGGCGTTTTCGTCTTCCTTCCGCTGATGGTCGCCTACAACGCCTCCAAGCGGCTCGGCGCTGACCCCTGGGTCGGCTTCGGCATCATGGCCGTCGTCATGCTCCCCGGCTTCAACGCGCTGGGACTCACCGACGGAGCAGAGACCGTCTTCGGCGGCAAGGCTGCAGTCGTGCAGATCTTCGGACTGCCTCTGACCGTCACCGACTACAGCTCGCAGGTGTTCCCGCCGCTGATCATGGCGGTCGTTCTCGGGTTGCTGACCAAGTATCTGAAGAAGATCATTCCGTCCAGCGTTCAGCTGATCTTCGTGCCGTTCCTCTGCATGCTCATCATGATCCCGCTGACCGCCTTCCTGATCGGCCCCATGGGCGTGTACGGCGGCGCCGCACTCGGTAACTTCCTCAAGTCGATCAACGACTTCTCGCCGTTCATCTTCGCTGTCGTCATCCCGCTGGCCTACCCGTTCATGGTTCCGCTCGGCCTGCACTGGCCGCTGAACGCAATCATGCTGCTCAACATCCAGTCCCTCGGCTATGACTTCATCCAGGGCCCCATGGGTGCGTGGAACTTCGCGTGCTTCGGTGCAACTGCCGGCGTGCTGTTCCTGTCCATCCGCGAAAAGGACCGTCAGATGAAGCAGACCGCAACGGGCGCGCTCGCGGCCGGCCTGCTAGGTGGTATTTCTGAACCCTCGCTCTATGGCATCCACCTTCGGTTCAAGCGCATCTACCCACGGATGCTCGTGGGCTGCCTCGTCGGCGGCGTCATCCTCGGCCTCGGCGGCGGCGTGAAGACCAGCGCATTCGTCTTCACCTCGCTGTTGACGATCCCCGCGTTCGACAACATTCCCCTGTACGCGGGCGCCATTACCGCGTCGTTCTTCACCGCGATGATCCTCGTGATCCTCTCCGGCTATAAGACGCCGGAGCAGAAGGCGGAATTCGCCGAGGCTCTGGCTGCGGAAACCGTAGCGAGCGACGATGCTGCAACCGACTCTGACATCGCAACCCCGGTTGTTGCCGGTGCGTCAGGCTCAGGAACAGGCACCGGAACCGCCACCGCAACCGCCACCGCCACCGCCACGGTCCTGGCCACGATTGGTTCGCCCATCGCCGGTATCGTCGTTCCACTGACGGACGTGCCGGACCCTGTGTTCAGCAAGGGAATCGTCGGTCTAGGCGTGGGAATCGATCCGACCGAGGACACCGTGTACGCCCCTGGAGCAGGCAAGGTTCTCGTCGCTCAGGCGACCGGTCACGCCTTCGGGCTGCGACTCGACAGCGGTGTTGAAATGCTCATTCACGTGGGTATCGACACCGTGAACCTTGGCGGCAAGGGCTTCGAGGTCAAGGTGGCCGCGGGCGACCGCGTTGAAGCAGGCACCCCGCTGGTGACCTTCGACCGCAAGGTGATCGAGGATGCCGGCTACTCGCTGGTCACCCCGGTGCTCGTGACGAACCCCAAGAAGTTCGGATCGGTCGACCAGGCAGCGTCTGGCCACGTGGAGGTCGGAAGCCCTCTCATCACGGTCACCGCCAAATAAGACACCTCAGGTCAAAAGGTGGGCAGAGAATTTTCTGCCCACCTTTTTTCCTGCCGCTGACATAACCCGGCGGTAGACCATCCTCGTTCCACCGACCAGAAAACGACCGTTCATCGGCCAGTACGTTGACGGAATCGACATTCTTGTGGTCAACGAACGAGCAATTCGGCACTCAGGAGACCGCGAGCCTCATCGTGGGTTCACCGTTGGTGCGTCCGCAGGAGCGAAGGGCAGGGCTCATCGGCTGCGGGTACGGAGATGGTCGTCTCCGCGCATGCGCAAGGCCACGACGAGTCCGGATGCCGCGGTCAGCGCCGCGACCACGGCGACCGCCGTAGGAATACCGAAGGCGTCGGCGAGCAGCCCGGAAAGTAACGCGCCAACGGCGAAGCCTCCGTCACGCCACAGCCGGTACGCACCCACCGAGCGGGCCCTCCACTCGGGGTGGGCGACGTCGCCGATTGCGGCGAGCAGCGTCGGGTAGACCATGGCGGTGCCGGCGCCGAGCAGGATGGCTGCGGTCAGCCAGACCTTTGCGGCCGATCCGATCGGAGAGCCCTCCGGTGATGAGCTGCCCGGCTCCCCAAACCGCCGGGTAGACGGCGGCCAGGATGCCGATGCATTCGATACTGAGTCCGGCGGCGGCGAACAGAATGGGGAAGAGCCCCCAGGCGAGGCCGTCGTTGAGGTTGTTGACCATCCCGGCCTGGCTGATCGAAGACAGCGACCGGTCCCGGAAACTGGTGAGGGTGAACACCTCCCGATTGCTGAGGGAGCCGGCGTGGGCGTGAACAGACAGGTGGTTGACGGCCTCGACTTTGGCGTGCTGATGGGTTTCGCGCACGAAGATGACCGACAGACCGAGGCCCAGAGCGATGAAGACCGCGCCGAGCAGGAACGGGCCAGGACGAAGCCCGTATTCGCCCGCGATATAGCCGGTGGCCGGTGCCGTCGCGGCGACTCCGAGGTCCCCGGCCGCCTCGTTGAAGCCCATGGCCAGGCCGCGGCGGCTCGGGCCGACGAGGTCCATTTTCATGACCACGGTGGTCGATCAGGTCAGTCCCTGGCTGATCCCGAGGATCACGTTGGCGGCGACGATCCAGGCCCAGGTCGGGCCCAGGATGAGCAGGATCGGAACGGGGATGGCGATCAGCCAGCCTGCGACCAGCACCGGCTTTCGGCCGTAGCGGTCTGAGAAGGTGCCGGCGAAATAGTTGGTGCCGGCCTTGGCGAAGCCGAAGGCGAGGATGAAGGTCAGTGCGCCCGTATAGCGGTCGAGCTGAAAGACCTCGTCCGCCAGCAGCGGCAGCACAGTGCGTTCCTGGCCGAGCGTGCCGCCGACCAGCGCGTTGACCGCGACGAGCAACAGGAGCTGGGGGAAGTTCTGCCGGAGGCCCAGGACGATGCCGCGGCGCACGTCTTTGGGTTGATCTGCGGCGTTCGGGGTCTGACTCATAGTCCGTTCTCCAGCGAGGGAGCCGCTGCACGGGCCCGAATCCTATTCCAGAAAACCATTGATTATTAGATGATACTAGTGTGAAGGGAACCGAGAGGAAAAAGATGGGCGATCGAGAAAAGAAATCGGCGCTGTTCGAGCAGTTTGCCCGCGTCGGCAAGGCGCTGGGCAGCGGCAAGCGCCTTGAGCTGGTCGACCTGCTCGCCCAGGGCGAACGCACGGTGGAATCGTTGGCGAACGCGGCCGGCCTGGGTCTGACAAGCGCATCCGCCCACCTGCAAACCCTCAAACATGCGGGTCTGGTCAGCACTCGCCGGGAGGGCACCCGGATTCACTACCGACTCGCTGGGGATGACGTCGCCGGGCTCTACAGCCTGGTGCGCAGCGTCGCGCAGACCCATCTCGCAGACGTCGAATCCATCCGGATCGCCTATCTGGGTCTCGATGACTCCGAAGCGGCGGGCGACGATACGCACGAGGAAATCACCAGGGAAGAGCTTCTCGCACGCGCGACGGCCGGGACTATCACCGTGCTGGATGTGCGGCCACGGCAGGAATATAACGCTGCGCACATTCCCGGCGCCCTCTCCATCCCCCTCGAGGAACTCAGCGATCGGCTCAGTGAACTGCCGACGGACCGCGAGGTTGTCGCCTACTGCCGCGGCAAGTACTGCGTGCTTGCCTACGAGGCCATGGCCGTGCTGCGCCGGAGCGGCCGACGCGCAACGCGATTAAACGAGGGGATGTTGGAATGGCGATTGGCGAATCTGCCGGTGTCCGCCGAGGCGGCCGCCGGGCGCACATCCGTCGAACTACCGGCCTGTCGGACTACCGGACTACCGGCCGGCGGCCGAGTGGGCTTTGGAACCGAATCAGGTAGCCGTCCGGATCGGTGACCAGGAACTGGCGCACACCGGCTTCCTCGTCGTCGACGCGATACCACTTCGTCTCGGGCGCCATGAACAGTGAAACGCCGGCCGCTCGCAAGGCCGACAGGATCGGATCGACGTCGGGCACGGCCACCTGAAAGTTCACGCCGCGACCCTGCGGCACCTCGAGGGGACCCGTGATCCAGTTCCTGCCGGCTCCCGCCCGTTCCAGCATCACGTGCGCGGATCCCCGCATGATGTAAGCGAAGCCGTCATCGGGGCGGTCGTAGCGAATCGTGAATCCGCACAAGTCGCACCAGAACTCGATGCTGGCTTCAAGATCCCGCACCAGAAGTTCAGGCACCAACGCTGGATCTGTCCCGGAAGTCACGTAGTCATGGTGTCATGCTCTGCTCACCCGCAGACCTACCGAGTCAGGGAAGTGCAGTCCGGTGCGGCATCGAAGGCCTGCCCGATCGCGCTTGTGCCGTCGACAGCGGCCGCGCACCGTACGCGCGCCCCGCCGGCAGCGTGAACGAGTTCGACGGAGATTTTGCGCGAAACGGCCCAAAACAGCCCGGAAACCGGCTTATTCCTTAAAATCTCCGTCGAATTCGTTCGACACCCGACCTGGCGCTCCGCCTGTGGCGCTCTCAGCTGGTGCCCGGGGGTTACTCCTTGGCGACCAGGGTGAGAACGTCGTAGGTGGCGACGACCTCATCGTTCTGGTTGTGCAGCACGGCGTCCCAGCAGACCTCGCCGTACTCTTCGGTCTCGCGCGGGGTGATCCGCTTGGCCGTCAGGGTGACCCGGATGCTGTCGCCGGGCGACACCGGGGTGACGAACCGCAGCTTCTCCAGCCCGGAGTTCGCGAGCACCGGCCCGGGGGCCGCATCCACGAACAACCCGGCCGCCCAGGACACCAGCAAGTAGCCGTGCGCGACGATCCCGGGGAAGAACGGGTTCGCCGCCGCCGCCTCGGGGTCCGTGTGCGCGTAGAACTTGTCGCCGGTGGCCTCGGCGAATGCCGTGATGTCGGCCAGAGTGACCACGCGCGGTCCGCCCTGGGTCTGGTCGCCCACCCGCAACTCGGCCAGGGACTTTCGGAACGGGTGGATGCCCGTTCGCACCGCGGCACCGGCGTGCCACTCCCCCGTGATGGCGGTCAGCATGTCGGGCGAGCCCTGGATAGCCGTGCGCTGCATGTGGTGCAGCACCGAACGGATGCCGCCGAGCTCCTCACTGCCGCCGGCCCGCCCGGGTCCGCCGTGCACGAGGTGCGGAACGGGCGATCCGTGGCCCGTGCTGCTGCGCGCATCGACCCGGTCAAGCATCAGCACCCGGCCGTGGTGCGCTGCGATCCCGAGCACGAGCGTACGTGCGATATCGGGGTGGTGAGTGGCCACGGTCGTCACCAGTGAGCCGCCGCCGCGCGCGGCCAGCGCGATGGCGTGGTCCAGGTCGGTGTACTCGATGATGGAGGCCACCGGGCCGAAGGCTTCGATCTCGTGCACGGCCGGGCTCTCCGGGTCGTGGAAGGCCAGCAGGATGGGGGCGACGAAGGCGCCGCCCGGGTCGGTTCCGGTCGGGGCGTCCGCCGAGCCCATCACGATGCGTCCGCCGCCGTCGATCAGGCGGGCGACGCTGGCGAGCACCTCGTCGCGCTGCCCTGTGCTGGCGAGGGGCCCCATGGTGACCCCCTCGGCGCGCGGGTCACCGAGGGTGACGCGGCGGGCCATCCGTTCGGAGACGGCCGCGACGACCTGGTCGCGGCGGCCCGCCGGCACGATCAGCCGGCGGATGCTGGTGCACTTCTGACCGGCCTTGCTGGTCATCTCGGTCACTACGGAGGCGACGTAGGCGTCGAACTCGGCCGTGCCGGCTGCGGCGTCCGGGCCCAGGATCGCGGCGTTGAGCGAATCGGTCTCGCTCGTGAAGCGCACGCCGCCCTCGACCACGTTCGGGTGGGACTTGAGGGTGCGGGCGGTGCCGGCCGACCCGGTGAACGCCACGAGATCGCGGTAGTCGAGGTGGTCGATCAGGTCCCTGGCGCTGCCGGAGATCAGCTGCAGGGCGCCCAGGGGCAGGATGCCGGACGCCAGGATGTGACGCACGACCGCCTCGGTCAGGTACCCGGTGGGCGTCGCGGGCTTGACGATCGTCGGCACGCCGGCGATGAACGCCGGGGCCAGCTTCTCAAGCATGCCCCAGACCGGGAAGTTGAAGGCGTTGATCTGGCAGGCGACTCCGGGGATGCGGGTGTAGATGTGCTGACCGCTGAAGGAGCCGTCGCGGGAGAGCGCCTCGACGTCGCCGTCGATGTAAACCTGACTGTTGGGCATCTCGCGCCGGCCCTTGGAGGACAGCGTGAACAGCACTCCGATGCCGCCGTCGATGTCGACCATCGAGTCGTAGCGGGTGGCGCCGGTGCGGGCGGAGAGCGCGTAGAGCTCCTCCTTGACCCCGCCCAGGTACTGTCCCAGCTTCTTGAGCAGGATGGCACGCTGGTGGAAGGTCAGTTCCCCGAGCGAGGCCTGGCCGACCGTGCGGGCGTGTTCGACCACGGCGGCCAGGTCGAGCCCGTCGCTGCTGACCCGGGCGACCTCGGCCCCGGTGCTCGCGTCGAGGACACGCTGGGCGACCACATCGGTGTCCGGGGTCCACCAGGAGTCGAGAACGTAGCTGGGAACGACCGTGTCAGAGCTCGTGTCGGGGCCGGTGTCAGTGCTGGTGCCGTTGCTGAGAAGTGTCATCATGCGTCCTTCCAATCGAAGAAGCCGCGGCCGCTTTTGCGTCCGAGGTCACCGCGTGCGACAAGGTCGCGTAGCAGTTGCGGCGGGGCGAACCGGTCGCCGAGGGTTTCGTGCAGGTGTTCGGCGATGCCGAGGCGAACGTCGAGGCCGACGATGTCGGTCGTGCGGAGAGGCCCGACCGGATGCTTGTAGCCAAGAACCATGGCCGTGTCGATGGCCTCGGGGCTGGCCACGCCCTCCTCGACCATGCGGATCGCCTCGAGCGCAATCGCGACGCCGAGGCGGGAGCTGGCGAAGCCGGGCGAGTCCCGCACCAGGATCGGCGTCTTCCCGAGCGAGGACACCCAGTCCTGGGCGAGCCGGGCGAGCTCCGGGTCGGTGCGCTCCCCCGTGACGACCTCGATCAGGGTCGAGACTGGCACCGGGTTGAAGAAGTGCAGTCCAATGAACCGGTCCGGGCGGTCCAGCGTCTCGGCCAGATCGGTGATCGACAGCGAGGAGGTGTTGGACGCCAGCCAGGCGGTGGGGGCGAGGTGCGCCTCCACCAGGCGGAGCGCCTGCGTCTTCAGCGCCACGATCTCGGGAACGGCCTCGACGACGAGGCCGGAGCCGGCGAACGCGGCGGCATCCGTTGTCACGGTCAGCCGGTCGTCGAGCTCGGCGCGGCTCGCGGTCACGCTACCGCGGCTGAGGGATTTGTCGATGGCGGTCAGGACCCGGTCGCGGGCGGCGGCAGCCGCGTCGTCTCCCTGCTCCACGACGGTGACACGGGCCCCGGCCATCAGGAACGCGTGCGCAATGCCGGCGCCCATGCGGCCTCCGCCGAGCACGCCGACCTGGTGCGGCACTGGCACGGACTGAGCGGCTTGGGCCTTTGCGGACACGGTGCTGAGCGTCATCGCTTCTTCCTCTCCAGGAATGCGGTCATTCGGGTGAATTTCTGGTCGGACTCGAACAGGCGCGCCTGGGCCTCGTTGTCGGCCACGGGATGCTCCGCGGCGGGAACATGGAAGACCTCCTTGGCCAGCTGGGTGGCCAACGGGTCCTGCTTGGCGATCCGGTCGGCCAGCGCGTGCGCTGCCTCGAGCAGGACGTCCGACTCGTGCACCTCGGTGACCAGGTGCACCGCCAGCGCCTCGGAAGCGTTCAGGATGCGCCCGGCCAGGATGATCTCCTTGGCCACGGGTTCGCCGACCAGCGCGGCCAGCCGCCACAGCGCTCCGGCCGCCGGGATGATGCCGAGGGCCGTCTCCGGATTGCCGAGCCGGGCGGTCGTGGAGGCGATCCGGAAGTCGGCGGCGTAGGCCAGCTCGGCCCCGCCGCCGAGCGCCCAGCCGTCGATGGCGGCGATCACGGGCATCGGCAGGCGGGCGATCCGGCCGAACAGGGTCGAGTTGATACCGTTCAGGGCGTCTTCGGCCCGGCGTTCCCGCAACTGCGCGATATCGGCCCCGGAGGCGAAGACGCCGTTCGTGCCAGACAGGATCAGGATGCGGGGTTCCTGCTCGAGGTCGGCGCAGACCAGGTGCAACTCGTCGATCATGGTCTGGTCGATGGCGTTGCGCACGGCCGGTCGGTCGAGCTGCACATGCACCCGGTCGGGCCGCTCGTCGACCAGCAGCGTCGTGAACTCGCGCGACATCTAGACGCGCTCCACCAGCAGGGAGGAACCTTGCCCGACGCCCACGCACATGGTGGCCACGCCGCGTTGGGCACCCTCGCGCTCCATGCGCCCCAACAGGGTGATCAGGATACGGGACCCGGACGACCCGAGCGGGTGCCCGAGGGCGATGGCGCCGCCGTGCCGGTTGACGATTTCCGGGTCGAGGCCGAGCCGGCGGATGCAGGCCAGAGACTGGGTCGCGAACGCCTCATTGAGTTCGACGGCGTCGACGTCACCGATGGTCAGTCCCAGGCGGTGCAGCAGCTTCTGGGTGGCGGGGACCGGGCCGAGGCCCATGGTCTCCGGGGCGACGCCGGCGCTGGCTCCGCCTACCACCCGGGCGCGGGGCGTCAGCCCCAGACGCTCGATGGCCGCCTCGCTCGCCACAACGATGGCGGAGGCCCCGTCGTTCAGGGAGCTGGCGTTGCCGGCCGTGACGATGCCGCCCGTCCGCACGACCGAGCGCAGCCCGGCGAGGCGTTCGAGCGTGGTGTCGGCTCGGGGGCCCTCGTCGATCTCGATCAGTCCGGCGCGGGTGGGAACACCCACGATCTCGGGCGTGAAGATGCCGTCACGTTGCGCCTCGAGTGCCAGCCGGTGCGAGCGGAGGGCGAACGTGTCGGCATCCGCCCGGCTGATGCCGTCGAGGGCGGCGACCTCCTCCGCCGTCTCCGACATGGAGAAGGTGGCCTTGTCGCGCGCTTGCAGGCGCGGGTTCGTGAAGCGCCAGCCGATCGAGGTGTCGACGATCTCGCCCGGCTTGGCGAACGCCTTCTCCGGCTTGGCGAGAACCCAGGGTGCGCGGGTCATCGATTCGACGCCGCCGGCGATCACGAGGTCTGCTTCGCCGGCCTTGATCATGTTGGCGGCCAGGTGCACGGCGGACAGGCCGGATGCGCAGAGCCGGTTGACCGTGATCCCCGGCACGCTGTCGGGGAGACCGGCCAGGAGCACGGCCATGCGGGCGACGTTGCGGTTGTCCTCGCCGGCCTGGTTGGCGGCGCCGAGGACGACCTCGTCAAGGTGGGTGGGATCCAGCCCGGACCGGGACACGACCGAGGCAAGCACGATGGCGGCCAGGTCGTCGGGGCGGATGCCGGCCAGCACCCCGCCGTATCGGCCGATAGGAGTTCGAACACCATCAACTAGGAATGCTTCGGGCATGGCTTCATCACCTTTGATCGCCGTGTTTACTAACTGACCGTTCGTTTTGTAAAAGAATGTCATAGAAAGTCCCATCAGGGCAACACGGGAGGCCGCCATACCGCCTCCCCCACATCTGCCGGACTGAGGCAGACTGGGTGCGTGAACGCAACGCCCAGCACCGTCCCCTCCGCTCCCGGCACCGGTCGCCGCCCCGCCGGCCGTTTTGGCCTCCGACTCAATCTGATGCGCCCGGATCGGCCCGACCTGGCGGATCGGGTCACCTACATCGAGCTGTTCTTCGACCTGATCTTTGTGTTCGCGTTGACCCAGCTGTCGCGCCACCTCTACGAGAACCAGTCCTGGCAGGGAGCCGCCGAGTCCGTCATCCTGGTGCTCGCCCTGTGGTGGATCTGGGTGCACACCACCTGGGTGACCAACCTGCTCGATCCGGCCCGCCTGCCTGTGCGCGGGGTCGTGATCGGCCTCTCCCTGGTCGGGCTGGTGGTGAGCGTCTCGATCTACGAATCATTCGGCGACCGGGGATTCCTCTTCGCCGCGGCCTACGTCACCCTGCAGCTGGGCCGAACGGCCTTCATGGCGCTCGCCCTCGCGCTCCACGATCGCGCCCTCTTCCGCGCCTTCGTGCGGATCTTCCTCTGGCTCGCCGTGGCCGGGCTCTTCTGGATTCTCGGCGGCCTGCTCCCGGCCGACTACCGGTTGCTGCTCTGGGCCACCGCACTCGGGATCGAGTTCGTTTCCGCGAAGCTCGGTTTCCCGGTGCCGGGCCTCGGCCGGGCCACTCCCGGCGACGGCGAGCTCTCCGGTCCGCACATCGCGGAGCGCAGCGCCCTGTTCGTCATCATCGCACTCGGCGAATCATTTCTGGTGACGGGCTTCGCCTTCGTCGATCAGGACGTGTCGGTGCCGGGTGTGCTCGGCCTGCTACTGGCCTTCGTGAGTGGAGCGGCCATGTGGTGGCTGTACTTCGACCACAGCGAGTACGCGGGCAGCAAAGCCCTCGCCGATGCCGCCGACCCCGGCCGGCTCGCCCGGCTCGCGTATACCTATGTACATGCGATGCTCATCGCCGGCATTGTTCTGAGCTCGGTCGGCGTCAAGGAGATCCTGGCGCATCCGGATGACCCGGTCATTTTTTCGACGGCCGTCGCCATCACCGGCGGGCCTCTGCTGTACCTGCTGGGGCTGGCGTTGTTCCGATTCGTCGTGGCCCGGGAGGTGCTGATCTCCCATGTCACGGGAATCGCACTACTGCTGCTGGCGCTGCCCCTCGCCTTCGCCCTCTCGCCGCTCGCGTTAGGAGCGCTGGGAGCGCTCATGCTGACGACCGTCGCCTGCTGGGGGACCATCGTGCGCGTGCGGAACGGCACCGCCGAGAAGGAGGCCGGCTAGCCGAAACTGGGAGGCTTCGAGTGATCGAACCCCGGTCAGAAGAAGCCGTCGGGGGTGCCTGCAGCCTTCTCGACCGCCTCGGTGCCGATACGCGCGGCGCCGAGCTGGGCCATCGCGACGCGCAGGCCGGATTCCATCTGGGCGGCCCAGACCTCGGTCTCGCGGCTGGCGGCGTCGGCGGCATCCGCTCGGGCGATAGCCTTTTCCTTCTCGGCGCGTTCGCTGCGCACCTGCTGGATGCTCAAGGTGATGCCGTAATAGGCGGCCACCATCGAGGCAATGGGCGTGGCGAATACGGCGAGGGCGTTGATGCTCTCGCTCGACACCCCCACCAAAAGCATCACGATGAAGGCCACGGCAAGGGCTATGATTCCGACCAGGACGACCAGCGCGGTGCGCTGGCCGGACGTGGTCGTGAGGTGCGCTACGCGCCTGGGCGCGGGCTGGGCCTCGGTCGTCTGGGGCTCTTCAATGGGCTTGAGCGTCTCGGTCTGATCGGACAGGGGCATCGACCGGGTGGGCGTGCTGGTCGAGGAGAAATCAGTCATGGTGAGGGCTCCGTCGTCAAAGTGCATCGGGGGGAAGCGGTGGGGTCATTGTCTGCTGCCGATTCGGCGCGGTCAAGGCGGGCATCCGGGTCTTCGTTGAGAAAGACCCGTTTGTAGCTTCGCCCGTCGGGGAGTTCGACGGTTCGGCCGGCGAGCTTGCCGCGGCTCAGCTTCAGGTAGATCGCCTGGGCGGTGACCCCCAGCTGCGCAGCAGCCTCGGACACGGACAGCCCAGGCAGATCGGTGGGCACGGCGCTGGGACGTGCGGACCGCTTGCGTCCGGCCGCCTGCCGGGCGGCGATCTCCGAATCGGTGCCGCTCCAGCGCCACTTCGCGGCGGCCGGTTTCAAACCGGCGGCGTCGGCGATCTCGTCCCAGTCCGCTCCCCCGCTGAGGGCGTCGCGCACACCTACCAGGGTGGCTGGGTCGGCGTCGAGCTCGAAGAGCAGGGAACGGATGGCCCGCAACCGCTCGAGCGGCGCCGAGCCCGGGGCCGTGTCGAGGGTCACCAGGCGCGACAGGGCAACCCGGGTGGATGGTGCGAGAAAGTAGCCCATGGCGTCTGGGGGACTCAGACCCGGTGCAGGGATGATGGGAGGTGTGCCTCCGGGCCGGCTTCGCCGCCGATTGCCGCGGCGAGGCGTTCGCGGGCACGGGCGAGGTGTTCGTCGAGCAACTCGGCAGCCGCGGCGCCATCGCCCTCCCCGATCAGCTCGAGCAGGCGCTGGTGTTCGGCCTGGATCAACGCGGTGTCGAGCAGGTTCAGCGACTGCACCCGCACCATGCAGAGGCGTACCTCGCTAACCAGGGAACGGTACATCCTGCTGATCCGCTCGTTGCCGACGGCGTCGATCAGACTGGTGTGGAAACGCATATCGGGTTCCACGACGTCGAGGGCGGAGCCGCCAGCCACGGCTGCGATGTCGAGGTTGGCCTGCACGGCCTCCTCGGGGACGGTGCAGGTGAGGGCCAGGCGGCGCAGCACCTCGCTTTCGAGGTAGGCGCGGGCCTGGTAGATGTCGCGCACGGAGTCCGGTCCGAGCTCGGCGACGCGGGCGCTCTTGTGCGCCCCGCGCACCAGCAGTCCCTCAGCGACGAGTTTCTCGATCGCCGCCTTCGCCGTGGGGCGGGCGACGTCGTAGCTCGCGGCCATATCGGTCTCGGTCAGGGCCGTGGCGGAGGTCAATTCCCCTTCAAGGATTCGGGTTCGCAGGTCGTTCGCGATGGCATCCACGATCGACGTTGCCGTTACGCGCGCTGTCACGGGACCTGCCTTTCCTAAATTGTGTTCTCATCTTGACAGACAAAAACACAATATATATTGACTTACTTGCATACTTGCTATACAACTGATGAAGTGTCACGACGGCGTGACCACGACCTCAGTGTGGAGACCCAATCTTTCAACAGATACTCGATCCGATTCTTGGATCCCTCGTCCTGTCGGCCATCTGCGCCGCATTGCCGCTGATTCTCCTGTTCGTCCTTCTCGGCGTGTTCCGGGTCAAGGCGCACAAGGCGGCGCTGGTCAGCCTGCTCCTCTCGGTCGTGCTCGCCGTCGTCGGCTGGCAGATGCCGGTCGGCCAAGCGCTGAGCGCCACGGCCGCCGGCGTCTTCTACGGCCTCTTCCCGATTCTCTGGATTCTGGTCAACGCGTTGTGGATCTACAAGCTCACCGTGGCCACCCCCTGGTTCGAGGTGCTGGGCCGCACCATCCGCTCCATCTCCAACGACCTGCGTATCCTGGCCATCCTGATCGCCTTCTGCTTCGGCGCACTACTCGAGTCCCTCGCCGGATTCGGCGCCCCGGTTGCCATTTCCGCCGCCATGCTGATGGCCGCGGGCATGAAACCCCTCAAATCCGCCATGGTGTCGCTGCTGGCCAACACGGCCCCGGTGGCGTTCGGTGCCATGGCCGCCCCGATCATCGCCCTCAACGGCGTCACCGGCCTGCCGATCCAGGACCTCGCGTCGATGGCCGGCCGCCAGACGCCGTTCATCGCCGTGATCGTTCCGCTGATCCTCGTTTTCATCGTCGACGGCAAGCGCGGCGTCAAGCAGACCTGGCCGGTGGCCGTGGTCGCCGGACTCGTCTTCGGACTGGCCCAGTTCGTCACCGCCAACTTCTTCGCCGTCGAACTGACGGATGTCGTGGCCGCCGTCGCCACCGTGGCCGCCGTCCTGGTCATGCTGCGCTTCTGGCAGCCGGCCGAATCCATGGGACTGAACGACGACGTCGAACTGTCCGGTGCCGAGAACCTGGTGAGCACGACCGTGGGCGCCGCGGTCCCCGCATCCGCCATGCGCAGCACCCCCACCACCGCGCTCAAGTCGGCGCGACGCTCTGCCGACAGCCCTGACCTGAACGACAACACCCGCCCGGAACCGCGCCAGGTGTGGAAGGCCATCGCCCCGTACCTGATCATCATGGGCATCTTCTCGATCGCGCAGATCCCGGCCATCAAGGCCTGGCTCAGCGTCGTGGGCAGCGTCACCTTCGCCTGGCCCGGACTGAACGTGACCGACGCCGCCGGCGACCCGGTTCCGGCCACGATGTTCAAGCTCGACCACTTCAAGGCCACCGGCACCCTGCTGCTTTTCTCCGGCCTGCTCACCATGGCGCTCTACAAGGTCTCGTTCCGCCAGGGCCTCAAGATCTACGGCGACACCCTCGTGCAGCTGCGCTGGACCATCGTCACCGTTACCGCCGTGCTCGCCCTCTCGTTCGTGATGAACCTGTCCGGCCAGACCGCCTCCCTCGGCGCCTACCTGGCCACCGCCGGCGTATTCTTCGCCGTGATCTCCCCCCTGATCGGATGGATCGGCGTGGCCCTGACCGGCTCCGACACCTCGTCCAACGCGCTCTTCGGGCAGCTGCAGGTCACCGCCGCCAACGCGACCGGCCTGTCGCCTGTGCTGATGGCCGCCGCCAACTCGTCGGCCGGTGTGCTCGGCAAGATGCTCTCGCTGCAGAACCTGGCCGTGGCGGCCGCCGCCGTCGGCCTGGTGGGTGCGGAGAGCCTGCTCTTCCGCAAGCTCGTCGGATGGAGCCTGGGGCTCCTCGTGCTGATCACGGTCCTGATCGTGCTGCAATCCACCCCGGTCCTCGGCTGGATGGTGCCGTAATGGCCCGCCGTGGCACGGTGGTCACCCCCTCGGCGTTCGTCTCCGGTCCCACAGCGGTGCCTGCATCCGCCGGGATGCTGGGTGCCCTCCGGGCCGCGGTGTCCGACCCGGCCCAGGTGAAGACCCGGGCGATCGACCTGCACGCCAACGCCCACGACGCCTCGCACTTCCTGCTGGTGCCGCAGGCGGTCGTCGTGGCCGCCAACGCGGACGAGGTCGGCAAGCTGCTGCGCGCCAGTCGGGCGCAGGGTGTGCCGCTCACGTTCCGCTCCGGCGGTACCAGCCTGAGCGGCCAGGCACTCACCGACGGCGTGCTCGTCGACGTGCGCCGCAACTTCAAACAGATCGAGGTGCAGGACAACGGCGCCCGGGTGCGGGTTCAGCCCGGCGTCACCGTGCGCGCCCTGAACGCCCGCCTGGCGCAGTACGGCCGCAAATTCGGCCCGGACCCGGCGAGCGAATCCGCCTGCACCATCGGCGGCGTCGTGGCCAACAACTCCTCCGGTATGGCCTGCGGCACCGTCGACAACGCCTACCAGACCCTGGAATCGATCACGGTGGTGCTGCCCAGCGGCACCGTCGTCGACACCGGGGCGGCGGATGCCGACGCGCGCCTCCGCGCCCTCGAACCCGAGCTGCACGAGGGCCTGCTGCGCCTCGCCAAGCGGGTTGCCGGCAACCCGGCCTCCGTCTCGACCATCCGTCACCAGTTCTCGATGAAAAACACCATGGGCTACGGCCTGAACTCCCTGCTGGACTTCGACCGGCCCGTCGACATCCTGGCGCACCTGATCGTGGGCAGCGAGGGCACCCTCGGGTTCGTCGCGGAGGCGGTCTTCCGCACCGTCCCGCGGCCGACCCAGACGGTCACCGGCCTGCTGGTCTTCCCGGACCTGGAGACCGCCAACGCGGCCCTGCCTGCCCTGGTGGGCACCGGGGCGGCCACCCTGGAGCTGATGGACGCCCTGTCGCTCAAGGTCGGCCAGGGCCTGGACGACGTACCCCCGGTCGTGCGCGACCTCGCGGTGCGCGACCACGCCGCCCTCCTGATGGAGTACCAGACCGACAACCCCGAATCGCTGCAGGAGCTCCAGCGCGCGGGCCTGACCATTATGCCGGGGCTCGGGCTCAGCGCCCCGGTGAAGTTCAGCGCGGACTCTGCGACCCGTGCCCAGCTGTGGCATCTGCGGAAGGGGCTCTACGCATCCGTCGCCGGCGCCCGCCCGCAGGGCACCACGGCGCTGCTCGAGGACGTCGTCGTGCCGGTGGCCGCGCTCGGCCGCACCTGCGTGGAGCTGATCCGTCTGTTCGACAAGTACAGCTACCGCAACAGCGTGATCTTCGGCCATGCCAAGGACGGCAACATCCACTTCATGCTCACCGACGGGTTCACCGGCACAACCGAGCTAGAGCGCTACAGCGCCTTCACCGAGGACATGGTGGACCTGGTGCTCGGCGAGGGCGGCTCGCTCAAGGCCGAGCACGGCACCGGCCGGGTGATGGCTCCGTATGTGCGGCGCCAGTACGGCGACGAGCTCTACGAAGTCATGCGGCAGCTCAAGGTGCTGTTCGACCCCGCCGGGATGCTCAACCCCGGCGTGCTGATGAATGACGACCCTGAGGTTCACCTTCGTGACATCAAGCTGGTGCCGCCCGTCGCCGAGGTGGTCGACAGCTGCGTCTCCTGCGGCTACTGCGAACCCGTCTGCCCCAGCCGGGACCTGACCCTGACCCCCCGCCAGCGGATCGTCACCCTGCGCGCCATCGAACAGGCCCGCCGGAGCGGCGACCTGGCTCTGGCCGCCGAGCTGGAGAAGGACTTCGTCTACGACGGCGTGGAGACCTGCGCGGTCGACGGCATGTGCCAGACCGCCTGCCCGGTCAACATCAACACCGGCACCATGATGAAGCAGATCCGGCGCGGCGAGACCGGACCGCTGATCAACGGCGTCTGGAACACCGCGGCCAAGAACTGGGGTGCGGTCACCCGCGGCGCCGGGCTGGCCCTCACTGTGGTGCGCAAGATCCCGGCCCCGGTACTGATGGTGCCCAACAAGCTCGGCCGAGCCGTGCTCGGCACCGACACGCTGCCGCTCTACTCGAGCGAGCTGCCTGGCGGCGGCGGCGGACGCTCCCGCCCGGTGCCGGCCCTGGCGCCGGAAGCCGTCTACTTCCCGGCCTGCGTGCAGACCATGTTCGGTCCGGCCACCGCGGGCACGCCCGGGGTGCAGGTCAGCTTCGAGCAGCTCTGCGACCGGGCCGGCATCACCCTCGTCGTGCCCGCGGGCATCGACGGGCTCTGCTGCGGCACGCCGTGGTCGTCGAAGGGGCTGAAGACCGGCGAAGCGACCATGCGGGCCAAAACCCTCGCGGCGCTGCGCACGGCGACCCGGAACGGCGAGCTCGCCATCATCTGCGACGCCTCCTCCTGCACCGAGGGGCTGCGGACGACCATCGAGGGTGACCAGAACGAGCCGCGCCTGCGGGTGGTCGACGCCGTGCAGTTCGCGGCCGAACGCATCCTGCCGTCACTGCCCGAGTACCAGAAGATCGATTCGCTCGCGCTGCACCCCACGTGTTCTTCCACTCGGATGGGCATCAACGACTCCCTGCAGACCCTGGCCGGCGGGGTGGCCGAGAGGGTGCAGGTGCCGGATAACTGGGGCTGCTGCGGCTTCGCCGGGGACCGCGGCATGCTGCATCCCGAGCTGACAGAATCCGCCACCCGGGCGCAGGCGGCCGATGTCGCGACGATGGACGCCACGGCATTCGCGTCGTGCAACCGCACCTGTGAGCTCGGGCTGACCCGGGCCACCGGCAAGGAATACCGCCACGTGCTCGAGCTGCTGGAAGAGGTGACGCGGCCCGACGCCGACGATCCGGACGCCGCCGCATCCCACCTGGCATAGTCGGGCGCCGTCTGAGCTCTGCCCACTCGCGGCGCAGGTTGGAGAAACTGGCGCACGGTGTAACGTGCGCCAGTTTCCGTAGGGTGCGCCGCGAGGCACGAGGCCCCGAGGACCGTTGACTGCGGGCTACTCGGAGGCGCCGAACACGGCGACGGAGTGCGGTGCGAGGGTGACCGCGGTGGGCGTGCGAGACTGGACCGCGTCGCCGACGGCGGCGAAGGATGCCAGTAGCGCCGGGGCATCCGTCGGCACGTCACGAGCCTCCGTGCCCAGGTTGACCAGGATTTCGGTGTCGCCGCGGCAGAGCCGCAGCCACCGCTCGTTATCGTCGACGTCGACCGCGACCCGGCCGAAGCGCGGGTCCGTGATGTCCGGACGGGAACGCCGCAGCCAGCCCAGAGCCCGGTAGAAATCGAGCAGGCGCGCGTGGGCCGGTTGGGACACCTCAGCCCAGTCCAGCACCGACCGCTCGAACGTGGCCGGGTCCTGCGGGTCGGGCACCACGGCCGGGTCCCAGCCCATGCGCGCGAACTCGCCGATCCGGCCCGTGCGGACGGCCTCGCCGAGTTCGGGTTCCGGATGCGACGTGAAGAACTGCCAGGGTGTGCTCGCCCCCCACTCCTCGCCCATGAACAGCATGGGCGTGAACGGGCCGAGCAGGGTCAGGGTGGCGGCGATCGCCAGCTGCCCGGCGTCGAGGGTCGCACTGAGGCGGTCGCCCGTGGCCCGGTTGCCGATCTGGTCGTGGTTCTGGTTGTTGACGACGAGGCGCCAGGCCGGCATCCGTGCGGTGTCGATCGGCCGACCGTGGGTGCGCCCGCGGAAGCTGGAGAAGGTGCCGTCGTGGAAGAACCCGTGGGTGAGCACCTTCGCGAGGGCGCTGAGCGGCTCGAAGTCGGCGTAGTAGCCGGTGGTCTCGCCGGTGACCGCCACGTGCACGGCGTGGTGGAAGTCGTCGCTCCACTGGCCGGTGAGCCCGTAGCCGCCGGCGTCCCGCGGCGTGATCAGACGCGGGTCGTTGAGGTCCGATTCGGCGATCAGGGTGAGCGGACGCCCGCGGGTGGCGCTCAACACATCGACGTCGGCGGCGAGTTCCTCGAGCAGGTGCAGGGCGTGGTCGTCCCGCAGGGCGTGCACCGCATCCAGCCTGAGTCCGTCGACGTGGTAGTCGCCCAGCCACATCAGGGCGTTGTCGATGATGTAGCGGCGCACCGGGTCGGAGTCGGCGCCGTCGAGGTTGAGAGAGGAGCCCCAGCCCGTGTCGCCCCTCTCGTTCAGGTACGGACCGAACTGCGGCAGGTAGTTGCCGCTCGGGCCGAGGTGGTTGTAGACCACGTCCTGGATGACGCCGATTCCGGCCTGGTGACAGGCGTCCACGAACCGTTGGTAGGCAGCCGGTCCGCCGTAGCCCTCGTGCACGGCGTACCAGAGCACCCCGTCGTAGCCCCAGTTGTGGGTGCCGTTGAAGGCATTGACCGGGAGCAGCTCCACGAAGTCGACGCCGATCGAGGCCAGGTGGGCCAGTCGGCCCGCCGCGGCGTCGAGGGTGCCCTCCGTAGTGAAGGTGCCGAGGTGCAGCTCATAGATCGTGCTGCCGGCCAGCTGGCGGCCGGTCCAGGCGCTGTCCTGCCAGACGTGCGCGCCGGGATCGAACGTGCGGCTCTTCGCGTGCACGCCGTTCGGCTGGTGCCGGGAGCAGGGGTCGGGGAAGGGCCCCTGACCGTCGATCAAAAAGCCGTAGTCGACGGGCTGATCGGCACGGCCCTCGGCGGGCTCGGTCAGCGGACGGGGTGCGTGCCACCATCCGTCGCCCCGCGGGGTCATCGGCACGGTCTGGTCGGCGAGTTCGACCGCCAGGGCCGATGCGTTGGGAGCCCAGACTTTGAATTCAGCGGGCATGGTCGGCACCTTCCAGGTCGGTCGTGCGGGTCGGGTCGGCGTCGTCGGCCGGCACCAGCAGGGCCACCGGGTAGCGCCCCAGCAGGGCGGCCACGCTGACGGATGCGCCGGGGTGGCGTTCCCCGGTCAGCAGATCGACGACCGGCCCGCCGGCCAAGACCACGATCGTATCTCCCCAGCCGCCCGCGGCCGCGAGCCCGAGCGGCAGCCGGGTGGCGATGGTGACCGCGCCGCCGCGGTCGAAAGCGATCACGTGGTCGGCGGCGGCGCCGAACGCGGGGACCGGACTGTGCCGGTAGAAACGTTCGGGCTGGTCGCGGCGCAGCCGGAGGGCGCGCGTGGTGACCAGAAGTTTCGCGGCGCCGGTCTCGTCGACGGGCGGCAGCCAGCCGTCCTGCACCCGGGCCAGGTAGCCGCGCCGCAGGTCGTAGTCGACCGGGCGGCGGTTGTCGGGGTCGACGAGGGAGGTGTCCCATAGCTCGCTGCCCTGGTAGACGTCGGGCACTCCGGGGGCCGTCAGCTGCACGAGCTTGTTCGAGAGCGCGTTGCTCCAGCCCGCCTGGCGCACCCTGTCGACGAACGCGGTGAGCGTCTGCGTGACTGCCGGGTCGTTGAAGGAGGCGGTCACGAGGCCGCGCATCGCCGTCTCGAACTCCGCGTTCTGGCTGGTCCAGGTGGTCGACGTTCCGGCTTCCCGAGCCGCCTTCTCCGCGTAGGCGATGAGGCGTTCCGGTGTGGCCGGCCACGATCCGACGATGGCCTGCCAGAGCAGGTTTTCGAACGGGGCGTCGCCGAGGGGCGCGGTCGCGCGCAGGGTGCGCAGGGTGCTCTCCCATTCGGCCGGGATCTCGGCCAGCACCGAGATCCGGGCGCGCACATCCTCACTGCGCTTGGTGTCGTGGGTGGAAAGGGTCGTCAACGAGGCCGGGAAGGTGGCCTGACGGGTCTGCTGGCGACGGTGGAACTCGGCTAGGTCGACCGCGAACTCCCCCGGGTCGGCGCCGACCTCGTTCAGCGAGGTGAGCCGGCTGAAGCGGTAGTAGGCGGTGTCCTCGACACCCTTGGCCATCACCATGCCCGAGGTCTGCTGGAAGCGCACGGCCAGCGGATGCCCCGGGTCGCCGAGCAACGGAAGCAGAGCCTCAATCGCGGGGCCGAGGTCGGGCCGGTGGCGAGCCGCCTCGACGCCAGCGTGGCGCAGCTCGTCGATGCCCACCGGGAGGTAGGAGCGGTAGACCGGGAAGCAGGCCAGGAGTTCGGCCAGGGCGTCGACCGTGGTCAGTTCGGTGGTGGCGTCGCCGCCGGGGACCAGTCGGGCCAGGCGCACGACCTCGGCCTGGAGGGTGCGGTCCGCGATGACGCGCTTCCGCGCGTGCACCAGGTCGGCCCAGTCCGCCGGAGGCGCGTCACCGGTCAGCGCCGCGGCCTCGGCCTGCAGCCGGGCCTCGAGTGCGTCGAGCGCGCCCTGCCCGGCCGGGTCGACGAGCAGCCGGTCAAAGTCGGCGAGGGCGTCGTACCCGGTCGTGCCGGCGGTGGCCCAGCTGGTCGGCAGCTGTTCGTCACCCTCGAGGATCTTCTCGACGAGCACGTAGGCTCCGTCGGTGGCATCCCGCAACCGGTCGAGGTAGCCGCCCGGGTCGGCGAGACCGTCGGGGTGGTCGACCCGCAGCCCGTGCACGAGGCCGTCCTGCACCCAGCGCACGATCTCCCGGTGGGATTCGTCGAAGACCCACGGCACCTCGACCCGGAGGCCGGCCAGGGTGTTCACGGAGAAGAACCGACGGTAGTTCAGCTGCGCGTCCGCGCGGCCCCAGTTGACGAGTTCGTAGTGCTGCCGGGCGTGCACGACGCGGGCGTCTGCGCCGCCGTCGGCGCTGCCCGGGGCGAGCGGGAACCGGTTGTCGTAGTAGTGCAGCTCGTCGCCGACCACCTGGAGGCGGTCGAGTTCGCTCATTCCGTCCGCGTCGTCGCCGAGCACGGGCAGCAGGATTCGGTCGCCGTTCGCGGCCCAGTCCACGTCGAAGGCCTCCGCGTAGCGCGAGGCGGGGCCGTGCTGGAGCAGGTTCCACCACCAGAGGTTGCGGTGCGGGGTCGCGACGCCCATGTGGTTGGGCACGATGTCCACCAAGATGCCGCGCCCGGCATCCGTCGCGGCCGCCGCCAAGCGGGTGAGCGCCTCGGCTCCGCCCCGCACCGGGTCGATGCGTGAGTGGTCGACGACGTCGTAGCCGTGGTCGGAGCCCTCTTCCGCAGCGAGCAGCGGGGACAGGTAGAGCCAGTCCGCTCCCAACTCGGTCAGGTAGTCGAGCACCCCTTCCGCGGCCGCCAGGTCGAACGCGGCCGTGATCTGCAGACGGTAGGTGGTGAGCGGAATTTTCACGGCTGGACCAGGTGCGCCGGGTCGATCACGGGGATCGTCCCCGTCATCAGCCCGGCCAGGGAGGCCGCGACGGAGTGGTCCGGCGTGGTTTCCGGAGCGTGATACGCCCGCAGCACGACGAGGGAACGCGACGTCACCGTGTGCAGGGACCCGGCGGGCCGCGGAACCGCGTCGGCGCCTTCGCCCGCCGTGTCGACGACGATCTCCCACGCCGGGGCGTATTCGGCCGGGGGCAGGGTGAACTCGACATCCTCGGCGTCTGCGTTGAAGCAGACCAGGAAATTCACGTCGGTCACCATTTGGCCACGGACGTCGCGCTCCCGGATGCCGTCGCCGCTGAGGAACATGGCGACCGTGCGCGTCAGGTGCTCGTCCCAGTCCTGGGGCTGCATTTCCTGCCCGTCGGGGGTCAGCCAGACAAGGTCGCTCATCGGGTCGCCCGCGGCGCGGTGACCGGGGTGGCCGTTGAAGAAGCTGCTGCGGCGGAACGTCGGGTGTTCGCGGCGCAGCCGGGAAACGGCAGCCGTGAACTCGATCAGCGGCTGGTCCGCCTCCGACCAGTGGATCCAGCTCAGTTCATTGTCCTGGGCGTAGGTGTTGTTGTTGCCGTTCTGCGTTCGGCCGAGCTCATCGCCGTGCAGGATCATCGGCACACCCTGCGACAGGAGCAGGGTGGCAACGTAGTTGCGTTGCTGCCGGGCCCGTAATGCCAGGACCTCCGGGTCATCCGTCGGCCCCTCGACCCCGGAGTTCCAGGACCGGTTGTGCGATTCGCCGTCCTGGCCGTTCTCGCCGTTGGCGTCGTTGTGCTTCTCGTTGTAAGAGACCAGGTCGGAGAGGCTGAACCCGTCGTGCGCGGTGACGAAGTTGATCGAGGCGACGGGGCGGCGGCCCGAGTGCTCGTAGAGGTCGGCGGAACCGGTGATTCGCGACGCGAACTCGCCCAGCGTCGACGGTTCGCCGCGCCAGAAGTCACGCACGGTGTCGCGGTACTTTCCGTTCCATTCCGTCCACTGAGCCGGGAAGTTGCCGACCTGGTACCCACCGGGGCCGACGTCCCACGGCTCGGCGATGAGCTTGACCTGGGACACCACCGGGTCCTGCTGCACCAGTTCAAAAAAGGTGGAGAGCTTGTCGACGTCGTAGAGGTCCCGGGCCAGAGCCGAGGCCAGGTCGAACCGGAAGCCGTCGACGTGCATCTCGAGAACCCAGTAGCGCAGCGAGTCCATGATCAGCTGCAGCGAGTGCGGGTGACGAACGTTCAGGGTGTTGCCGGTGCCCGTGTAGTCCATGTAGTACCGCTTGTCGTCGTCCATGAGCCGGTAGTACGCCTCATTGTCGATGCCCTTGAACGAGATCGTCGGGCCGAGGTGGTTGCCCTCCGCGGTGTGGTTATAGACCACGTCGAGGATGACCTCGATACCAGCGTCGTGCAGAGAACGAACCATCCCCTTGAATTCCTGCACCTGGTTGCCGAGGTCACCGGAGGAGGAATACGCGTTGTGCGGGGCGAAGAACCCGATGGTGTTGTAACCCCAGTAGTTGTTCAGACCCTTTTCCTCGAGGGTGCCGTCGTTGACGAACTGGTGCACCGGCATCAGCTCGATCGCGGTCACGCCGAGTTTCTGCAGGTGGTCAATGACCGACGGATGCGCCACGCCGGCGTACGTGCCGCGCTGGCTCTCCGGTACCGCATCCTGCAGCTTGGTGAGGCCCTTCACGTGGGCCTCGTAGATCAGGGAGGCGCTGTAGGGCGTACGCAGGGGCCGGTCTCCCACCCAGTCGAAGAACGGGTTGACGACGACGCCGAGCATCATGTGCGGGGCGGAGTCCTCGTCGTTACGCGAATCCGGGTCACCGAAGTTGTAGGAGAACAGGGACTGGTCCCAGTCGATCGTGCCGCAGGTGGCCTTGGCATAGGGGTCGAGCAGGAGCTTGTTGGGGTTCGCCCTGCTGCCCGCGGCGGGGTTGTAGTCGCCGTGCACGCGGTAGCCGTAGCGCTGTCCCGGTTGGATCAGGGGCAGGTAGCAGTGCCAGATGAACGCGCTGGATTCGACCACGTCGATGCGGGTCTCCACGCCCTGTTCGTCGAAAAGGCAGAGCTCAACGCGGTGGGCGGCTCCGCTGAACAGGGCAAAGTTCGTGCCGCTGCCGTCGTACGTTGCTCCGAGCGGGTACGCAGTACCGGGCCAGGTTTCCAAAGGGGTGCTCCTCGTGCTACGGGTCTCGTGCTGTCGACACACCGATCGCGCCGGTATGCCCACAAGTACGCTACAGTCTGCCGGGCCCCGTCGACGCCCGATCCGTTTTCGCGGGTGACCGCTCTGGGTATCAAGCCGCTGTGAATGCGGTCGTGGTCTTCGCTCCGTCCCCGGTTCTCACGGTCACCGTCGAGGGCCGCGAGGACGCCACCGATGTGCCTCTGCACGCCGGTGGCCAGGGAGTTTTGCAGGCCCGGATGGTTCAGGCTCGCGGTGCGACGCCCCGGCCGAGGTACTGCGTACCTGCACGCTCGGCGTGGCGGCGAACGCGTACATCTCGCCGAGGCTCAGGGCGATGTGTTGTCCCGGCACGATCTCGACGAGCTCTACGACCTCACCCTCCGGGCCGGCCTGGGGACAGACGTCATCATCCTCAGCGCACTGGCCGGCGAAGACGTGGTGCCGGCGGATGTCTACCGCAGCCTCGAGCAGCTCGTCCCCGCCAGGTACGCCCTGCAGGAGGAGGGCGCCGGCACGGTGGCCGAGCTCTAGAGGCGGAGCACCGTGCCCGGTGTCGAACCAATTCGACGGAGATTTTGGCACAAGAGCGGGTTTCCGGAGTATTTCGAGCCGTATTGTGCAAAATCTCCGTCGAATTCGTTCCGTGCGCTGTGACGGGCCTCGTATTCTGGCGTTCCGCGATCACCCGCTCACGTCGTCGGCGCGGTCGGCAGCCACCAGCTCGCGCACGAGCGGTGCCACCTCAGTGCCGTAAAGCTCGATGCTGGTCATCAGCTTCTCGTGGGAGAGCGTGCCGAGGCTGTATTTGAGGTCGAAGCGGGCGAGCCCCAGCCTCACCGCCGTGGCGGCGATCTTCGTGGCCACGGTCTCGGGTGAGCCCACGAACAGGGCGCCGTCCGGGCCGGCGTCGTGTTCGAAGCGCTCCCGGGTGACCGGACCCCAACCGCGCTCGCGGCCGATCCGGTCCTGCATGGCGGCATAGTGCGGCCACATTTTCTCGCGCGCCCGGGCATCCGTCACGGCCACATATCCCGGGGAGTGCTCGCCGATCGGGCGGGTCGGCTTCTCGAACTGGGCCAGCGCACGGTGATAGAGCTGAACCAGTGGCACGAAGGCCAGCGGCGAGCCGCCGATGATGGCCAGCATCAGCGGCAGGCCGTAGTGCGCGGCGCGCACGACGGACTGGGGGCTGCCGCCCACGCCGATCCAGGTGGTGAGGGATCCGGATTCGGTGGGCGGGAACACCCGCTGGTTACGCAGGCCGGCACGGGTTTCGCCCGACCAGGTGATGGGCTCCTCCTTGAGCAACTCGGTGAAGAGGTTGAGCTTTTCCTCGAACAGAAGCTCATATTGCTCCAGCTCCAGCCCGAAAAGCGGGAACGACTCGGTGAAGGAGCCGCGACCCAGGATGACCTCGGCACGCCCGCTGGAGACCGCGTCGAGGGTGGAGAAGCGCTGGAAGACGCGCACCGGGTCGTCGGAGCTGAGAACGGTGACCGCCGACCCGAGACGGATGCTGGTGGTCTGTCCGGCGATCGCGGCCAGAACAACCTCGGGGGCGGAAACGGCGAAATCTTCCCGGTGGTGCTCACCGATCCCGAAAAAGTCCAGGCCGACCTGATCGGCCAGCACACCCTCGGCCACCACGTTGCGCAGCGTCGCCGCCTGGGACAACCGGGCCCCGAAGGCGTCAAAGGTAACGTCACCGAAGGTATCCAGCCCGAGTTCGAACTTCTTTTTCATCTGGTGCGTGCTCCTCGCCGTGGTCGGTACGTTCGACAAACTCTATGCAAATGCATTCAAAGGAAAAAACCGCGGCCGTCCCGAGAATATTCCGAGCCCGACCTGAGGTTCGGGGCGCTCCGCTAGGGATGGGGGCCGCCGGCGAGCCGGCGCGAGGGGGCAGAATGGGGTCAGGCGCCACCATCCGGTCGCCCCGGCGACAGGAGATTTCCCATGACCGAACACGAACTCATTTCGCTCTGGACCCGGGCCCGCTGGCACATCATCGTGTCCCAGTTCGCTCCGACCTTCCTGCTCACGGCGCTCGTGGCCTTCCTGTCCCTCGGCCTTGCGGAGGCCGAGCTGAGCGTGCGCATCGCGGCCGCGGGCATCCTGCTGGCCTCAGGCATTCTCGGCGCGCTCGCTCAAATCGCGTCCGCGAACGAAGGGCTCGCCATCGTGGCTGACCTCTGCGCGCTGCCCGCGAGCAGCGCCCTCGGGCGCGGCGTCATCGCCTCCGCGCCGTGGATCAACGTCGTGCGCTTCCTGACCCCCGCAGTCTTCGTGGTCGTCTATATCGCCATCTTGGCGGCCCTGTTCCGACCGTTCGCTTAGCCACTCACCACCACATGTCGTCAGTATCGGAATGTGGACCCCAAGATGTGGTGACGTTGAGGCACCGGGTGTGAGGTCGAATGCACAAACCCGAAATTTCGGGCCATCACGCGCACTGGCGCTAACGCTCCTTCCGACGCAGTGCGGATCCGTGTTGCCGTCTCCAGCGCCGAGATCGGCAAGGCGCACCGCGAGGGCGAGCTACACATCCACGACCTTGACATGCTGGTTGGCTATTGCGCCGGCTGGTCGCTCCGGGTGTTCCTCGACGAGGGACTGATTGGCTTTCTCGACAAGGTCGAGTCCACTCCCCGAGGCATTTCTCCTCGGCCATCGCGCAGATCGTCAATTTCCTCGGCACCATGCAGAACGAGTGGGCCGGAGCGCAGGAGTGCAGCTCCTTCGACTCCTACAGGGCGCCGTTCACCAACCTCACGTTCGATTGGGTCTGCCTGGAGGACCTGCGCGAGCAGGTGACCGTGATCGGCGAGGTCGAGCTGGACTTCAACCACGACGACCTGGCCGAGGAGATGGCCGTGATCAAGCGGGCGTCTATCGACGTGATGACCGCGGTGTTTGGCACTCCTTATTTCCAGAACTTCATTCCAGGAGACCACCGGAAACATGTACAACCTGGAGGCCACACCGGCGGCACCGTGCTGCACCTGTACATGTCGGAGAAGCTCTGCACGGCCGCGGCCTGCCGCGAGCTCGTCCAGCGCTCCCTGACGACGCACCGGCTGCCGTACATCACGGTTACGCCGTCGTTCTCAATCTGCCCCCGACCACGGCTACCTGGCCGGCGAGCACCCGACCTGCACGGTCTGCGGCGGCGTCTGTGAGGTGTGGACCATCGTGATGGGCCACTTCTGCCCGGTCAGCTCGTTCAGCATCGGCAAGAAGGGCGAGTGCGAACGATCTGCAGATCGCGGGACTTGTGGCACTGTCCACCTGCGACTGGCTGCTGGCCAAGCGTCACGGCCTGCTCGACGGCGTGGTCTTCTCGGGTGGGGAGCCCACCCGGCACGCACGACCGTCGAACCGATGATCATGCCCCCCCCCCCCCCCAGACGTCAGGGGCTCAGCGCCACGCTCACCGCCCTGGGCGTGCGGGAACACGTGCTGCAGACTGTGCGGGCCGAAGGTGCCCGCCCCGCGTTCGCGGCGCGGCTGAAAGCCCACCTGAAGCAGCTGGGCTAGACAGCGTCCCGGTAGACCCACCGTCGGTTCAGGCGCACGAACCGGCTGATCTCGTGCTGCTGCGAGGAGACGCCGCCGGACCGGCTGTGCGCCGTGAACTCCACCACCCCTTCGGTGTCGAACGGGCCGCCCTGCGCGGTCCGTTCGATCTCGAGGCGGAGCCAACGCACGTCGGCGTCGAGTTCCAGCACCTCCGGGCGGGTGAGCGGATGCCACGTCGTGAGCAGGTAGTCCGGCTCCCCCACCGCGAAGGCCGCGTACCGGGACCGCATCAGCGCCTCCGCGGTGGGCGCAAACGCGTCCCCGCGGTGGAACCGACCACAGCACGCGGAATAGGGGTTGCCGCTCAGGCAGGGGCACGGTCGAGGGCGCTGCGGGCGCTCTGCAGGAATCGAAGTCTCGGGCACCCCTCCAGTATCGGGCAGCGTTCGGGCCGCCGGAACCCGGTCGGCTCGGTCTCGTACTCGCGTTCTGCCGACCTGTTCCATCGCAGCGTCGCGGTCACCTCCCCCCGTGCCGGGTTCGTTCTGTGGCTCCCGTCGCTCGGGTGTCGGCAGGACTCGGAGCGATACTCGCGGTGCGGGCAACCGGTGGCGGGACGGTCTGGGCGAGGTGGTCGCCGACCCGGTCCCGGGCCAGGTCGGCGGCCGCCGCCAGGGTTTCGGCTCCTCGAACAGGTGTGTGGCGCCGGGCAACAGGGTACGGCCCGGTACCTGCCGGTCCGGCTCGGGTGGGGAGATGACGGTTTGGGAATGTCGGGCGAAGGAGCCTAGAGTCAGCCCACCATGAATGACATTGCGATCGGCAGATACAAGCACTACAAAGGTCACCTCTACGAGGTTCTCGGCGTGGCCCGGCACTCGGAGACCGAGGAACAGCTGGTGGTCTACACCGCCCTGTACGGAGAACGCGGGCTGTGGGTGCGCCCCCTGGCCATGTTCACGGGAACCGTCCGCGTCGACGGCGCAGCCGTTCCACGCTTCGCCCTGATCGACGGCGCGTGAATACCAGCCCCCGCAGTCGCGTCAGAGGGCCTCCGCGAGGATCCATCTGATCGATACATTTCATGCGAAAATTGATGAGCTTTTCTGCCCCACATAACCAGAGTTGGCCCCGACCGAAATCGAGGCCTGTTCCATATTTTCGGTACGTTGTGCTACTCGGTGGATCCGAGGGGATTCGAACCCCTGACCCCCTGCATGCCATGCAGGTGCGCTACCAGCTGCGCCACGGACCCAGAATGTGTTTCGCAACTTGCCCGAAACAACTTCTCTAGGCTACTACATGATTAGCCTGCTGCTGACCACCGCTACTCGGCGGCCTTGTGGGCAGGCAGTGCGATGGGAATGACGGGGCAGTCTTTCCACAGACGTTCGAGCGAGTAGTACACGCGCTCTTCCTCGTGGAAAATGTGCACGACGAGATCGCCGAAGTCGACGAGGACCCAGCGCCCCTCGGCACGGCCTTCGCGACGCAACGGTTTGTGGCCGGCCTCGGTCATCTTGTCTTCGATCTCACCGGCGATGGCCACCACGTTGCGCTCGGAGCGGCCCGTGACGATCAGGAAGATGTCGGTGAGAGGCAGGGGATTGGATACGTCGATTGCGACGAGGTCCTCCCCCGCTTTCGAGTCTGCGGCGGCGGCGGCCACCTGGAGGAGCTCGAGAGCATGGGCAGAAGCGGTCATCGAATGAATCCCTGAGTTAGTGAAGGCGAAATGGATGGCATTAGAAAATCTTGAGGACGTAGCCGGCCACGATCAGGGCCAGCACGCCGAAAGCGAGCACGCCTGCGGTAACGGTCAGGACGGCCGGGACGGTCAACCCGCGCTTTCTCGGTGGAGCCATGACACCCCGGGTCGAAGCGTGCGTGCTGACGGCGCGGCTCGCACTGACCGGGGCGACGTCGCTATGGTGTCCACCCTCGTCGAGCTGGTCGAGCATCTGGTCCATGTCCGACGAGTCGAAGACGTTCGGCAGGGCTCCGGTGGAACCGAGGCTGCGGGGTAGATCGATCGACCCGGTGACCATAATCTCGCCGGTGCGCATGAGCGGGCCCGACGAAGATCCGTGGTGCGGGATGGACGGCAGGATCAGGGCGTTGGTCGTGGTCGGAATGCCGCCGGCGCTGATGCCGCGAGCCACGATCTGGTCGAACGGTTCGAGCTGTGTCACGCCGGGAACGTGGTCGTCAACCTCGTCGCGGGCCAGCGACCAGTGTCCGACCGGCGGGTGGAGCACTCCGGGTCGGGACTTGACCTTCGTGCGCGGGGAGGCCTCAATCAGGAACTCGACGGGCGGCGCCACCTTGGCGGGGGCCACCGGAACGTGCAGCGCGTCGATGGCGAAGGGGTGCGCAGCCGTCTCGGGCACAGGTGCGGGTGCGATCGGGGCAGCGGGGAGCGCCGACTCGGTGTGGGAGTTGTGCTTCAGCAGGAATTCGCCGGAATCGCCGGTCTGCGTGGTCTGAAGCGCGCGCAGCTCACGACGGGTCAGGGTGTTGTGGTCCTGTGCGTGGAGAACGCTACGCGCGCCGTCGACGGCGCGAGGCGCGAACGCGGTCGGTGCGGCGGGACACTGCTGGGCGGCATGCAGCTTTGCGGAAAGGGCATCCGTCGAAGGAACCGGTGCCTGATCCACCGGTGCCGGTTCGAGCGGCGCCGGAACGGCGGATTCGCCGGCGACGACCTGCTCGTTCCGACCAGCCAATTCGCGGGCTTGTCGCCGCGTCAGTGGCTGTGGGTCATTACCCAACGTCATGCCACACTCCGATACAGATGATGCTTTGAGATGTACTGGACAACCCCATCGGGGACCAGATACCAGACCGGGAATCCCCGATTCACACGTTCCCGGCAGTCCGTGGACGAGATGGCCAGAGCCGGAACCTCCAATAAGCTTACGTCCTGGTTGGGCAATCCCGAAATACTGAGCTCGTGTCCCGGACGACTCACAGCCACGAAATGGGCCAGGTCCCAGAGCTCCTGAACATCTTTCCAGCCCAGGATCTGCCCCATCGCGTCGGCACCCGTGATGAAGAAGAGCTCCGCGTCCGGGCGTTCGGCGTGCAGATCCCGCAGGGTGTCAATCGTGTAAGTGGGCCCGGTTCGGTCGATGTCGACCCGGCTGACGGTGAACCGAGGATTGGAGGCGGTGGCGATGACCGTCATGAGATACCGATGCTCGCTCTCGGTCACATCTGCCTTCTGCCACGGCTGACCGGTGGGAACGAAAATGACCGTATCAAGGTCGAAGCTCTGAGCCACCTCGCTGGCGGCCACAAGGTGCCCGTGGTGAATGGGGTCGAACGTGCCGCCCATCACGCCGATGCGCGGTGGGCGGGCCCCGGGATTATCGATGGTGACGCTTCCGATTAGTGGTCGCTGCGCGCGCCGCCGTGGGCGTCGGAGTAAGCCTTCGCCTTGGCCTGGTGGCGGTTGGCGACATCCCGGTAGGACCAGACGACGAAGCCGAGCGCGGCGAAGACCACGAGGGCGATTACTCCGTAGAGGAAGATCGGCATCGGCAAATCGACGAGCCCGGCCTCAGCCAGCACAACGGTCAGGAACGACATGGGATTCTCCATTCAGGGACTAACAAGGCACAGCGCTACGCCATGGCCAACAGTCTAGCGGGGGCTATGCGCGCACCTGGCCGGAGCCACGCACGATCCACTTGGTGCTGGTGAGCTCGGGCAGACCCATCGGCCCGCGAGCGTGCAGTTTCTGAGTGGAAATGCCCACCTCGGCTCCGAAACCGAACTCGCCGCCATCGGTGAACCGGGTCGAGGCATTGACCATGACCGCCGCGGAATCCACTTCTCCGAGGAACCGGTCGGCGTTCACGATGTCGTTTGTGATGATCGACTCCGTGTGCCCGGTCGAGTAGCGACGGATGTGCGCAATGGCGTCGTCGAGGGAGTCGACGACCGCCACGGCCAGTTCGAGGCCCATGTACTCGGTGGACCAATCCTCCTCCGTGGCCGGCACCGCCGCGGGGAAGATCTCGCGCACGCGGTCGTCGCCGTGCAGGGTAACGCCGGACTCCGTCAGCTTCGCCAGAACGGCCGGCAGGAGCCGCGCGGCCGCGGCCTCGTGCACGAGCAGAGTCTCGAGGGCGTTGCAGACACTGGGCCGGTGCACCTTCGAGTTGTGCACGATGTCGACCGCCCACTCCGGATTCGCCGACTCGTCGACGAAGATGTGCACGACGCCGGCCCCGGTCTCGATCACGGGCACGGTCGACTGGGTGACGACGGCCCGAATCAGGCCAGCGCTCCCCCGCGGGATCAGCACGTCGACAAGGCCGCGGGCCTGCATCAGTTCGGTGGCACCGGTACGGCCGAACGGGTCGATGGTCTGCACGCACGCCTCGGGCAGGCCGACCTGCCTGATCGCCGCCTGGAGTAGGGTGACGAGCACCCGGTTGGTGTTCTCGGCGGCCGATCCGCCCCGCAGGACGACGGCGTTGCCACTCTTCAGAGCGATGGCGGCTATGTCCACGGTGACGTTCGGGCGGGCCTCGTAGATGACGCCGACGACACCGAAGGGTACACGCACCTGGCTGATTCGTACGCCGTTGGGCAGGCTGGAGCCGCGCACAACCTCCCCAACGGGATCGGTGAGCAGGCTGATCTCGAGCACGGCGTCGGCGAGGGCGTTAATGCGCGCCTCGTCGAGGCTGAGGCGGTCGAGCATGCCCTCGGAGAGGCCATTGCGCGTGCCGGCGGCCAGATCCAGGGTGTTGGCGGCCAGAATCTCCGCAGCGCTCCCCCGCAGGGCGGCGGCGATCCCGTGCAACGCCTGGTTCTTCAACCCGGTCGACGTCGTGGCCAGAGTTCGGGCGGCGGTTCGGGCGGCTTCGAGGATCGGAGTGATCTGAGGTGAGTCGGTCTGCAGCATCCCGGTAGTTTAGGCCAGAGCGGGTTCGAACCAGGTTCCGACCGGGTCGCCGCGGAGTGCCTCGGCAACCAGACCAGTCGATGTGAGCAGCACGGCAGTGCCGGCCTCCGCCGCGATCCGTGCGGCCGACACCTTGGTGTCGGCACCCCCGGTACCCACGCCGGAGCGGCTGCCGCTGAGCTCGACACCGAGCATGGGATCGCCGCAGGGGACGTGATCGATGCGTTCCGCGCCCGGCAGGTGCGGCGCGCGCGTATAGAGGGCGTCGACGTCGCTGAGCAGGACCAGCAGGTCGGCGTGGATGAGCGTGGCGACCAGGGCGGCCAACCGGTCGTTGTCGCCGAACCGGATCTCGTGGGTGGCGACCGTGTCGTTCTCGTTGACGATCGGCAGGATGCGCAGACCGAGCAGGCGATCCATCGCCCGGTGCGCGTTGCCTCGATGCGAGGGGTTTTCCAGGTCACCGGCAGTGAGCAGCACCTGGCCGGCGACGATGTCGTACCGGTCGAGGCTGTCCTGGTAGCGGAAAATGAGCAGGTTCTGGCCCACGGATGCCGCGGCCTGCTGGGTGGCCAGGTCGGTGGGGCGCTCGTCGAGTTGCAGGTAGGGCATGCCTGTGGCGATGGCCCCGGAGGAGACGAGGACGATCTCCACTCCGCGCCCGTGCGCTTCGGCAAGGGCATCGACGAGCGGGATGATCTGTGCGATGTTCGCGCCGCTGATCGAGGAGGAGCCGACCTTCACAACGATGCGCGCGGCCGACGCGACCTCGTGTCGGCCGAGTGCGCTCACAGAAGCGCTCGGCCGGGCGCGGTGGGCATCGGCTCGAACCAGGTGCCACGGGAGCCGCCGCGGAGGGCCTCTGCGGCCAGGCTCGTCTCAGTGACGAGAACGGCCGTTCCGGCGGAGGCGGCCAGGCGGGCCGCCTTCACCTTGGTGTCCGCCCCGCCGGTGCCCACGGTGCCGGCACCCTTGTTCGCCCCGAACTCCATGCCGTCCAGTTCCTGGTCGAACCCGATAAAGTCGATCGGTTCCGCACCGGGCAGGTGCGGGGGCTTGGTGTAGAGCGCGTCGACGTCGCTGAGCAAGAGCAGTAGGTCGGCGCGGATGAGCACCGAGAGCATGGCGGCGAGCCGGTCGTTGTCGCCGAATCGCAGCCCGTAGGTCGCGACCGTGTCGTTCTCGTTCACGACGGGTATGATGCGCAGGTCCAGCAGCCGGTTCACCGCGCGGCGGGTATTGCTGCGGTGCGGCTCGTTGAGTAGGTCACCCTCTGTCAGCAGCACCTGCCCCGCGGCAATGCCATAGCGGTCCAGAGTCTCCTGGTAACGGGCCGTGAGCACGTTCTGACCCACGGATGCCGCGGCCTGCTGGGTGGCTAGGTCGGCCGGCCGCTCGTCGAGGTTGAGGTAGTCCATGCCGCTGGCGACGGCGCCGCTCGACACCAGGACGACCTCCACGCCGCGATTGTGGGCCTGGGCCAGGACCTCGATCAGAGGTGCGATCTGCTCGGAGTTGTCGCCGCTGATCGACGAGGAGCCGACCTTCACGACGATGCGCCGGGCGGCGGCTACCTGGGCGCGGGAGCGGTGACTCATTCGGCCCCGCTCTCCTTACGGGGCGACACCGGGACTGAACCGTCGCCCGTGAGAGTGTCGCCGTTGTACTCTTCCTCGCCGGTCGACCACATGCCGGCCTCGCGCTCTCGGATCAGTTCGGCGCGTGCGGCTGCCTTGGCGTCCATCCGGCCGAAGTACTCCTCTCGGCGCTCGTTGCTGGTGCGTCGCTTGGAGTCGTCAAGGCGGGTGTCGGTGCCACGCGGTGCCGTGATCAGTTCGGCCGTGGAGGTGAGGGTGGGCTCCCAGTCGAAGACCACGCCGTTGCCGGGCCCGATGATGACCGTCGAGCCGGCGATCGCGCCGGCCTTGAACAGTTCGTTCTCGATGCCGAGCTTGGCCAGGCGGTCGGCCAGGAAGCCGACGGCCTCGTCGTTCTTGAAGTCCGTCTGCTGCACCCAGCGCTCGGGCTTGGTGCCGATGATGCGGTAGATGTTGCCGAACGACCCACCCTCGACCTTGACGACGAAGCCGCTGTCGTCGACGGCCTTCGGGCGGATCACGATGCGCGGCTTGACGGCCTGCGCCGCGGCGGCCTCGACTCGGCCGGCCTCGACGGTCTCGGCCAGCGCGTAGTTGAGCTGCTTGAGACCCTCATGGCTGACGGTCGAGATCTCGAACACGCGGTAACCGCGCGCCTCGAGGTCGGGCTTGACGAACTCCGCGAGCTCCCGGCCCTCGGGAACGTCGATCTTGTTCAGGGCGATCAGCTGGGGGCGGTCGAGGAGCGGCTTCTGCCCGTCGGGCACCGGGTAGGCGGCCAGTTCGCCGAGAATGACGTCGAGGTCGCTGAGCGGGTCACGGTCAGGGTCGAGTGTGGCGCAGTCGAGGATGTGCAGCAACGCCGTACACCGTTCCACGTGACGAAGGAATTCGAGGCCGAGGCCCTTTCCCTCGCTGGCGCCCTCGATCAGTCCGGGCACGTCGGCGACGGTGAAGCGCACCTCGCCGGCATCCACGACGCCGAGGTTGGGGTGCAGGGTCGTGAATGGGTAATCCGCAATCTTGGGCCGGGCCGCCGAGATGGCCGCGATCAGGCTGGACTTGCCGGCCGAGGGGTAGCCGACAAGCGCGACATCCGCCACGGTCTTGAGTTCAAGCTGGATGTCGCCTTCCCAACCGTAGGTGCCGAGCAGGGCGAAGCCGGGGGCTTTGCGTTTGAGCGAGGCCAGGGCCGCGTTGCCGAGCCCGCCCTGACCGCCAGGCGCCACGACGATGCGGAAACCCGGCTCGGTCATGTCGGCGAGTTCGTTGCCCTCGGCGTCTTTGACCACGGTGCCGAGCGGGACGGCCAGCTCCATCAGCTCGCTGCCGAAGCCGGCGCGGTGGTCACCCATGCCGGGGCCGCCGTTCGCGGAACTGCGGTGCGGGGACCGATGGTAACCGAGGAGGGTCGTCACGTTCGGGTCAGCGACGAGCACGATGTCACCACCGCTTCCGCCGTTGCCGCCGTCAGGGCCGGCGAGCGGCTTGAACTTCTCACGCTTGACGGAGACACAGCCGTTCCCTCCGTTGCCTGCTCGCAGGTGGAGAGTGACGTGGTCAACAAACGTGGCCATGGGGGTGCCCCTTCCAGGTGGCAAAAAGCTCAGTGGTGCGTAAATCATTGGTGCTATGCATCTTGTCGTGCGGGTGCCGTGAAACACGCAAAGGGCGAGCCGAAGCCCGCCCTCACGCTTACCGATGTGAAATGCCTAAGCGGCAGCCACCACGATGTTGACGACCTTGCGGCCGCCCTTGGCGCCGAACTCAACCGAGCCGGGCTCGAGAGCGAAGAGCGTGTCGTCGCCACCACGACCGACGTTGACGCCGGGGTGGAAGTGGGTGCCGCGCTGACGGACGATGATCTCGCCCGCGCTGACAACCTGACCGCCGAAGCGCTTCACGCCGAGGCGCTGGGCGTTGGAGTCGCGACCGTTGCGAGTGGAACTCGCGCCTTTTTTATGTGCCATCTGTTCTGCTCCTCAGGGCCTAGGCGATGCCGGTAACCTGAACGCGAGTGAGCTCCTGACGGTGCCCCTGACGCTTCTTGTACCCGGTCTTGTTCTTGAACTTCTGGATGACGATCTTCGGACCGCGGAGATCGTTCAAAACCTCGGCCGTGACCGTTATCTTGGCCAGTGACTGGGAGTCAGAGGTGATCGTGTCGCCGTCGACGAGAAGCACTGCGGCCAGCTCGACGTTGCCGTCCTTATTGGCTTTGATTCGGTCCATCGTGACGATGGTCCCGACCTCTACCTTTTCCTGCCGCCCACCGGCGCGCACAACTGCGTAAACCACGTTACGTACCTATCTCTGGGGAGCCGTGAGGCCCCGTGATGGAAAGTTACTGCCTTAAACACGCCAAGTCGGCCCGTCGCTCTCAGAAAACCACGGTGATCGCGGGGGCAAAGGCCCGTCGCACACCAAAAGTCAACGTTAGCCGATCCTGCTGCGACGGTCAAACCGAGGCCGGATCATAGAATCGGGTAATGACCGTCTTGATCGACAAGCCGATGTGGCCCGCGCATGGCACCGTCTGGTCCCATCTTGTCAGCGATTCGTCACTGGCCGAACTGCACGCTTTCGCGGCCCGCAACGGAATCCCCCGCCGCGGCTTCGACCTGGACCACTACGACGTACCCGCCCACCGCTATGACGCCCTCGTGGCCTCGGGGGCGCATCCGGTGGACAATCGGGAACTGGTTCTCCGGCTCCGCGCAAGCGGCCTGCGTGTGCGCGGGCGGGACCGATCGGGCAGCGGCTCTCTCCCAGAGTCCTGATCGGGGCCCGAAGCGCTGCCTCGCCGGTTGAAAGAGATCGGGAGACCGGCGACGCCCAGCCCCGTGGGCTGTGCGCCGCCGGTCTCCCGATCGACTCGATTCGTTCCTGCAGGGATTCTCGTTACTGCTGGGAATCCGGGGCCGTGGTCATGATCGGCTGGGCCGACCCGGTGGATCCGCCGGCCGTCGTCACCCGCCGGCTGCGCGAACGCCCCTGGCCCGGCTGCTTGGGCTCGGGCAGGGCGTCCAGCACCGAGTCCAGCAGCTGGTCGGTGACCTGCTTGCTGACCGTGCGGCGGCTACGGGAGGACTTCTTGACCGGGATGTCCAGGATGGCGACGGGCTCGTCGTCGTCGGGCGCTGCGGCCTCGTGCGCGGCAGGCGCCTCGACCGGGGTCTGCTGCGCGTCCTGCACCGGGGTTTCCGGGGTCACGATGGGCGCTGCGTCCCGCTGGCGGGGCGTGGAGGACGCCCTACGGCTGCGGCGTGCCGACGGTGCAGACGTCTCGGCCGCGACTGCCTCATTCACGGCCTCCTCGATCGGGTTGGCCTCGTCGGCCGGGTTGACTGATGCGGCGGTCGCCGCGTCGACAGATGACCCGTCGGCTGAGGCCGCGGGGGCGGCCGCCTTCTCCGCGGGAACCGATTCCGGCATCGCCTCAGGCGGGGCAATGATCGGGATCGAGCCGGTCAGGGCGCGCGGGATGGTGCGGGCGGCGATCAGGGCGAGGGCGTGCTTGGCATCCTCGGTGATGCCGTGGGTGCCGTGTCCGGACTTGCCGGCATCGGCCTGAGACGCGTGCACGGCTGCGGAGTTGGTACCGTTTCCGTTTCCGTTTCCGTTTCCGCCGCGGTGCCCGTTGTCGCCGCCGGAATTGGTGCCCGACTTGCTGCGCGGGCGACGCTCCATGGCCGGCTGAGCCGTCTGGCGGTGCTTGAGCACCGGGTCGTGGTGGATGACGATGCCTCGGCCGGCGCAGGCTTCACAGTTCTCGCTAAATGATTCCAGGAGTCCGAGACCGAGCTTTTTGCGGGTCATCTGCACAAGCCCGAGCGAGGTGACCTCGGCGACCTGATGCTTGGTGCGGTCGCGGCTCAGGCATTCGAGCATGCGGCGCAGCACGAGGTCGCGGTTGGTTTCGAGGACCATGTCAATGAAGTCGACGACGATGATGCCGCCGATGTCGCGCAGACGCAGCTGGCGAACGATCTCTTCGGCAGCCTCGAGGTTGTTCTTCGTGACGGTCTCCTCGAGGTTTCCACCAGAGCCGACGAACTTGCCGGTGTTGACATCGACGACGGTCATGGCCTCGGTGCGGTCGATCACGAGGGAGCCACCGGACGGTAGCCAGACCTTGCGGTCGAGGGCCTTCTCGATCTGCTCCGAAATGCGGTGCTCGTCGAAGGCGTCGTTCTCGCCCTCGTAGCGCTCCACGCGCTCCACCAGGTCCGGTGCGACCTGGCGCAGGTAGGCCTCGATGACCTCCCGGGATTCCTCGCCGGAGATGACCATCTTCTGAAAGTCCTCGTTGAAGACATCCCGCACGATCTTGATCAGAAGGTCCGGTTCGCTGTGCAGCAGGGCCGGTGCCTGCACCGTGTCGACCTGCTTGGCGATGGACGCCCACTGCGAGGTGAGCCGGTTGACGTCGAGCGTGAGCTGCTCGTCGGTGGCACCCTCGGCCGCGGTGCGCACGATGACTCCCACGTTCTCGGGAAGAACCTCCTTGAGGATCTTCTTCAAGCGCGCCCGCTCGGTGTCGGGCAACTTGCGGCTGATCCCGTTCATCGAGCCGTTCGGCACGTAGACGAGGTAGCGGCCGGGCAGTGACACCTGGCTGGTGAGTCGCGCACCCTTGTGCCCGATCGGGTCCTTCGTGACCTGCACGAGCACCTTGTCGCCCGGCTTGAGCGCGAGCTCGATGCGCCGAGCCTGGCTGCTGTTGCCGGAGTTCTCGGCGGCAGCCTCCCAGTCGACCTCACCCGAGTACAGCACGGCGTTGCGGCCGCGTCCGATGTCGACGAAGGCTGCTTCCATGCTCGGCAGCACGTTCTGCACCTTGCCCAGGTAGACGTTTCCGATCAGCGAGGCATCCTGATTCTTGGCGACGTAGTGCTCGACCAGCACACCGTCTTCCAGCACCCCGATCTGAATCTTATTCTGCTTGGCCCGCACGACCATGACCCGGTCGACGGATTCGCGGCGGGCGAGGAACTCGGCCTCGGTGATCACCGGGCGACGGCGCCCGGCATCGCGGCCGTCACGGCGGCGCTGCTTCTTGGCCTCGAGGCGGGTCGACCCCTTGATCCGCTGGGGTTCGGTGATGAGTTCGGGTTCGCGGGGCGTACGCACGCGAACAACGGTGTTCGCGGGGTCGTCGGATCCGGACCGGTTCTCGTCGCCGGTGCGCCGACGGGCGCGACGACGAACGGTCGACGACTCGTCGCCCTCGTCGTCATGGTCCTGACGGATGTCCTGGCCGGTGTCCTGGCGCTGGTCCTGGCGCGCGGTGTCGCGGCGCGCTCCGGTGCGGGCCGGTTGCGGCACGATGACCGGGGCCTGGAACACCAGCGAGGTGGACGGGCGGCGAACCACATCGGCGGTCGGGGTGGGCGGCGGCGTCGGTTCCACGGCAGCGTCCTGTTCTGAGTCGGGGGTTTCGCCGAACGGAGCGGCGGCTGCCGGCTCGGTCACGGCGTCGTCGGTGTGGACGCGGGGTGTCTGCGCTGCTGAAAGCGGCTCGCGCGTCGCCGCAGCGACGTTCTGTGCGGCGTCATTGTGCTGCGCACTGTTGTTCTCAGGCGCGGCCTCCGGAACGGCCACCGGGGTGGCAGCCCTCCGCGAGGTGCGGCGGGTGCCGAATAAACCCTTGCGTTTTTTGATGTTTTCGTTGTCTTCCACCATCACTGGCGCGCTCCTTGACCAGTGTGGGCGACCGCGCCACCCATCCGGCTACTCTCTCGTGCGAGGATCACGCTTGCGCGAAACCCTCGGAAATCCTCGTCGTTCGCAACCGGCTCTTGGCTCTGGCTGCTAATACCTTTGGTCGTGGGACCAATGAATCTGGGCCTTTACGGCCCATTAAGACTTGTATGGCGTCAACTTGAGCGCGGCCCAAGCGACTGTTCCGATTATCGCATGCATTCTCAGGAACACATGCGAGGCACATGACATAATCCAAACGTGCCCCACAACCCGCCCGTCAAGCGCCCCATCGGGCTCGCCATCTTCTTCATCATCGGTGGTTTGATCGCCCTCACCGCGGCTTTCCTCCTGACCGTCGACAAGTTCGCGATCCTCGAGGACCCGCAGGCCCAGCTTTCCTGCAACTTCAGTGTGCTGGTGGGCTGCAGCACCAACCTGGGATCGTGGCAGGGTGCCATCCTCGGTTTCCCCAACCCGGTGATCGGCTTGATGGCCTGGCCGGTCGTCATCGCGATCGGCGCCGCGATCCTGGCCGGGGCGCGGTTAGCCCGCTGGTTCTGGATCGCGCTGAACGTGGGCGTCACCGGCGCCCTCGCGTTCGTGATCTGGCTGATGGCGCAGAGCTTCTTCGAGCTCGACGTGCTCTGCCCGTGGTGCATGGTGACCTGGACGGTCACGATCCCAATGTTCCTAGCCGTGACGCTGCACAACCTCACGTCGGGCAACCTCCCAGCGGGGCCGCGCGTGCGGCGCCTGGCATCCGTCGCCTCCTCCTGGATCATTGTGATCACGATCGTCTGCTATCTGATCGCCGCCGTCATCGCCCAGGTCGAGATGGACTTCCTGAACCGCCTGTAATGGCGACCCTGCCCCCGTCCGGTTGAGACCCGGTGGTCGAGCTCCGGTGACGTGGCGGCCGGAGGTTGCCGCTCCGGGCATCCGTTGCGGTTGCTAACCTCGGAAATTTTTGCGACACGCCGCTCACGGCGCCACAACCGGCGTTTCCCGAAAATCTCCGCTTTTATGCGACGACGGATGCGTGCTGCGCGCCCCGCGACGGCTGTTCCCTTTCCACCACAATACGCGTTTGATCAGGTTATCCACAGGGCGCTGACAGGTGCCGATCTGGGGCATGGAATGTCAGTGGCTGCCCGTAGCGTTTGTCTCATGAAGTCCTCATACAGTGAGCAGCTAGAACGCCTGGGTCGTCACTTCGACGCCATCCGGGAGACCCAGGCGGACGCCGCCCTGGGTCGACGCCCACCTGGCCGAACAGGTCGATCAGGCCCGCCGGTTCGCCGAAGCCCTGGCCCGCGACGCGGCCCAGGCAGCCGTAGACAAGGCCAGGGAGGGACCCCGGCCGAGGGGGGAAGGGGGGGTACACAACCACCGGGTTTCGACCGGCAGAGCCATCGGCCGGCTCAGCCAGCACCGCGGCTCAGCGCGTGGTTACGGTTCCGCCGAGAGAGGCGACCGCCCGCAGCAGTCGGGGACCCTCGGCGACCCAGGCCACGAGCATCACGACCAGGGATGCGGCGAAGATCCAGAATCCGGTCCAGCCGTCGTCGCTCTGCGCCGCGTACATGTGGTTCAGGTTGCGCAGGGCACCGGTGGCGAACACCAGCGTGACGTGGATCACGATGAATGCAAGGAAAAAGACCATCACGCCCACGTGCACGGCCCTGGTCGGGCGCAGCGGGATCAGTTCTCCAAGCCGGCGCGACGTGCAGAGCGGTGACAGACGGATGCCCGAGGCCAAGGCGAGCGGCGCGGCCACGAACACGATGCTGAAGTAGCTCAGAGTTTGTAGCGCGTTGTAGTTCACCCAGCCGTCGGTGATCGGCCAGTCCAGTGAGGCGTACTGGAGGGCGGCCGAGAGTGCGTTCGGAATGATGTCCCAGCTGACCGGCACGATGCGCACCCACTGACCGGTGACGAACAGCAGCACGTAGAAGACGATCCCGTTGAGTACCCAAAGGGCATCCACCGCGAGGTGCAGCCAGAGGTTGATGCCCAACCGGCGGGGGGCACGTCGGGTTCGAAAAAGGCCGGTGTTGCGCCGGGTCCAGAACATGCTCGGGCGCCCGGCCGTGCGGATCTGCCAACCCGAACGCACGATGAAGAGCAGGAAGAAAACATTCAGGCCGTGCTGCCACGCCAGCCACGCGGGGAAGCCGACGGGGGCCCACGACGGCAACGGCGAGGCCCCCGGGAAGTCGACCAGGAACTCCTGCGCCATCGGCAGGGAACGGATGCCCCGGGCGGCGAGCACGACGGCGACCAGCAGGATGATCGCCAGCGGGATTGCCCAGACCAGATTGAACCAGGGGTTCCGGGCATGCGGCATGGTGAGGCTTTCTAGTCAGACGAATCAAAGAGGATGTCGGCACATGCTCAGCGGGGCTCTGCCATCATCGGCCATTCTGCGACAGCGGTGCGCTTGGTGCACAAAGCAACGACATCTGGTACCGACGAGAACAGCCGCCTCCAAGCATCCGGTCAGTGGCTGTTCCCCGGTCGGTACGGGTCAGTCGAACCAGAGGGCCAGTTCGCGGTCGGCCGACTCGGGCGAGTCGGAGCCGTGCACGAGGTTCTGCTGCTCCTTGGTGCCCCAGTCTCGGCCGAAGTCGCCGCGGATGGTGCCGGGAGCCGCGGTGGTCGGGTCGGTTGTGCCGGCCAGGGAGCGGAAGCCCTCGATCACGCGTTCGCCGGCGATGCGCAGCACGAGGATCGGACCGCTTTCCATGAACTCCACGAGAGGTTCGAAGAACGGCTTGCCCTGGTGCTCGGCGTAATGCTCGGCCAGCAGGGACCTGTCGGCCTGCACGAGCTTCGCGTCGACGAGGGAGTACCCCTTCTGCTCAATGCGACGCAGGATCTCGCCGGAGAGGTTGCGGGCAACGCCATCCGGTTTGACCAATACGAGCGTTTCCTGGACCTGGGTGCTCATGAGTTCTCCTTCTCGTTGTTCTCGTTGTTGGGAAAGTTCTGGTTCTGGTTGTCGATCCGGGAGCCGGCGATCATGCAGTACGTCCACATGGCGGCGAACATGCCGCCGACGAAGAACATGGCCGGATTGAGGAAGCCGGCGGCCACCATGATCAGCTGGAGGATCCAGCCGACCACGTAGGCCCACTCGTAACGGAGCAGCGCGAGCACGGCGACCATGGCCAGCCCCAGCACGGCTCCGCCGCCGAGGGCGAGCCACGGCGGCAACGCCTGCAGACCGAAGATCACCAGGGCGGCGAGGGCAACCACGATGACCTCGAAGCCGAGCACGATCGTCGCGAGCGTGCGCTTCACCGAGCGGGGAGCGGACGTCATTTCGCCAGCCATTCCCGTGCGTCGGCCAGAATGATGGCTTCGCCGACGAGGGTGATCGACCCGGTCACGATCACAGCCCGCTTGGGCGACTCGAGGGCCCAGTCCCTGGCGGAGTCGAGGGCCTGCGCGAGGTCGTCGAACCGGACGGTTGTCTCCTCGCTGCCGAGGTCGGCGATCAGATCGGCGAGGTCGTCGACGCCGATCGCGCGCTCGGACTGCGACTGTGTGACGTGGAACCGCACCACCTTGGACTGCAGCGCGGTGATGATGCCGGTCGCATCCTTGTCGGTGAGGATGCCCACCACGGCCACAATCTCGTCGAAGTCGAAGTAGTCGGCCAGTGCAGTGCTGAGGGCGGCCGCTCCGTGCGGATTGTGCGCGGCATCCACCAGGACGGTCGGTGCGATTCCGATCAGTTGCAGGCGTCCGGGCGAGGTGACCTGCGCGAGGCCCTCCTCGACCAGGTCATGCGAGAGCGCCGTGGTGCCGGCCCCGAGGAAGGACTCGACGGCGGCGATCGCGACGGCCGCATTCTGCGCCTGGTGCGTGCCGTACAGCGGCAGGAACAGGTCCGAGTAGGTGCCGGCGAGGCCGCGCACCGAGATGAGCTGCCCGCCCACGGCGACCTGGTTTTTGAGCAGGACGAAATCCTCGCCCTCACTGGCCAGGGTCGATTCGGTCAGCTCGGCGGCCCGCTCGAGTTCGGCCTGCGCCGCCTCGCCCTGCCGGGCGGAGACCACGGCGGCGGACGGCTTGATGATGCCGGCCTTGGTGCGGGCGATCTCGGCGATCGTGTTGCCGAGGCGGAGCGTGTGGTCGAGGGCGATGGGCGTGAACACGGCCACCTGCCCGTCGGCGACGTTGGTGGAATCCCACTCGCCGCCCATGCCGACCTCGATCACGGCGACGTCGACGGGGGCGTCGGCGAAGCAGGCGAAGGCCAGCACGGTGAGCGCCTCGAAGAAGGTGAGCACGTCGTCGCCTGCCGCCTCGAGCTCCGCGTCGACCATGGCCAGGAAGGGTTCGATGTCGGCCCAGTTCGCGGCCAGGGCCTCATCGGTGATGAACTCCCCGTCGATCACGATGCGCTCGTTGAGCCGCACCAGGTGCGGGCTCGTCATCAGTCCGGTGCGCAGCCCGTAGGCGCGCACGATGCTCTCGGTGATGCGGCTCGTGCTGGTCTTGCCGTTGGTGCCGGTGATATGGATCACCGGGTAGACGGTCTGAGGGTCACCCAGCAGTTCGAGCGCCCGCCGGGTCGGGGCCAGACGCGGCTTCGGCGCACCCTCGCCCACGCGGGCGAGGAGGGCGGCGAAGACGGCGTCCCCGGCCTCACGGCCGGCGTCGGAGGACTGGCGCGGCCTCTTCGATCCGGGCTCCTTCGATCCGGGCTTCTTCGATCCGGGCTTCTTGGGTTCAGACATGGACGAGTCCGTTCTCTCGGGCGACGGCGACCAGGACGGTCCCCCGGTTGGCATAGTGACCAGCCTCGTAAAGCACGTAGTGCTCGACGGGGAAGCCGACCAGGCTCTGCAGCCATTCGGCCGGCAGACCGTGCGCCAGGCTGTCATCGGACACCTCGGTGGCCACATGGGTGGCGAACCGGAGGGTCAGGGTCTCCGCAGCGACGTCGACGCCGGCCGCAAGGGCGAAGGTCGCGGCGTCCTCGGCGGAGTAGAAGACGAGGTCGAGACGGATGCGGTCGCTCACTTCGAATCCGGCCGACTTGCGGGTGTCCTGCACGGCGCGGATCAGGTCGCGGGCGAAGCCCTCCGCCTCGAGTTCCGGGGTGGTCTGCGTCTCCAGCAGCACGAAACCGCCGCCCGCCAGGAGCGCCAGAGCCGGGGCATCCGCCGCCGTGTCGTCAGCGACGGCGGAACCGTCGGCCGGACCGGTCTGCAGCACGAGTTCGTACTCCCCCGCGGCGAGCGGGGTACCGCCGGCGGTGACTACGCCGTCGGTTTCGCTCCAGTCGCCGGCGCGGGCGGCCTTGATGACCTGCTGCACCTGCTTGCCGAGTCGCGGGCCGGCTGCCCGGGCGTTCACGGTGAGCCGGGAGGTGATGCCGTAGGCGCTCGCGCTGTCGTCGGCCAGTTCGACCAAACGCACGCTCTTCACATTCAGCTCGTCGCGCAGGATGCCCTCGAACGGGGCCAGGGCCGCCGTGTCGGTGGTGACCACGGTCAGAGTGGCCAGCGGCAGACGCACGCGCAGCCCGGACTGCTTGCGCAGTGACAGCACGGTGGAGCTGATGGTGCGCACCTGGTCCATCGCGGTGACGAGAACGGCATCGGCCGGGAACAATTCGGCGTCGGGCCAGTCGGTCAGGTGCACGCTGCGACCGCCGGTGAGGCCCTGCCAGATACGCTCGGTGACGAGCGGGAGCATCGGGGCGGCCACCCGCGTCACCGTTTCGAGCACGGTGTAGAGCGTGTCGAAAGCCTCGTTTCCGGTGGATGAGACCGTCGAGACCGAGACAGAGGCCCCGGCGCCGGCCCAGAACCGGTCGCGCGAGCGGCGAACGTACCAGTTGGTGAGCACGTCGGCGAAGTCCCGGATTCGAGCGGTCGCCTGGGTGCTGTCGAGGTTCTCGAGGTCGGCAGTGACCTCCACGATCAGATCGCGGGTCTTGGCCAGCAGGTAGCGGTCGAGCACGTCGGTCGAGTCGGTGCGCCAGGTGGCGTCGTAGCCGTTCTCGCCGGACGCGTTGGCGTAGAGGGAGAAGAAGTACCAGGTGCTCCAGAGCGGGAGCATAACCTGGCGGGTACCCTCGCGGATGCCCTCCTCGGTGACGATCAGGTTGCCACCGCGCAGCACGGAGGAGCTCATCAGGAACCAACGCATGGCATCCGAGCCGTCCCGGTCGAACACCTCGTTCACGTCGGGATAGTTGCGCAGCGACTTGGACATCTTCTGGCCGTCGTTGCCGAGCACGATGCCGTGGCTGACCACGTTCTTGAAGGCCGGACGGTCGAACAGGGCGGTGGAGAGCGTGTGCAGCATGTAGAACCAGCCGCGGGTCTGGCCGATGTACTCCACGATGAAGTCGGCCGGGTTGTGGCTGTCGAACCAGTCGGCGTTCTCGAACGGGTAGTGCACCTGCGCGAACGGCATCGAGCCGGAGTCGAACCAGACGTCGAGCACATCCGTGATGCGCCGCATGGTGGACCGCCCGGTGGGGTCGTCGGGGTTGGGTCGGGTGAGCGCGTCGATATAGGGGCGGTGAAGGTCGGTGGGGCGCACGCCGAAGTCCGCCTCGAGCTCGTCGAGCGAGCCGTAGACGTCGACGCGCGGATAGTCGGGATTGTCGCTCTTCCAGACTGGGATGGGCGAACCCCAGTACCGGTTGCGGCTGATCGACCAGTCGCGGGCGTTGCCGATCCACTTGCCGAACTGGCCGTCCTTGACGTTCTCCGGCACCCAATTGATGTCCTGGTTCAGGTCCACCAGACGCTCGCGGAAGTCCGTGACGCGCACGAACCAGCTCGACACGGCCTTGTAGATCAGCGGGTTGCGGCAGCGCCAGCAGTGCGGGTAGGAGTGCTCGTAGCTGGCCTGGCGCAGCAGGCGCCCCTCATTCTTGATCAGCTGGGTGAGCGGCTTGTTCGCGTCGCTCCAGAGCTGGCCGGCGACCTCGGGCACGTCGGAGAGGAACTTGCCGCCCGCGTCGAGGGAGATGATCACCGGGATGCCGGCGGCCATGGAGATCTTCTGGTCCTCCTCGCCGTAGGCGGGCGCCTGGTGCACGATGCCGGTTCCGTCGGCGGTGGTGACGTAGTCGGCCACGACGACGGTCCAGGCGTTCTCGGTGCCCCAGACCGCGGTGTCGGCGTAGTAGTCGAAGAGGCGGTCGTAGCTGACGCCCTCCAGGGCGCTGCCGAGAACCGTGCGGGAGATCGCCGCGGTCGCCTCTGCCGCCGAGTCGTAGCCGAGGTCCTTGGCGTAGTTGCCGACCAGGTCGATCGCGATCAGGTATTCGGCGCCGAAAACCTCGGTGGTTGCGACGCATGCCGCGGCATCCGCCCCGGAAACGGCCTCCCGCAGCACGGTGGCGTCCGGGGTGCCGTTCGGCCCGGCCGGCACGACGGCATAGACGATCTCCGGGCCCACGGCGAGCGCCAGGTTCGTCGGGAGGGTCCAGGGGGTGGTCGTCCAGGCCAGGGCGCGCACGGCGGTCAGCCCGAGGGCTTCGGCCTTGGCGCCGACCAGCGGGAAGGTGACCGTGACGGTCTGGTCCTGGCGCATCTTGTAGACGTCGTCGTCCATGCGCAGTTCGTGGTTGGACAGCGGTGTCTGGTCGCGCCAACAGTACGGCAGCACCCGGTAGCCCTCGTAGGCCAGGCCCTTGTCGTGCAGGCGCTTAAAGGCCCAGATCACGGACTCCATGAAGGTGATGTCGAGCGTCTTGTAGTCGTTCTCGAAGTCGACCCAGCGCGCCTGGCGGGTGACGTACTCCTCCCACACCTTGGTGTACTTGAGCACGGAGCTGCGGGCGACGGCGTTGAAGGCCCCGATGCCCATCTTCTCGATCTCGCTCTTGTCGGTGATGCCGAGCTCGCGTTCGGCTTCGAGCTCGGCCGGCAAGCCGTGCGTGTCCCAGCCGAACCGGCGGTGCACCTGCTTGCCGCGCATGGTCTGGAAGCGCGGGAAGAGGTCCTTCGCGTACCCGGTCAGCAGGTGGCCGTAGTGCGGCAGCCCGTTGGCGAACGGCGGGCCGTCATAGAAGACCCACTCGGGGGCATCCGCACGGTTGTCGATCGACGCCTGGAAGGTGCCGTCGGCTTTCCAGAACGCGAGCACCTCGGTTTCGATCTGGGGAAAGTTCGGTGAGGGCACGATGCCGCCGGGTTGGGCGGGAGAAGCGGACTGCTGGCCTTTGGGGTACGTCATGTCTCTCCTGGACGAGTCGGGCAGGTTGTGTCATTCACAGATCTGCCCCTGTTCCACGAGGACGCCGACTCCGAACGGGATTCGCCGCGGTACCACCTCGCTTGTCTCCCGGAGCCGAGGCTTCGGAAAACCGCTTGTTCTGAGGCTGTGACGGGCCCGACCCGTTCGGTTCTACTGAGAACCACCGCGAGGGTGGTTGCCGTTCTTCCGAAGACTCACCGGTGATAGCCGGATCACAGTCCTACTTGAAAAGTCTACCCTGCGCCTACCCCCGGGTGTACAGCGCGCGGTGCCCGCACACGTCTGCTCAGCGAACAGCTCTCCTGTGTTCTACGATGGTCCTCAATCATTTTATTTGTGGACCCCGTCCAACACGTGCCCGAGGCCCCTAATCTTGCGGGTCCAGCAGGTGCACACTCGGCCCATCGGGCGCCGCGGAAAGAGACCCATAATGCACACTTCGGGGTACACCCATCGCACAGCGCGCACCCTGACCGGGCTGGTCGGCCTCGCCGCCACCGGCATCCTGCTCACCGGCTGCGCCACCGCTGAGTCCCCCGAAGCCACCCGGCCTCTCACCGGCGGCACGTTGACCTACGCATCCGGCGACGCCGAGCCCACCTGCCTGGACCCGCACGTGGGCGGCAACTACCCGCAGGCCCTGGTCAGCACGCAGTACCTTGAGTCGCTTGTGTCCCGCAACGCGGACGGTGAGATCATCCCCTGGCTGGCAGATTCGTGGACCGAGAGCGCCGACGGGCTGGCCTGGGACTTCACGCTCGCCGCCGGCGTGAGTTTCACCGACGGCACCCCGCTCGACGCCGCCGCCGTGCAGGCGAATATCGCGCACATCCAAGACCCGGAAACGGCCTCGTCGACCGGCTACCTCGCTCTGGGGAAGGTCACCGGCACCGACGCGGTCTCCACCAACGTTGTGCGCCTTACGCTCAGCGAACCCGACAGCGCCCTGCTCGAATCCCTGTCACAGCCGTGGCTGGCGATCGAATCGCCCACCGCGCTGGCCCGGAGCCAGGACGAGAACTGCGCCTCCCCGGTCGGCACCGGCCCCTTCCAGGTCGAGAAGTGGGTACAGCAGGAATCGATCACCCTGGTGCGGAACGAGAAGTACAACTCCCCGCCCGCGGATGCCGCGCACACCGGGCCTGCCTACCTCGACTCCATCGTCTGGCGCTTCATCCCCGACTCCGCGTCCCGCTACGCGGCTCTGCAGTCCGGCGACGCCGACGTGATCGACAACGCCCAGCCCGACACCATCGTGCAGGCCGAGAAGAGCGACACCATCGTGCACCTCGACGCCCCTCGCCCGGGTGCCTCGAACCGAATCGAACTGAACTCCGGCCGCGCGCCCTTCAACGACCCGCTCGTGCGGGAGGCGTTCATCCGCTCGGCGAATGTCGACGACGCCGTCACCAGCCTCTTCCGGGGCACGGCCGAGCGCTCCTACTCCGCCCTCTCCAGCGTCGAACCCCTCGCCGTGTCGGGCCCGGACCTGTTCGCGTACGACCCTGAGGCTGCCTCGGACCTCCTCGATTCCGCCGGCTGGACCGAGCGTGATTCCAACGGTTACCGGGTGAAAGACGGCGTGCGCCTCACGGTCGACTTCCCGGTGAGTACGAACCAGTCCATTCCGGCGGAGCAGTCCCTGTTCGAGCAGATCCAGGCCACCGCGAAGAAGACCGGCTTCGAGGTTCTGCTCAGCCCGATGGACCTCTCCAGTTGGTACACCGCGCTGGGCGAGAACGACTACGACGCCGTCAGCGCGCCGTACACGAAGGTCGGACCCGACGTTCTGCGCATCCTCTTCCACTCCGACGGGATCACCCCGGCACCCAGCGGCTACTTCGCCAATCACGCCCAGGTGAACGACCCGGCCATCGACGCCCTACTCACCCAGGCCGGCCAGGTGACGGATGCCGATGAACGCGCCGCCCTCTACGCCGACGCGCAGAACCAGGTGCTCGCGGGCTTCTACATCCTGCCGCTCTTCGACCAGCAGAACCACTACCTGCTCGGCACCGATGTGGTGGGCGCGCGGGCGCTGCCGACCGTGTCGACGCCCACGTTCTACGATGCGTGGCTGAAGTAGCGCGGGCAGCCCGGGTCGTCCTGGCCCGCCTGGGAGGGGCGGTGCTGGTGCTCTGGATGGTGGCCACGCTCACCTTTTTCGCCATCCGTCTGATTCCCGGAGACCCGGCCGAGGCCATCCTGGGTGGCCCCGGCTCGCAGACCTCCCCGGAGGCGCTCGCCGCGGTGCGGGCGGAATACGGGCTCGACCAGCCCGTGCTCGTGCAGTACCTGGCACAGTTGGCTCGCCTGGCCACCGGGGATCTTGGCCGCTCCTACTCACTGGACCAGGACGTCGCCCCGCTCCTGGTCGGCCAGCTCGGCGGCACCCTGCTGCTGGCCGTGCTCGCCCTCGCTGTGGCCTGGCTGCTCGCCCTCGGGCTGGCCACCTGGTCGACCCGCGGCGGGCGCGTCGCCTGGTACCTGGGCTCCGGTCTGGAGATCGTGGCTGCCGCGCTCCCTCACTTCTGGCTCGCGACAGCGCTGATCGTGTTGTTCAGCGTCTGGCTGGGCTGGCTGCCGCCGATCAGTACCTCCGGGGTTTCCGGGCTGGTGCTGCCGGTGCTCACCCTCGCCGTGCCGCTGGCCGGGTTCCTTGGCCAGATCATGCGGGAGTCCCTGCTCACCGCGCTGGAATCCCCATTCGTGCTCTCCGCCCGCGCCCGGGGCGAGAGCGAACGCGGGGTGCGCTGGGTGCACGTGATCCGGCACGCGTCACTGCCAGCGATCAGCCTCTCCGGCTGGGCATTCGGCTCCCTGATCAGCGGGGCAGTGGTGGTCGAGACCATCTTCGCCCGGCCGGGCCTCGGCCGCACGCTTCTGAACGCGGTGACCGTGCGCGACGTGCCGGTCGTGGTTGGTGCTGTGCTGATCGTGGCCGTCGGGTACATCCTGATGACCCTGTTCACCGATTTGGCCCAGCGCATCGCCGACCCGAGGCTGCGGGCACGATGAGCGACCTCGAGATCCAGGCCGGGCTGGGCCGGTCGCCGCGCACCGGCGCGCCCCAGTCGCCGCGCGCGCCCCGCATTCGCCGGTTCGGCGTGGCCGAGGTCCTGGCGGGCCTGTTCGCGCTGTTCCTGGTCACGGCGGCATTGTTCCCCGCGCTCGTAGCGCCCGGCGACCCGCTCGGGATCGACCCGCTGTCCGCGTTTCAGACCCCCTCACCCGCGCACTGGTTCGGCACCGACGAGTCCGGCCGGGACATCTATACCCGGGTCAGCCACGGCACCGGCAGCTCCCTGCTGATCGGCACCCTCGCCACCGTGATCGGCCTCGGCCTGGGCCTCGTGCTCGGCACCCTGGCCGGTATGCTCGGCCCGGTCGTGGACTTCACCGTGAACCGGTTCCTCGAGGTGCTGTTCGCGTTCCCCGGCCTGCTGCTGGCCCTGCTCTTCATCCTGATCTTCGGGCCGGGCGTTGCCACGGCGACCATCGCCGTGGGCCTGGCGACCGCTCCCGGCTACGCCCGCATCATCCGCGGCCAGCTCTTGTCGGTGCGGTCATCGGCCTTCGTCGAGGCGGCGACCGTGCTCGGGCGCAGCCCCGTCCAGATCCTGATGCGCCACATCCTGCCGAACACGCTCGCGCCGCTGTTCGTGCTCGGCACCCTCGGCATCGGTCAGGCCATCGTCTGGGCGTCGGCGCTGAGCTACCTCGGCCTGGGCTCGGCGCCGCCCGCCGCGGAGTGGGGCGCGATGCTCTCCGCCGGGCGCACCTACATCGGCTCGGCCTGGTGGATGAGCTTCTTCCCCGGGCTGTTCATCGTGCTGACGGCGGTGTCTGCCACGGCGCTCGGTCGCGGCATCGAGCGACGGGTGAGGCGCGCGTGAGTGACGAGAGCGGCGTGGGCGCTTCGGTGGGCGCGCCAGGCGAGGGTGACGGCGGGGTTGCCCCGGCCGTGCGGGTGCAGAACCTCGTCGTGGGCTTCGGACCGCAAAATGATACCGACCCGGTGCTGAACGGCGTCTCGTTCGAGGTGGCCCCCGGGGAATGCCTGGCCCTGGTGGGAGAGTCAGGCTCGGGCAAGAGCGTCACCGCGCGCAGCCTGCTCGGCCTGGTCGGCGGCAACGCCTGGGTGCGCGCCGACGAGCTGAGCCTCGCAGGCTCCGACGTGCGCGGACTCTCCGAGCAGAGCTGGCGCCGGCGGCGCGGCCGCGACGTGGGCCTGGTGCTGCAGGATGCCCTGGTGTCGCTGGACCCGCTGCGCCCGGTGGGCCGGGAGATCGCCGACTCGCTGCGACTGCACACCCGCCTCGGTGCAGCGGCGCGCCACGCCCGGGTGCTCGAGGTGCTGGCCCGGGTGGGCCTGTCCGACGCCGGCAACTCTGTGCGGAAGCGCGCGGGCGAACTCTCCGGCGGCCAGCGCCAGCGCGCCCTGATCGCGGCCGCGATCGCCCTGGACCCGCCACTGCTGATCGCCGACGAGCCCACGACGGCGCTCGACGTCACGGTGCAGGCACAAATCCTGGAGCTGCTGACGGGTCTGAAACGCGCCGGCACCGGCATCCTGCTGATCAGCCACGACCTGGCCGTCGTCGGCCGCATCGCCGACCGGATCGCTGTGCTGAGCGAGGGACGGATCGTGGAACAGGGACCGGCGCACGCGATTCTGACCCGGCCGGAGCATCCGGTCACCCGGCAGATGCTCGCCGCGATCCCGGTCGACAAGCCGCGCGGGCTGCGCCTCAGCCCGCGGGCCGCGGCCCCGGTGTCGCCCGCCGCCGCGCCCTTTCTCGCTCTCTCAGATCGTGCCGACCCTGTCGCTCCCCGCAACACGGTGCTGGAGGCCACCGGCCTGGTCAAGCGCTTCACCCGGCCCGACGGCACCGAGCAGCTCGCGGTCGACGGGGTCTCGTTCCGGCTCGAACGCGGCACGACGCTCGGCATCGTCGGCGAGTCCGGCTCCGGCAAAACAACGACGGCCCGCCTCGCGCTGGCGCTGACCCGGCCGGACGCCGGCGAGGTGCGGGTGCTCGGGCAGCCGTTCAGCGCCGCCTCGGAGAAGGAACGGCGGCTCCTGCGGCCCCGGCTTGGTGCGGTCTATCAGGATGCGCTCAGCTCCTTCGACCCGCGGCTGAGCGTCGAGCAGGTGCTCCGGGACGCGGTCGGCGGCGGGCGCACCGGGCGCGGCGCGGCATCCGCCTCGGCTGCCACTGCTGCCACTGCCGCCACTGCCGCCACTGCGGCCACTGCCTCGGCTGCCGACCGGCTGCGCGTGCTGGCGCTGCTCGACGCGGTGGGTCTGCCGCAGGGGCTGCTTGGCCGGCGGCCGCTGTCCCTCTCCGGCGGGCAGCGGCAGCGGGTGAGCATCGCCCGGGCGCTGGCGTCGGGGCCGCAGATCCTGATCTGCGACGAGCCCGTGTCGTCCCTCGACGTGACCGTGCAGGCCCAGGTGCTCGACCTCCTCGACGAGCTGCAGCGGAACCTGGGCCTCAGCCTGCTGTTCATCTCCCACGACCTCGGGGTGATCCAGCACGTCAGCGACCAGGTCGCCGTAATGCTGGACGGCCGTATCGTCGAAACCGGCGCAACGGCCCGGGTCTTCGCCGCGCCGGAGCATCCGTACACGCAGACCCTGCTCGGCGCGGTCCCCCGGATCGGGTTCTGACCCTCGAGCAACTCCGTACCGAACGAATTCGACGGAGATTTTGCCCGAAACGCCTTGTTTGAACCCGAGAACCGGCTCCCAGAGCAAAATCTCCGTCGAATTGGTTAGACCACCGCCTGATACGGGGGCTCACCCCTTTAGTTGACGTGCAGCACCACCGGCGGCTCGACCTCGCCGCGCCATGCCTCGATGCCCTCCTTGATCGCGAACCCGGCGATCACGAGGGCGGCGAGCGAGTCCGCCCAGGCCCAGCCGAGGAGCGCGTTGGCCGCCAGCCCGAGCAGCATCGACCCGGACAGCCACGCGCAGAGCAGCAGCTGCCGGGCGTCGGCGATCACGCTGGCACTGCCGAGCTCCGCGCCGGTCCGGCGCTCCACGCCTGCCACCCCGGGCATGATCACGAGGCTGAGGCACGCGATGACGATGCCCAGTGGGCTGGGCGCCGCCTCGACAACCCCGGCGAAGCTCAGGCCGGCGGCCAGGATCACGTACCCGGCGAGGGTGAAGAACGCGATCGCGATGGCGCGGAGGGCCGGTTTCTGCCAGCGCTCAGGATCGCGACGGGAGAACTGCCACGCGATGACCGCGGCGGAGAGCACCTCGATGACGGAGTCCAGGCCGAAGGCGATCAGGGCGGTCGAGGATGCCGCGGCGCCCGCCACGATCGAGGCGACGGCCTCGAGCACGTTGTAGCCGATCGTGAAACCCACGATCCAGCGCACCGTGCGGCGCAGCACCGTGCGACGGGCCTCGGACAGTGTTCCCGGGTCATCCATGGCACCCCTTCCCGCTCCAATCCTGCCACTCATGGCGAGGCCCGGCCGGGCGCTGCAGGCGCTCCGGCAGCCTGGTGACGGCCGGAGTCGGCGGACGACGGGGCATCCGGTAAGTTGGATAAGGCCCAATACTCAGGCACTTCACCAACGACACGGTGCCGCACAGATCGAATCGGAGAAACATGACCGCCGCCAACGTTCCGGAAAAACCGGCCCTTGAAGGCCTCGAAACCAAGTGGGGCGGCTCGTGGGAAGAGGCCGGCACCTACCGTTTCGACCGTGACTCGGCCACGCGGGAGCGTATCTTCTCCATCGATACCCCGCCGCCGACCGCTTCCGGCTCCCTGCACATCGGCCACGTCTTCTCTTACACCCACACGGATGTCATCGCCCGCTTCCAGCGGATGCGCGGCAAGAGCGTCTTCTACCCGATGGGCTGGGACGACAACGGCCTGCCCACCGAGCGGCGCGTGCAAAACTACTACGGCGTGCGCTGCGATCCGTCGCTGCCCTACGCCACCGAGTTCACCGCCCCGTTCGAGGGCGGAGACGGCAAAAGCACCAAAGCCGCCGACCAGCTGCCGATCAGCCGCCGCAACTTCATCGAGCTGTGCGAGCGCCTCACCATCGAGGACGAGAAGCAGTTCGAGGCCGTTTGGCGCATGCTGGGCCTGAGCGTCGACTGGGCCCAGACCTACCGCACGATCGGCAATGACTCCCTTGTCACCTCCCAGTCCGCCTTCATCGGTAACGTCGAGCGCGGTGAGGCCTACCAGGCCATGGCCCCCACCCTCTGGGACGTCACCTTCCGCACCGCGGTCGCCCAGGCCGAGCTCGAAGACAAGGAGATGCCGGCGTTCTACCACCGGGTCGCCTTCGCCAAGCCCGATGGCGGCGCCATCGAGATCGAGACCACCCGCCCGGAACTGCTGCCGGCCTGTGTGGCGCTCGTGGCGCATCCGGACGACGAGCGCTACCAGGCGCTGTTCGGCACGACCGTGCGCACCCCCCTCTTCGACGTGGAAGTGCCGATCCTGGCCCACCACCTCGCGCAGAAGGACAAGGGCAGTGGCATCGCCATGATCTGCACGTTCGGCGACGTCACCGATGTGATCTGGTGGCGTGAACTCGACCTTCCGAACCGCGCCATCATGGGCTTTGACGGCCGCATCATCGCCGAGGCGCCCGAGGCGATCACAAGCGAGGCCGGACAGGCCGCGTACGCGCAGCTGGCCGGCAAGACCGTCTTCTCCGCCAAGGCAGCCGTGGTCGACTTGCTCCGCATCGGCGGCGACCTGATCGGCGAGCCCCGCGCGATCGTGCACCCGGTCAAGTTCTTCGAGAAGGGCGACAAACCGCTCGAGATCGTGTCGACCCGTCAGTGGTATATCCGCAACGGCGCTCGGGACGAGGAGCTGCGCGCCCGCCTGTTCACGCACGGCACCGACCTGCAGTGGCACCCGGAGTTCATGCGTGTGCGCTACGAGAACTGGGTCAACGGCCTCACCGGCGACTGGCTCGTCTCCCGCCAGCGCTTCTTCGGCGTTCCGCTGCCGATCTGGTACCCGCTGGATGCCGACGCGAACCCGCTCTTCGACCAGCCCATCGTCGCCACCCGCGAGACGCTCCCGGTCGACCCGTCCTCCGACACCGCCCCGGGCTTTGCTGCCGAGCAGCGCGGCCAGGCGAACGGCTTCGTCGGCGAGGTCGACGTGATGGACACCTGGGCGACCTCCTCCCTGACCCCGCAGCTGGCGGGCGGCTGGGAGCGCGACCCCGCACTGTTCGATCTCGTCTACCCGTACTCGCTGCGCCCGCAGGGCCAGGACATCATCCGCACCTGGCTGTTCTCCACCCTGCTGCGCTCCGAGCTGGAACACGGCGTCTCGCCGTGGCAGCACGCAGCCCTGTCCGGCTTCATCGTCGACCCCGACCGTAAGAAGATGTCCAAGTCCAAGGGCAATGTGGTCACCCCGGCAGACATGCTCGAGCAGCACGGTTCGGATGCCGTGCGCTACTGGGCCGCGTCGTCGCGCCTCGGCACCGACGCCGCCTTTGACCCCAAGAACCCGACCCAGATCAAAATCGGGCGTCGCCTGGCGATCAAGATCCTGAACGCGTCAAAGTTCATCCTTGCCTTCGACGGCGCCGCCGACGCCCCCGTGACCGAGCCGCTCGACCAGAGCATGCTCGCTCGGCTCAGCGTCGTCGTCGGCCACGCCACCGCCGCGATCGAGGGCTACGACCACGCCCGTGCGCTGGAACTCACCGAGAGCTTCTTCTGGACGTTCTGCGACGACTACCTCGAACTGGTCAAAGAGCGCGCGTACGGCGAAGCGGGAGCCGGCCAGGCTTCGGCCGTCGCCGCCCTGCGCACCGCCCTGGCCACCCAGCTGCGCCTCTTCGCCCCGTTCGTGCCGTTCGCGACCGAGGAAGCCTGGTCCTGGTCCAACGAGGGGTCCATCCACCGTACCCCCTGGCCCGTTCAGACCGAGCTCGGCGGAGGGCAGGGCGGCAACGTGGCCCTGCTGGACCTGTGCAGCCGGGCGCTGACCGGCATCCGCCGCGCGAAAACGGATGCCAAGGCATCCCAGAAATCCGCCGTTGTTTCTGCTGTAATTAGCGGTACGGCTGCAGAGATTGCCCTGCTCAGGCAGGCTGCAGCCGATCTGAGGGCCGTTGGCCGCATCTCGGAGTTGGTTTTTATTGAGGGCAGCGAATTGGCTGTCACTGACATCGTGCTCGCCACGGTGCTGGAGAACTAGGAGAACCGAATGTCAATCAAGGTACGCGCGCTCGGCGACAAGGACTTCTTCTCATGGCTGGGACTCTTCGAGGGCTACAGCGAGTTCTACAAGAGCGAACTGACTGATCAGAAAGCGCTCCAGGTCTGGAGCTGGATCATCGACAAGAACGAGTCTCTCGCCGGTGCCGTGGCTGTCGACGAGGACGGCGAGTTCGTCGGCTTCGCCCATTACCGCGAGGTCCCGAGCACCCTGACCGCCACTCGCGGACTGTTCCTGGACGACCTGTTCGTGTCGCCGGACTCCCGCAGCACGGGCGTCGGCCGGGCCTTGATCGAGTTCGCCAAGGAGTGCGCCGCGGCGGACCGTCTCACGACCGTGCAGTGGCTGACCGCCGCCGACAACGAGACCGCGCAGCGCCTGTACGACGATGTGGCCACCCGCACGGACTGGGTCACCTACGAGATCGAGCTGTAAGTGAAGATGGGAACCCGCTGGCCTCTGGGTCACCCGGCGCCGGCCGGGCTGCCTCATGTGGTGGAAATCGCCATCCGTGCGGTCGAAGAGGACCTCACCGCGCTGGCGGAGGACTCCAGCGCCTGGCGCTGGACACTGACCTGGCTCGAGGGCAACCCCGTGCTCGAGCTCGACGACGGCACGATCATCCGCTATGACCCGGGCGAGGACAGTGCCACGATCACGCAGCCGTCGATCGTGCTCGACGACGAAGACGACTGGATCTAACCTCTGCTGACCGGCATTCCGGTACTCCGCGGGGCCACTCCGCACCCCGTGGTCGTGCGTCAGCGTGAGAGTCGTTCGACGCCTGCTGCCTCCGATGACAGGGACTGCTCCCAGCGGAACAGGGCGGCGACCCCCAGGCCGCCGGCGATGCTGACCGCCGCGAGGGCGGCGTCCCCCGGCGTTGCCGCGGCGCGACACTGCCGCAGCAGCCCCAGTACCAGCAGGGCTCCGCTGGCGCCGAACGGATGCCCGAGGGCCAGCGCTCCGCCCTCGCGGTTGGCGTGCTCCTCCGCAACGCCGAGCAGATCGAGGGATGCGAGCACCTGCGCCGCGAACGCCTCGTTGAACTCGATCCGAGCCAGGTCGGCCCCGGTCAGGCCCTGCCGGAGCAGCACGAGGCGCGCGGCCTCGGCGCCGGCGATGCCGAGGAAGTTCGGGTCCGTGCCGGTGACCGCGGCGTCGACGAAGGATAACCAGCCGGTCAGTCCGAGTTCGCGTGCCCGCCGGCGGCTGGTGACCAGGACCACGACGGCGCCATCGGCATCCGCGCAGGAGTTGCCGGCGGTGACCGTTCCTCCCGGCCGGAAGACCGGCGCGAACCGGGCCAGCAGGGCCTCAGTCAGACCCGGGCGGGGACCCTCGTCGACGAAAACCGGGCCGGCCTCTGTCGGCAGCGGCACGATCTCGGGGGCTGGCACGGCGGCAGCCGTGGCGGCCAGCCGGTGACTGCGGAGGGCGAAGGCGTCCTGCCGCTGCCGGGAGATGCCGTAGCGGTCGGCCACGTTCTCGGCGGCGACGCCCATGTCGGGGTCGCCGATCGAATCGGGGGCGAAACGCACGCGATCGAAGAAGTCCGGCTGCCCGGCGCTCGAGGTGAGCCGGTGCGCACGCAGCGGGGCCGTGCTGCAACTCTCGACTCCCCCGGCAAGGTAGAGGTCGCCAGCGCCGGCGGCAACCAACCGGCAGGCCAGCACGATGGCCTCAAGGCCGGAGCCGCACTGCCGGTCGATCGTGAGGCCGGGAACGGAATCCGGCAGACCGGCCGTCAGCGCGGCGAGGCGGGCAACATTGCCGCCGCCGCCCGCCGCGTTGCCGATGATGACGTCGTCGATGGCAGCCGGGGACACCCCGCCGCCGGACACCACGGCGTTCAGCACGGGGGCCAGCAGGTCTTCGGCACGGGTGTGCGCGAACACCCCGTTGCGGCGGCCGAAGGCGGTGCGGCGGGCAAGAACGATCACGGGTTCCCGGGCAGCGTCGGTTGGCGGGCCGGCGTGCGAATCGACGGTGTCGGCGCTGGGAGCAGCGGAGCCGTCGGCACCGACCGCGTCCGGCCGGATTGGGTCAGCGGAGCGGGCGCACACGACGGTCACCCTCCTCGATCCAGCGGCGCAGCATCACCCGGCTGAGTTTACCGGCCGAGGTGAGCGGCAGCTCCGCCAGGGCGTAGTAGGCGCGGGGCCGGTGGGGCGCGGCGAGCAGAGCCGCGACGTATGACCGGATGCGCGCGGCATCCGTCTCGGAGCCCGCGATCACGGCGGCCACCACGCGGGTCCCGCGAACGGGGTCCGGCAGACCGGTGACGACGGCCGCCTCCACGCCGGGAAGGCCGCGCAAAGCCGCTTCGACCTGCTGCGGGTAGACGTTGTGCCCGGACGTGACGATGAAGTCGGCGCGGCGGCCGAGGTGGTGCAGCACGGCCGCCGGGTCGAGGAAGCCGATGTCGCCGACCGTGCACCAGTCGACCTCGCGGCGGAACGCCTCGCCGTCGTCGCCCCAGGCGTACCCGCCGCCCACCAGAAGGCTGCGCACGAAGATGGTGCCCGGGGTGCCGGTCGGCAGGGCGCGTCCCGCGTCGTCCTGGATGCGCACCTCCACGCCGGGCAGAGCCCGCCCGACGGCGGTCGCCGAGATCGGCGACACCTCGCCGGGACGCAGCACGGATGCCGTCACGAAGCTCAGTTCGGCCGCCCCGTAGTACTCGAACACGCTGGCGTCCGGCGCCCAGAGGCGCAGCATCGACAGGGTTCCCGGGTCGAGTTTGGCCCCCGCACTCACGATGCCGGTGAGCCCCCTGCCGGTGGGGGGCCTGCCGTCCGTGCCGACGGACAGCGCGTGCGCGGCGATCACACGCAGCACGGTCGGCGCCGCCACGATCCGGGTGATCTGCTCGACAGTGACACAGGCGACAGCGGCGGCGGCGGAGAAGCGGGGCAGAGCGAAGAAGGCGGAGCCGGTGTGCAGCGATTCGGCGAAAGCGTAGAGGCTGAGGCTGGCAGAGAGCGGGCCGGGCGCCAGTGTGCGGTCGTGCCGAGTCAGGCCGAAGAACTCGGTGCCCAGCGCGAACGAGCGCTGCCAGGAGGCTCGGCTGCGCGTGAATGCCTTGGGTACGGAGGTCGTGCCGGAGGTGAACCCGTAGAGGAAGTCCCTGTCGGGTGGACCGTCGCGCAGCTCCGTGCCGAGCAGGGGCGCGCCGGCGGCGACCCGTCCGTCCAACCCGGCGGTCCTCGCCAGGCTGCTCTCGACCACCCTGCGCTGCGCCTCCGGCCAGTCAGGGTTGAGAATCGCAGAGCAGCGGCCTTCGGCGACGCCCGCGGCGAAGGCAACGGCGAACGCGGTGCCGTGGGGCAGGCAGACGCTGGAGATCCGGGGCGTCGCGGGCAGGATCGCCGCCGCCGCATCGCGGAGCTCGGCGAAGCTGATTCGGTCGGCGCCGACCGCGACGGCGGTGGCGTCGGGCTGAACCTGGGCCCAGTGTTGGAGTCGGTCGAGGAACGGCACGGGCTACTTCCTGGCGACGATCTCGCCGTGTGGGATACCGCACCAGCCATCGGGGTCGCCGGCCCACTGCAGCCATGCGGCTTGCATCATCCGAAGGTCGGCGAGGTCGGCCGCGCCCACCTCGATGGCGTGTGCCGCGAAGTCGGACTCGATCACCCGCTCGGCCCAGGATTGCCCCCACCACTCGCGTTCGACATCCGAGGCGAAGCACCAAAGGGATGCCGAACTCGCCACGTCGGTGAACCCGGCCTTGCGCGCCCAGGCTTTGAGAGCGCGCCCGGCGTCGGGGTCGCCGCCGTTCCAGTACTGCACGTCGCGGAAGGCGCTCTCCCACAGCTGCAGGCCCTGAAGCTTCGGGTAGTACATCACTCCCCCGGAATCGACGTCGCGGGCGGCGAGGATTCCGCCCGGTCTCAGCACGCGCCGGAACTCCCGCAGCGCGGCGACGGGGTTGGCGAGGTGCTGGAGCACCTGGTGCGCGTGCACGATGTCGAAGCTCGCGTCGGCGAAGCCGAGCGCGTAGGCGTCACCCACCCGGAACGACACGTTCCGCACCCCCTCATCGAAGGCCAGCCCGGCTGCGCGCAGCACAATCTGCTCCGACGCATCGATGCCGGTGACCTGACCGGGATACAGCCGGCGTGCCAGGTCGACCGTGACCGTGCCCGGACCGCAGCCCACGTCGAGCAGGGTCAGCCCGGCATCCAGGTGTGGGATCAGGTAGGCCGCCGAGTTGGCCACCGTGCGCCAGGTATGCGAGCGCAGCACGCTCTCGTGATGCCCGTGCGTGTACTGCTCCCGGGGCGCGGTCTCGGGGCGTGCCGGCTCGTCGATCATGAACCGATCCTAGGCGTGCGGGGGAATACTCCGACAGACGAAATGTGGATGTGACAGGGTAAACAAATGAACCCCTTCGCCAGCATCAGCACGCTTCCGTTCGAGCTGCCCCCGTTCGCGCTGATTGCGGAGGAGCACTACCGGCCGGCGTTCCTGGACGGTATGTCCGAGCAGTTGGCCGAGATTGCGGCGATCTGCGCGAGCGCGGATGCCCCCACCTTCGACAACACGATGGTTCCGCTCGAGCGCAGCGGACCGTTGCTGACCCGGGTGGCCGAGGTGTTCTTCAACCGGAGTTCGTCGGACTCCAGCGACTTCACCAACGCCCTCGAGGAGGAACTGGCCCCGCTCCTCGCGGCGCACGCGGACGCCATCCGTCTGGACCCTGGCCTGTTCACCCGGATCGCCGCTCTGCAGGAGCAGCGGGACCGGTTGGACCTGGAGCCGGAGGAGCGCTACCTGATCGAGCGGTACTTCACCGAGTTCACGCTCGCGGGCGCGGGCCTCGGCGACGACGACAAGGCCCGGCTGCGTAACTACAATAAGCGGCTCTCCACGGTCACCACCCGGTTCGAGAAGAACCTGCTCGCCGACACCATCGATCTGGCACTCGTGCTCGACGACGTGAGCGAGCTGGATGGCCTCACCCCCGGTCAGATCTCCGCCGCGGCCGAGGCCGCCCACGAGCGCGGCCTGACCGGGCGTTACGTGATCACTCTGGTGCTGGCTACCTCGCACCCCTACTTGGCACAGCTGACGAACCGGGGTGTGCGGGAACGGCTGCTGGCCGCCTCACGGTCCCGGGGCATCCGTGGCGGGCAGTTCGACAACCGCGCCCTCGTGCTGGAGATCTCGCGGCTGCGTGCCGAGCGGGCCCGGCTGCTCGGATTCGACAGCCACGCGGCCGGCGTGACCGCGGACCAGACGGCGAAGACCCCGGAGGCGGTCGCCGACATGCTCGGGCGCCTCGCGCCGGCGGCAGCCCGGAATGCGCGCGTCGAGCAGGCCGACCTGCAGGAGCAGATCGATGCGGACGGCGGGGACTTCGAGCTCGCCGCCTGGGACTGGGCCTTCTACACGGAGAGGGTGCGGCGAGCCCGCTACGACGTGGACACCGCGGCCATGCGCCCCTACTTCGAGTTCGAACGGGTGCTGCAGGACGGCGTGTTCTACGCGGCCAATCGGCTCTACGGCGTCACCTTCACCGAGCGACCCGACCTCGTCGCCTGGCACCCCGGCGCGCGTGTGTTCGAGGTCGCCGAGGCCGACGGCTCGCCCGTGGGCCTGTACATCATCGACGTCTACACCCGCGACTCCAAGCGGGGCGGCGCCTGGATGAACGCCCTGGGCTCCCAGTCGACGCTTATAGGTACCCCCACGATCGTCTGCAACAACCTGAACGTTCCCCGGCCGGCGACGGGCGAGCCCACCCTGCTCAGTTTCGACGAGGTCGTCACCCTGTTCCACGAGTTCGGGCACGCCCTGCACGGCCTGTTCGCGCGGGTCACCTACCCGAAATTCGCCGGCACCAATGTGTACCGCGACTTTGTGGAGTTCCCCAGCCAGGTCAACGAGATGTGGATGCTGTGGCCCGACGTGCTCGCGAACTATGCTCGTCACCACGAGACCGGGGAGCCCATGCCCCAGGACCTCGTCGACCGCATCCACGCCTCGTCCACCTTCAACGAGGGCTTCTCCACCAGCGAGTACCTTGCGGCGGCCCTGCTCGACCAGGCCTGGCACCGCATCGAAGCCGACGACAGGGTGACGGATGTCGCCGCGTTCGAGGCATCCGCCCTCGCCGCCGTGGGGCTCGACAATCCTGCCGTGCCGACCCGCTATTCCAGCACCTACTTCGCGCACACCTTTGCCGGCGGCTACGACGCCGGCTACTACTCCTACATCTGGAGCGAGGTGCTGGACGCCGACACCGGCGAGTGGTTCGCAGAGAACGGCGGGCTCACCCGGGCCAACGGAGACCGTTTCCGGTCGCGGCTGCTGAGCGTGGGCGGCAGCACAGACCCGCTCGCCGCCTACCGCCATTTCCGCGGTCGTGACGCCGACATTCAGCCGCTGCTCGACCGTCGCGGCCTGAACTAGCACCGTCCGGCACTGCCCGGCCCTGCCCGGCCCTGCCCGGCCCTGCCCGGCGCCCTAACGCCCCGCCCCTGAACCAATTCGACGGAGATTTTACGGAAACCGGCCGCTTTCGGCCCGTGTAGGCCCGATTTCGGCAAAATCTCCGTCGAATTCGTTAGGGGGCAGCGACGGCAGTGGGTGAGAGCGGCCGGGGGGCATCCAGCCGAGCCAGAGCATGACCACGCCGCCGATGACCAGCCCCCGAACGCGGAGCCGATGCCCAACACCGAAACGCCCGACGCGGTGACCAGGACGAGGCAAGCCGCCCCGGAGGCAGCCGTGGCGATCCACCGCTTCGGGCCGTCAGGATGCGCGTCGGGGCCGGCCATCGGCGCGGTCGTGATTGCCGTCAGGGTGATGCCGAGCGCGCCGACGACCGATCCGACCGCGTTCGCCAGACCGGAGCCGACCAGATCGCGCAGGGCGGAGGCTGGTAGCCGAACGTCGATGATCGCGGCCACGGCCATGGTCGCCGGCACCATCCACGCGCGCGCCGGCTTGCCCGCGGCGAGCCAGACCAGAACAACCGGCACCGCGAGCAGCGGCTGCTGCACGGCTGCCGTCACCGGGGCCGGGCAGATCGGGAACAGGATGCCGGCAAGCATCGCACTGGCGATCGGCTTCGGGATACAGCACGCCGTCGATGCCGACCAGCAGGCAGGGCGCCAACAGCACGGATGCCGTCTGCGAATCGGTCGCGCCCACGACCTGCAGCCCGGCGATGACGAGCACGAATGAACCCGCGAATCCGGTGACCGCCGCAACGACGCCGACGAAAGCGGGCTGGTACACGGCGGCCCCCGGGCCCAGTTCGGTCGGGTGCCGAAGCGAGGTGAGGCCGGACGCTGAACCTAGGCGGACTTGTCGACGCGGCGGGCCTTGTGCAGCACGATCGTGGGCTCGGCGTTATCGAGCACGGCGGCCCGGGTGACCACGACGCGCGCCACCTCGGAGCTCGACGGCACCTCGAACATGATCGGTCCGAGCACTTCTTCCATGATCGCTCGCAGGCCACGCGCACCGGTCTTGCGCAGGACCGCGAGGTCGGCGATGGCCTCCAACGCCGGCTGTTCGAACTCGAGCTCGACGCCGTCGAGCTGGAACATGCGCTGGTACTGCCGCACGAGGGCGTTCTTCGGGACGGTCAAAATCTGCATCAGGGCCACCTGGTCGAGCTGGGTGACGGTGGTGACCACGGGCAGACGGCCGATGAACTCGGGGATCAGGCCGAATTTGTGCAGGTCTTCGGGGAGCACCTCACTGAACAGGTTGACGTCGTCACCCTTGCTGTGAAGCGGAGCGCCGAACCCGATGCCCTTCTTGCCGGCCCGGGTCGAAATGATGTCATCCAGGCCCGCGAACGCGCCGGCCACGATGAACAGTACATTCGTGGTGTCGATCTGAATGAATTCCTGGTGCGGATGCTTGCGCCCACCCTGCGGCGGAACCGAGGCCACAGTGCCCTCGAGAATCTTCAACAGGGCCTGCTGCACACCCTCGCCGGACACGTCGCGGGTGATCGAGGGATTCTCGGCCTTGCGCGCGATCTTGTCGATCTCGTCGATGTAGATGATGCCGGTCTCGGCGCGCTTGACGTCGTAGTCGGCGGCCTGGATCAACTTGAGGAGGATGTTCTCCACGTCTTCACCGACATAGCCGGCCTCGGTGAGGGCCGTCGCATCCGCCACGGCGAAGGGAACGTTGAGGCGTTTTGCCAGTGTCTGGGCGAGGTAGGTCTTGCCGCAGCCGGTAGGGCCGATCAACAGAATATTGGACTTGGCGATTTCCACGTCGTCGTGGATGGCGTCGGCGGCGGTGAGGGTGGCGCGGGAGCGTACGCGCTTGTAATGGTTGTAGACGGCAACGGCGAGGGCGCGCTTTGCGGCTTCCTGCCCGATGACGTATTCCTCGAGGAAGCCGAAGATCTCCTTCGGCTTGGGCAATTCGAATTCGCCGGCACCGTCTTCAGCGGTGGCTTCGGCCAAACGCTCCTCGATGATCTCGTTGCACAACTCGACGCACTCGTCGCAGATGTAGACACCGGGGCCCGCAATGAGCTGCTGCACCTGCTTCTGGCTCTTTCCGCAGAAAGAGCATTTCAACAGGTCAGCGCTTTCGCCTATTCGGGCCATCCGTCAGCCTCCTCCATTGACAACTGCATCGAGCCTAGCCTGTGCCTGTGCGGCACGGGTGCAGGCTGACCGCATCTGTCGAATAACGTTCAGGCACCGTTCTGCCCGAACTCTCCGATATGCGAAACGCGACGGATGCCCGGCTCCGTTGAGCCGGACATCCGTCGCGTTCACGGTTTCGCTCTTCTACTTGACGAGCGTGGGCACGTTTTTGCGGCTGGTCAGGATCTGGTCGATCAGGCCGTACTCGAGGGCCTCGGCCGAGCCGAGGATCTTGTCGCGGTCGATATCCTTGTGAACCTGCTCCGCGCTGCGGTTGGAGTGGTGAGCGATGGTGAATTCGAGCCACTCCCGCATCCGCTGAATCTCAGCTGCCTGGATCTCGATGTCGGAGGCCTGACCTCCGCCCTGTCCGCCGGCCGAGGGCTGGTGGATGAGGATGCGGGCGTTGGGAAGGGCGAGGCGCTTCCCGGGTGTGCCGCCGGCAAGCAGCACGGCCGCAGCGGATGCCGCCTGGCCGAGGCAGACCGTCTGGATGTGCGGACGAATGTACTGCATCGTGTCGTAGATCGCCGTCATCGCGGTGAAGGAGCCACCCGGTGAGTTGATGTACATCACGATGTCCCGGTCCGGGTCCTGGCTCTCGAGCACCAGGAGCTGGGCCATGACGTCATCGGCGGACGCGTCGTCCACCTGCACGCCGAGAAAGATGATGCGGTCCTCGAAGAGCTTCGCGTAGGGGTCCTGGCGCTTGTAGCCGTAGGCCGTGCGCTCTTCAAACGTGGGAAGGATGTATCGGGCCTCGGGAGCCTGCGAAGCGCGGCCCCCGGCCTGGTGACCAAAATTCGTGAATTCCATGTCGTCTCGCCCGTCCTACTTCTTGTTCACTGAGTCGTCGGTGCCGCCGCCGCCGACCACTTCCGACGCGGAGCCGCGCAGGTGGTCGACAAAACCATAGGCCACGGCCTCGTGAGCGGTGAACCAGTTGTCGCGGTCGTTGTCAATGAGGATCTGCTCGACCGACTTGCCGGTCTGCTCTGCCGTGAGTTCGGCCATCCGCTTCTTCATATCCAGGATGACCTTCGCCTGCGTCTGGATGTCGGCGGCCGTGCCACCGAATCCGCCGGACGGCTGGTGCAACAGGACCCGGGCGTTGGGTGTGATGTAGCGCTTGCCCTTGGTTCCAGAGGACAACAGGAACTGCCCCATCGAGGCAGCGAGTCCGATGCCGACGGTGACGATGTCGTTCGGAACGAACCTCATCGTGTCGTAAATGGCCATGCCCGCCGTGATTGAGCCGCCGGGCGAGTTGATGTACAGGAAGATATCCCGCTCCGAGTCCTCTGCGGCCAGCAGCAGGATTTTGGCACAAATCTCGTTGGCGTTCTCATCCCGGACCTCTGAACCCAGCCAGATGATGCGGTCTTTCAGCAGTCGGTCAAAAACGCCCGGTGTAGGTGTCATATCGGCCATGTCGCGCTCCGTTTCACTTGTCGCTTCAGATTGAATCTATAGGAGCCAACGCTCCGGAACGGCTGTGTTCGCCCTCGGCAGATAACGCGCCGCCCACGCATCAGTCGCTCCGAACCAATTCGACGGAGATTCTGCTCTCCTGGCCCCGAAAATCGTGCATAACGGCCCTTAACCCGAAAATCTCCGTCGAATTGGTCCAGTGCGGGAGAGCTGAGGGCAAGGGACGAGAGCGGGGGCGGCAGGGCAGAAACGCGGAACGGGTCGGATGTCTGTGACATCCGACCCGAACGCCCGCGTGAGCGGTCGTCGTGCTACTTCTTGGCGGCGGCCTTCTTCTTCGCCGCGGTGGCCTTGGCCTTGGCTGCCTTCGCTGCCGTGGCCTTGGCGGCCTTGATGGCCTCGACCTCGGCGTCGACCTCGGCCTCGACCTCGGCGGCGTCGGAGTCGTCCTCCTCGATCTCTTCTTCCTCGTCCTCGCCGGACGCCTCGTCGGCGACCGCGACGAACTCGGACAGGTCGACGGCGTTACCGTTGGAGTCAACGACCTCGGCCTTGCCCAGCGCGATGGCGAGGGCCTTGTTGCGGGCAACCTCGGCCACCATCGACGGGATCTGACCGTTGCCGCTCAGCGCCTGGACGAATTCGCTCGGGTCCATGCCGTACTGGGCTGCGCCCTGGATCAGGTACTGAGTGAGCTCGTCCTGGCTGACCTGGACCTTCTCGGCCTCGGCGATGGTGTCGAGCAGGATCTGCTGACGGAAGGTCTTCTCGCTGGCCTCGGTGACCTCGGCGCGGTGCTCGGCGTCTTCGAGGCGGTTCTCGCCCTCGAGGTGGCGACGCACCTCGTCCTCGATGATCGCGGTCGGAATCGGAACCTCGACCGACTCGAGCAGCTGCTCGACGAGCTTCTCGCGGGCCTGGGTGCCTTGGCCGAAGACCTTGGAGCGCTCGACCTGGCCCTTGAGGCTCTCGGTCAGTTCGGCGATGGTGTCGAACTCGCTGGCGATCTGCGCGAAGTCGTCGTCGGCGGTGGGAAGCTCGCGCTCCTTGACGGCGCCGACGGTGACGGTGATCTCGGCGGTCTCGCCCTCGTGGTCCCCACCCATGAGGTTGGAATTGAAGGTGGTGGTCTCACCGGCGCTGAGAGAGTCGAGCGCCTCGTCGATGCCGTCGATGAGGTCGCCGGATCCGACCTCGTAGGAGATGCCGGTGGCGTTGTCGACCTCGACGCTGTTGATGGCGGCGATCAGGTCGATCTGCACGAAGTCGCCCGTGGTGGCGGGACGATCGACGGTGACGAGAGTGCCGAAGCGGCTGCGCAGGTTGTCGAGTTCCTCGGTGACCTCTTCATCGGACACCTCGACGGCGTCGACAGTGAGCTTCAGCCCGGAGTAGTTCGGCAGGTCGATCTCGGGGCGCACGTCGACCTCGATGGCCAGTTCCAGGTCTCCGGAGAAGTCCTTGTCGCTGGGCCAGGCGACGATGTCTGCCTCGGGGCGGCCCAAAGGGCGCAGCTTGTGCTCGGTCACGGCCGAGCGGTAGAAACCGTCGAGGCTCTCGTTGACCGCATGCTCGAGCACGGCGGACTTGCCGACACGCTGGTCGATGATGGCCGGCGGGACCTTGCCCTTGCGGAAGCCGGGGATGTTGATGTCCTCGGCGATGTGGCCGTAGGCGTGGGTGATGCTGGGCTTCAGCTCCTCGGGAGCCACCGAGATGGTGACCTTCGCGCGAGTGGGGCTCAGTTGTTCTACCGTGGACTTCACGTGGCAATCTCCTGTGTTCGACCGATGTATTTAGGGGGTGTTGGTCGGGGCGACAGGATTCGAACCTGCGACCTCTCGGCCCCAAACCGAGCGCTCTACCAAGCTGAGCTACGCCCCGGACAATTTCTCAACCCGGTGATGGCATCCGCTTGGGGCGCAGAGTTCGCGCAATTCGCGGAATGACCTCGATAAGTCTACTGCACGGTCCGGATGCCGCGGGTCGAGGCGTGCAGCTGGCGACCGTCGACGTGTACTACGCTGGGTGTGTGCGCGGGGAACTGCGCCCGGGGGATGTAGCTCAATGGTAGAGCCTCAGTTTTCCAAACTGATGGCGCGGGTTCGATTCCCGTCATCCCCTCCACCCAACATCCTGGACGGATCGTCTCACACGGCTCAGTCGAGTCCGAGCCCGTTCAGCGTCGTGCGCAACGTCGCCGCCGAGTGCTCGAACAGCTCCTGCTCCTTCTCGCTGAAGGGAACCTCGATCACGCGCGAGACGCCCTCGGCGTTGATCACGCTCGGCACCGACAGCGCCACGTCGCTGACGCCCCGGTAGTCGGTGAGCACCGAGCTGACCGGAAGCACGGCGCCCTCGTCGCGCAGCACGGCCTCGACGATCCGGGCGCCCGAAAGCCCGATCGCGTAGTTCGTGGCGCCCTTGCCGGCGATGACCGTGTACGCCGCGGTCTTCACGCTCTCGGTGATCGCGTCGAATTCCGCCTCCGAGAACGGCACCAGACCCTTAGGCGAGATGTCGTCCTGCACCCACTCGGCCAGGGAGATCGGGCCGATCCGGGCCTGGGACCAGAGCGGGAACTCCGAGTCGCCGTGCTCTCCGACGATCACGGCGTGCACATTGGCGATCGCGACGCCGACCCGGTGCGCGAGCATCCAGCGCAGCCGGGAGGAGTCGAGCACCGTGCCCGACCCGAAGACGCGCGTGGCCGGCAGCCCGCTGAACTGGCGGGCAGCATAGGCAAGCACGTCGCAGGGGTTGGTGACGAGCATATAGACGGCGTCCGGGGCTCGCTCGACCAGCTGGGGCATCAGCTCCCGCAGGATCCCGACATTGACGCCGGCCATCTCGAGCCGGGACTGACCGGGGTGCTGTCTGGCCCCGGCCGTGATCACGACCATGTTCGCCCCCGCGATGGCGTCGAGGTCGCTGCCGCCGGCCACGCAGGAAGCACCCGTGAACTGGGTGCCGTGGGCCAGGTCGAGAACCTCGGCCTCCACCTTGGGCCCGTTGATGTCGTAGAGCACGACTTCCCGCGCGGACTGCCGGATCAGTGCGGCGTAGGCCAGGGACGACCCGACGGCCCCGGCTCCGATGATGGCCAGCTTGGAATTCGCGATCTCGCTCATAAGCTCATTCTGCACCCCTGACCGGGCCGGATCCGAGTATCCGGATATCCGTGGCTGAGTCAGTGCCGCAGGGTCAGTGCCGCAGGTAGGTGAGCACGGCCAGCACCCGGCGGTGGTCGGAGCCCGAGTCGTCGAGGCCGAGCTTCTGGAAGATCGAGGTGACGTTCTTCTCGACCGCGCCGACGCCGATCACGAGCTTCGCGGCGATGCCGGCGTTGGTGCGCCCCTCCGCCATCAGCCCGAGCACGTCACGCTCACGCGGGGTGAGGGCCGCGACCGGGTCGGTGCGGCGGGCCAGCAACTCGCGCACGACCTGCGGGTCGAGCACGGTGCCGCCCGCGCTGATCCGGGTCACGGCGTCCCGCAGCTCGTCGAGCGACGCCACCCGGTCCTTGAGCAGGTAGCCCAGTCCCCCGTTGCCGGCGGCGAGAAGTTCATGCGCGTAGGTGCCCTCCACATACTGGCTGAGCAGCAGGATGCCCACCGACGGCAGCCTGCGGCGCAGTTCCAGCGCGGCGCGCACGCCCTCGTCCCGGAAGGTGGGCGGCATCCGCACATCCAGCACGGCGATGTCGGGCCGCAGCGCGTCTACCTCGGCCAGGAGGGAATCCGCGTCGCCGTAGGACGCGACGGTCACAAACCCGGCCTCGTCGAACAGGCGGATCAGGCCCTCTCTGAGCAGCACCGAGTCCTCGGCCAGCACGAGCCTCAGGGGTGGGGCGGAGGGAGCGGCGAGAATGGCTGAAGCGAGGTCGGTCATCCGTTCAGGATACGGCGACCGCTCGCGCCGGCCGGGCCGCGGGCAGTGGGATGTGTGCCCCGATCGCGGTCGGGCCACCCTCGGGGCTCCGCACCGACAACACCCCGCGAAGGCCGTGCAGGCGTTCGTCGAGTCCGTGCAGGCCATGGGCATCGGTCAGCCGGGCCCCGCCGATGCCGTCGTCGATCACCCAGAGGTCGAGCCAGATGACGCCGGCGGCCCCCGTGCTGGCAGGGCTGCCGGTGCTCCCATCGTCGGGGACGGCGCGCAGGGCCAGGTGCAGACGGATGTCCGTGGCCCGCGAGTGCTTGGCGGCGTTGGTGAGCAACTCCGCGCCGACGAAATACGCGCTCCGCTCGATTTCGCTGGGCAGCCGCAGCGCCGGGTCGACCTGCAGCTCGAGCCGCACAGGGATGGTGCTACGGGCGGCCAGGGACTCGAGGCCGGCGAGGAGACCGCGGTCCTGCAGGAGGGGCGGCACCAAACCGCGGGACAGCGCCCGCAGCTCCTCGAGGGTGTCGTGAGCCTGCTCCCGGGCCTCCACGATCAGGGTGCGCGCGGCATCCGGGTCGGTATCGAGCTTGCGCTCGGCGCTGGCGAGGTCCATCTGCAGGCGCACCAGGCGCTGCTGCGGACCATCGTGGATGTCCCGTTCCAGGCGCCGCAGGGACTGGTCTTCCGCGGCGACGGCCGCCCCGCGCGACGCGCTGAGGTCGGCGACCTCACGCTGCAGGGCCTCGGACCGCCAGGCGCCCAGCATGCCGCGGGCCGCGAACTGGTGCAGCCGGGTGAACGCGTGGGTGATGTACGGCAGAGTCAGCAGAAAGAGGATGCCCAGGACGAGCTGCAGGAGGCTTTCGGCCAGGAGCGGGTCGATCGGGAGCGTGGTGCCCGGCAGAATCCAGTTCAGGATGATCGCGTGCAGGTCGTCGTTCCGGTCCTCGGGGAGGAAGCGGCCCCAGATCCAGTAGCTGACGCCGCCGAGGCCCACCGACAGCCAGACTACGGTGACGATCCAGCTGACAAGCCCGACCACGAAGTTCACGACCATGCCGTGCAGCAGGTAGAGCCAGTAGTGCCCGTTGACGAGCGGGCCGAGCAGGGCGCGGAGGGTGGTGGCCGGCTCCCCCGGCGTCGCCCACCGCGGCGGGGTGATGGCAGGCTGGCCGGCCCAGCGCAGGCGGGCGAGTTCGACCAGACCGATGCCGCGGGCGAGGTAGAGGGACGCCACGACGACGACGATCCCAACGACGGCGGCGAGCAGGCCGATGCCGGTGAAGAATACGGTGCTCAGAACGGTGAGGGCGATCACGACCACCGGCAGGGTCAGCAGTAGAAAGAGCAGCTCCTGCGGCACGCGCCGCCAGAGCGCGCGATAGCCGGCGCGTGCGGGGGTTTCGGTCGGTGCGGTCATGGTGTCCTCCAGTAAGTCTGTCGGTACTCAGCCTGATCGCTGGGTCGAGTTGACGACATCCCGCTGCCAACCGGATCTCGCCGGGGGTAACCCCCCAGGTCAGAGGGTGGTGTGGGTGAAGCGGCCGGCGAGCAGGGTGGCGGCCACGGGCATCCGTCGCAGGTCGGGCACTGAGGCGACGAACGGGTCGATCTCGCACACCGCGAGGTCGGCGACGTCTCCCGCCAGAACGCGGTGCCGGCCGCGCGCGGACGCGGCGAGCGCGGCCTGCCGGGAGATGGCTTGCTCGGCGTGCCAGGGTTCGCGGCTGCCGCGAGTGCGCCCGACGGCGGCGGCGATGCTCACCCACGGGTCCAGCGGAGCGACCGGGGCGTCGGACCCGAGCGCGAGCGTGACCCCGGCGTTCAGCAGGCTCTTCAGCACGAAGGCCCGGTCGGTGCGTCCCACCCAGTAGCGGTCGGCGACGTCCCGGTCGTCGAGGGCGTGCTCGGGCTGCACGCTCGCTACCACGCCGAGCCGGGCGAAACGGGCGACGTCCTCCCTCGTGAGCAGCTGCGCGTGCTCGATGCTGCCGGCGCAGCCGAGCTGCTCGAAGGCGTCGAGGGCCAGCGCGTTGGCCCGGTCGCCGATGGCGTGCACGGCGGGGCGGATGCCCGCGGCCACGGCCCGGCCCAGGTGCGCGAGCAGCTCCTCCGGCGGCACGGTGAGCATCCCGCGTGACCCGGGCTGGCCCTCCAGGCCGGGGTACTCGTCGACGCAGTACGCGGTGCGGGTGTTCAGCGAGCCGTCGGTGATCACCTTGCAGGATCCCACCGTGAGCAGCCCGCCGGTGCCGTCGATGCCGGCCCCACTCCGCAGACCGAGTGCGATGGCGCGCTCCAAATGCTGGGTGTAGATACCGAACTCCACCCGCAGCGAGTCGGTGCCGCCCTGGATGCGCCGCAGCCAGGTGGCGAGGTTCCAGTCCATCTCCATGTCGACGATGCCCACGACCCCGCGAGCCGCCGCGGTCCGGGCCGCGCTGTCGGCCCAGCCGTCCATCACGACATCGGGCACCTCGGCGAGCGTGCGCACCACGGCGAAGCAGTCCTCCTCACGGAGCAGCCCGGTCGGGTGCTCCGTGTGGCCGTGGCGGGCGAGCGCGGCCGAGTTCAGCCAGCATGAGTGTAGGTCACCGCTGATCAACACGGTCGGAACGGTGCCGGCGGCGGCGTCCAGCAGGGGCCGGCTCGGGGCATCCGGCCACAGAGCGTCGCGAAACCCGAACCCGACCAGGGTCTCCCCCCTCGAAACGCCGGGCACCCGTTCGGCCACCAGGTCGGCCGCGGCGGCGGCACTGTCGGTGCCGGACAGATCCAGCCGCTGATTCGTCTGCGCCCACTGGCTGAAGTGCACGTGGTTGTCCCAGAGGCCCGGAATCAGCCAGCGTTCTTCCAGATCGACCGAACGGATGCCCGCAGCCGACTGACTCAGATACCCGAGCCGGCGCACCCGGCCGTCGACGATCAGCGTGTCGACGATCTCGTCGCTTCCCGGCAGCCGGCCGTTCCGCAAGACGAGCGGAGGGGCCGACGCTGTTGCCGGAGCGGGCGTGGACACGCTCACCGGTCGACCCCGTGCACCCGGCGCATTTCGGCTGCCAGGCCCGGGCTCGCATAGGGACCGTCTCCCTCGAGTTCACCCAGAATGCGCGCCACGGTCTCGGCCGGCTTGTTCTGGCTGAGCTTGCTCTTGGCGGTGAGGCGGTTCACCCTGAGCCGGAAGCCGACCGTACCGGCCGCAATACGGGCGGCGTAGGCGGCGTTGGCCTCGGTGCCGGACAGGCGACGCGGTTCAGGCATCCGCTCCTCGAAGTGGTCGACCAGGCGGTCCAGCACCCGCAGGTTCTCCTCGTCGCTGAGTAGTTCGGGTGTGCCGTTCAGGTGCGCGGCGACGAAGTTCCAGGTGGGAACGGCGGGCGCCGCGTCGTACCAGCCGGGCGAGATGTAGCCGTGGGGTCCCTGGATGATCACCAGCAGCTCGTGCCGGCCGAGTTCGTGCAGGGCCTCGTCGGGGCGTCCGACGTGGCTGACCAGCACGATTCCGTCGGTCTCGTCGGCCTCCTCGTCGAGCAGTACCGGGTAGTGCGAGGCCACCAGACCGGACTCGGTGTGGCTGATCAGCGTGGCCCATGGGTTCTCCCGGATGAGACGGCGGATCTCGGCCGGGTCGCCCTGCTCAAAAATGGGGTTGTGTCTCATCGGTGTCCCGTTCTGGTCGTGGGTTCAGATCAGGTGAAGCAGATCAGGGCGAGCAGGTCAGGCCTGGCATTTCGGGCACCAGTAGAGCTTGCGTGCGGCCATCTCCTCAACGGTGATGTGGGTGCCGCAGACCCGGCAGGGCAGCCCCTCGCGCTTGTACACCCAGTGCCGGTCGGCCCGTCGCCTCAGGGCTCGCCCATAAGCCGCGTCGCCGAGGCCGTCCATGGTCATCATCTGCCCGGTCGACACGCCGATCTTCAGCAGGTGCGCCCAGTCTCGCCAGAGCGCACGGGACTGCTCGTCGCTGAGCGACTTGCCCGGCGCATACGGGTTCAGGCGCGCACGGAAGAGCAACTCGGCCCGGTAGACGTTGCCGATGCCGCTGACCACCAACTGGTCCATCAAAAGGCGCCCGATCGGGGTGGGCTTCTTCCGCACCACCGTGACGAAGCGGTCCTCGGCGGCGCGGCTGTCGTCGAGCATCGGGTCCGGCCCGAGACGGTCCATCGCCACGTGCACCTCCTGAGAGTCGAGCACCACGCAAGCCGTGGGCCCGCGCAGGTCCGCAACGACGTCGTCGGCCAGCAGACGCACCCGCACCTGGCCGATGGGTGCGGGCGGGAAGCCGTCGGGCTCGACGCTGACCTTCTCGTCTTCCGCCATCCGCAGCCGGGTCAGCCGGGGCGCGCCGATGCTCTGCAGCGAGTCCTCCCCCGCCAGGCCCTGCATGACGTCACCCGCGTCGCGCCTGACGGTCCGGCGCCTGCGACCCTTGATGGCGGCGTCCGTACCGTGCGCTTGGATGTCCCCGGCAAAGTCCCAGGCGCCGTAGAGCCCCAGGTGCACGCGCAGCCAGAGCCCGTTGTCGAATTCGAGGAACATCTGCTTGCCGACGGCACGGGCATCCGTCATGATGTGGCCGTCGAGCATCGCCGCGCCGTCCACGAAGCGGCCCTGCGGCGACGACAGTCGGATGCTTTTACCCACGAAGTTGCGGGCGAACTGGCGCGCAATGCGGTGGACGGAATGACCCTCAGGCACGGCTAGTCGGCGAGACGCGTGCCGTTGATGGTGCAGTGCGCCTCGTACTCCGCCAGCTGCAGGATGCGGCGGCAGTGGCGTTCGTCGCCGGGGAACGGCTCCGAGATAAAGGCGTCGATGAAGTCGATGGCGTCCTCGATGCTGTGCTGCCTGGCACCGATGGAGATGACGTTCGCGTCGTTGTGCTCGCGGGCGAGCCTGGCGGTACTGAGGCTCCAGACCAGCGCGGCGCGCACGCCCTTCACTTTGTTAGCGGCCATCTGCTCGCCGTTGCCCGAGCCGCCGAAGACGACGCCGAGCGCGTCGACGCCGACGGACAGGTCGGCGACGACGGCCTCGGCCGCCCGGATGCAGAAACCGGGGTAGTCGTCGAGGGCGTCGTAGACCTCCGGCCCGTGGTCCACGACTTCGTGACCGGCAAGGGCGAGGTGCGTGACCAGCTGGTGGCTGAAGTCGAGGCCGGCGTGGTCAGTGGCGATGTGGATGCGCATGCAACCGATTATATTTACTCGGCTTACTCGGCTGGTACCGTCGCAGCCGCGGCGAAGATCGGCTCGCGGGTGCGGGAGCGCTTCAGCTCGAAGAAACCGTCGTACCCGGCAACGGCCACCACACCGTCCCAAAGCTTGAGCGCCGCATCTCCGCTCGGCGCGGGCGAGATGACCGGGCCGAAGAAGGCCACGTCGTTCACGGCGATGACGGGGGTGCCGACATCCTGGCCCACCCGCTCCATGGCGTCGAAGTGGCTGGCGCGCATCTGCACGTCGTAGTGGTCGCTGTCGGCCCACTCCGCGAACGATGCCGGCAGGCCCACCTCGGCGAGCGCGGCGGGAATGACCTCGTCGGGGTTTGTGCTGCCACCGAGGTGGATGCGGGCGCCCAGGGCATCGTAGAGCGCCTTGACCGTTTTCTGGCCGTGCAGTTCCTGTGCGGCAGCAACCAGGCGGGTGTACTTGAGAGCCCGGGGGAAGAACGCGCGGTACTCCTCGGACACGTCCTGGTCCTCGTTCAGGACGGCGAGGCTCATCACCTTCCACTCGACGTCGAAACCGCGCAGGGCGGAGACCTCCTCCACCCAGCGGGAGGTCATCCAGGCCCAGGGGCAGGAGGGGTCGAACCAGAACTTCACAGAGTCAGCCATGGGGCCCAGCCTAAGTGTCTCCCGGCTGGGAAAGCGCCGACGGAGACCGAACGTAAACCCCTGTCCAGAGAGGGTATCCTCGGCAAAATGTCTGGTTGTTGCCCATTTCCGACTAAAATTGTTCGTTATGCCCGAAAGCGGGCCCCTTTTTTTCGCAGCAACATGATCTCTACGAGAGAAGTTCCCATGCCCAGAACCAGCTCACTTTCCGGTGCCGACGGCACGGCGGTGAAGACCAAGAATCCGCTCCTGCAGCGCCGCTTGAAGGTGTCGCACGTGAACGTGGTCGATCAGTCAAGGCTGAAGAAAGCCCTCGGCGGAACCATCGTGGGAAACACGATGGAGTGGTACGACGTCGGCGTGTTCGGCTACCTCATCACGACCATGGGTCCGGTGTTCCTGCCCGAGTCCGACCCGACCGTGCAGACCCTGTTCCTGCTCGGCACCTTCGCCGCGACGTTCATCGCCCGTCCGCTGGGTGGTGTGTTCTTCGGCTGGCTCGGGGACAAGATCGGCCGCCAGAAGGTGCTGTCGATGACCCTGATCCTGATGGCGGCATCCACTTTCGCCGTGGGCCTGCTGCCCGGCTACGCCCAGGTGGGCATGCTCGCCGCCGCGCTGCTGGTCTTCACCAAACTCGTGCAGGGCTTCTCCACCGGCGGTGAGTACGCCGGTGCGACCACCTTCGTGAGCGAGCACTCGCCCGACAAGCACCGCGGCTTCTTCGCCAGCCTGCTCGATATGGGCAGCTACCTCGGCTTCGCCATCGGCGCCGCGCTCGTGTCCATCCTGCAGGTCACCCTCGGGCAGCCCGTCATGGAAGACTGGGGTTGGCGCATCCCATTCCTGATCGCCGGACCGCTCGGCCTGATCGCCATCTGGTTCCGTCTGAAGATCGAGGAATCCCCCACCTTCCAGGCCACCCTGGACGCGAAGGAACTGGCCGCGACCGACCCGTCGTTCTCCGACGAGTCCGCCCCGTCCAACAGCCCGGTCAGCATTTTCAAGAACCACTGGCGCGGCATCATCGTCGCCATGATCCTCGTCGCCGCGGCCAACACGCTCGGCTACGCGCTCACCTCATACATGCCGACCTACCTCACCGCCACCAAGGGCTACGACGAGCTGCACGGGACACTGCTCACCATCCCGATCCTCGTTATCATGGCGCTCTGCATCCCCCTGGCCGGCCGCCTGTCCGACAAGATCGGTCGTCGTCCCGTGCTCTGGATGGGTTCGCTCAGCGCCGTAGTGCTCTCCATCCCCGCCTTCATGCTGATCGGCGTCGGCGAGATCTGGACGACGCTGCTCGGCCTGGCTCTGATCGCCCTGCCCGTCACGTTCTACGTCTCCAACCTCGCCTCGGCCCTGCCGGCGCTGTTCCCGACCGAAAGCCGTTACGGTGCCATGGGCATCGCATACAACTTCTCGGTGGCCATCTTCGGTGGCACGACGCCTTTCATCATCGCGGCGCTGATCGCCACGACCGAGAACGACATGATGCCGGCTTACTACCTGATGGGGACATCCGTCATCGGTGGAATCGCGATCTTCTTCCTGCGCGAGTCTGCCGGGCGTCCGCTGATCGGCTCGATGCCCAGCGTGGACTCGGTTTTCGAGGCCCGTGAACTGGTAGCCACGCAGGATGACAACCCTGCCCTGGACACCGACGAGATGCCGTTCGACGAGACCTATGAGCCGCCGACCTCGTCGATGGATCTCTCATCGCTCGCGACGGAGCCGGAAACCGAGCCGGAGCCGCTGAAGGTCTAGCGACACCCTGCTGCATCGACCGGTGGCCCGGCGTGCGGAGACCCTGGTCTCGGCGCGCCGGGCCACCGGTCTGTGTGCTGTGTGCACCGGGCCGGGCCATCGCGGGGGCCATCGTAGAATTGTTCGATGACCACGACGCCTCCGACCGAGCCCGCTCCCGGGGCCGTGTCCACCCTCAGCATCGACCCTGCCGAGATGGCGATCGCCCTGCGCGTGCTCGCCTCGCTCAGCGAGATCGACCCCGAAGACCCCGATTTCGTCACCGTGCGGCAGGCCACCGCCAAGATGTTCAAGTCCGTCAAGATGGTGCGACGCGGCGAGAAGCGGCAGGCGATTGCGGATGCCGACCGGGAGGTCATCGCCGCGACCGCGACCGGCGCCGCCACCCGCATCGACGACGAGACCATTGGCGCCCAGCTGCGCCTGGGCACCGACCGGGCGTCGGCCGGCGAGTTGCTCGTGCCGCGGGCCTGCTACATCTGCAAACAGAAGTACACCCTCGTCGACGCCTTCTACCACCAGCTCTGCCCTGCCTGCGCGGCGATGAGCCATGAGAAGCGGGATGCCCGCACCGACCTGACCGGCAGGCGCGCCCTACTCACGGGCGGCCGCGCCAAGATCGGCATGTACATCGCCCTGCGCCTGCTGCGCGACGGCGCCCACACCACCATCACCACCCGGTTCCCGCGCGACGCGGTGCGCCGCTTCAGCGCCATGCCGGACTCGGCCGACTGGTTGCACCGTCTCCGCATCGTCGGGATCGACCTGCGCGACCCGGCCCAGGTGATCGGCCTGGCCGACTCCGTCGCCGCGGCCGGGCCGCTGGACATCCTGATCAACAACGCCGCCCAGACCGTGCGCCGCTCCCCCGGCTCCTACTCGATGCTGGTCGAGGCCGAGCAGTCGCCGCTGCCGGAGGGCGTCATCCCGGAGATCGTCACGTTCGGGCACACCAGTGACGCGCACCCGACCGCGCTCGCGGCATCCGTCACCAGCCACCCGATCCTGGCCGCAGCAGCCGGAGCGAGTGGCGCACTCACGGCCGACGACCTGACCGCCCTGGCGCTCGCACCGGGCTCCTCGTCTCTCGCGCGTCTCGCCGCCGGCACCGCGATCGACGCCGGCGGGCTCGTGCCCGACCTGCACTCCCGAAACAGCTGGACCGCGAACGTGGAAGACGTCGACCCGCTGGAGATGCTGGAGGTGCAGCTGTGCAACACCACGGCCCCGTTCCTGCTGGTGAGCCGTCTGCGTGGCTCGCTCGCGGCATCCGACGCCCGCCGCACCTACATTGTGAACGTGTCGGCGATGGAGGGCGTGTTCGGCCGCGGCTACAAGGGGCCCGGCCACCCGCACACGAACATGGCCAAAGCCGCGCTGAACATGCTCACCCGCACGAGCGCGAAGGAAATGCTGTCCGACGGTATCCTGATGACCAGCGTCGACACCGGCTGGATCACCGACGAGCGGCCGCACCCCACCAAGATCCGCCTCGCCGAGGAGGGCTTCCACGCCCCACTCGACCTGGTCGACGGCGCGGCGAGGGTCTACGACCCGATTGTGCGCGGCGAGGGCGGCGAGGACCTCTGCGGCGTCTTCCTCAAGGACTACAAGCCCGGCGCCTGGTAGCCGGGGCAGGTCGTCGGCGGGGTCGGCCTGCGAGTCGGCGGGTCAAGTCGGCGGGGTCGGCCTGCAAGTCGGCGGGTCGAGTCGGCGAGTCGAGTCGGCGAGTCGGCGGGTCGAGTCGGCGAGTCGGCGGGTCGAGTCGGCGAGTCGAGTCGGCGAGTCACGTCGGCGCGCTGGACAGGCAGCAGGACAGCCGGCAGGCCCCTCACCAATTCGACGGAGATTTTGAGGTTTGCGCACCCGGGCGGCCGGTTGCGGCCTGGTTTCGGCAGAATCTCCGTCGAATTGGTTCGGGCGGGCGACATGGTGCGGGCCATTTTGGTGCGGCGAGCGGATGCCGCTGGGTGCCGGCACCGGGATCGCGCCCCGCCGAACCGCACCTCAGTCAGGAGCCGGCGGGGTCCAGACCCAGGGGGTCGTCGTCGTGATGGCCTGAAAGCCCAGCCGCAGCAGGATCGGTTTGCTATCGTCGGAGGCATCCACTTGCAGGTAGCGCACACCGCGTTGGTGCGCGAGCCGCGCGCGGTATGCCACCAGCGCCCGGTAGATGCCGCGGCCCCGCCAGGCGGCCAGGGTCGACCCACCCCAGAGTCCCGCGAAATCAGTGCCGCGGGTGAACTCGAGCCGGCACGAGGAGACGAGCTCGCCGCCGTGCACGCCGCCGGCCTCGGCGACGAACACGAGCACGTCGCCCGGGGCATCACGCACACCGGCCTCCAGCTGGTCGGCCAGCCAGGCGTAGTCCTCGTCCCAGACCTGCGACTGCAGCGCGGCGATGCGCTCGAAGTCGGCCCGGGTGTCGACCTGCCTGATCGTGACGCCGACCGGCAGCACCGGCACGGCGTTCAGGCGTTCGGTCTCGGCGACGACGACCGTCTCCAGCTCCTCGGCCACGAAGCCGGCCGCAAGCAGGCGGTCCGGCAGATCGGCTGGCAGGTCGTGGCCGCGGGTCTTCCACTCGAAGGCCTCGCCGCGGGCAGCGAAGAAATCGCGGTGCTCCGCGATCAGGGCGTCGAGCGCCGCGCCGGTCGCACCCACGTCGCGAGCGGTCTCGACGAGCCCCTGGTGCCGTCCCAAGATCCGCAGAACCGGGCCCGACAGTTCGTAACGGATGCCCGTGGGCCGGTCGGTCGGAACCCAGAGCCGAAGCTGTGCGTCGTAGGCATCACGGAGCGCGTCTCGGGTTGTCATTGTGGATAACCCTAGAGCCGCCCAGAACGAATTCGACGGAGATTTTGCGCGAAACGGCTCCACGGAGGCCTTAATCCGCCCTTTTCCGCAGAATCTCCGTCGAATTGACTCCACGCCCGACACCGGACGCGGGACACCAGACACCGGATGACGGGTGAGCGCACGCGCACGACCGGGCGACGCCTCCGCTCACCTGCCGGGGCGACGGTCCCTGCTCACCGCCAGTGCAGCGCCCGCCTATGCGGCCGGGGGACTGCGAGGAGTTCGGCATCGGGCGCGAGCACGAAGCCGTTTCAGAGCCGAGAACCGGCGATCGGAGCGGAGGTCGCCGGGTCATCCGACACTTTGTGCGCCCACGCCTCTTAGCAGGCGCTCATGCCGCGCGCTCCCATGTCAGCAAACTCACGGTACCGGTCGTCCGTCGCGGCCCACGGGTCGGTGCTTACCCTCGTGCAGACACCATATTCCTTGGCTAGGCTGATTGTCGGTGCGCGGCGCCACAAGCGTCGGCGCGCGTGCAGACCGCGAAACCGAGATGGAGAAACCGTTGCCCGGAGAGAACCTCACCAGGATCGAAGCCCAGGAGCGCGCCGCGCTCATCACCGTTCAGAGCTACGAGGTCACCCTCGACCTCACGACCGGACCGGAAACGTTCGGCAGCGAGACCACGGTGCACTTCACCGCGACGCCCGGCGCGTCCACCTTCATCGACGCGATCACCCGCACCGTGCACTCGGTGACGCTGAACGGCGCCGCGCTCGACCCCTCACTCGTCAGTGACGGCATCCGGATTCAGCTCGACGGCCTAGCCGCCGAGAATACGCTCACCGTCGTCGCCGACGCCGAGTACACGAACACCGGCGAGGGCCTGCACCGCTTCGTCGACCCGGTCGACAACGAGGTCTACCTGTACAGCCAGTTCGAGGTGCCCGACTCCCGCCGCGTCTTCGCCGTGTTCGAGCAGCCCGACCTCAAGGCCACGTTCGCCTTCACCGTCACCGCCCCCGGCGCCTGGGAAGTCATCTCCAACTCCGTCACGCCCGAGCCGACGGATGCCGGCAGCGGCCACAAGACCTGGGCGTTCGCCCCCACCCACACCATCTCCAGCTACATCACTGCCCTCGTCGCCGGCCCTTACGCAGTCGTGCGCAGCGAGCTGACCTCCAACGACGCCCGCGTCATCCCGCTCGGGCTCTTCTGCCGTAAAAGCCTGTTCGAGTTCCTCGACGCGGATTACCTGTTCGAGAAGACCCGCCAGGGCTTCGCATACTTCGAGGGCAAGTTCAACTACCCGTACCCGTTCGACAAGTACGACCAGATGTTCGTGCCGGAATTCAACGCGGGCGCCATGGAGAACGCCGGCGCGGTCACCTTCACGGAGACGTACGTGTTCCGGTCCAAGGTCACCGACGCCATCAAGGAACGCCGCGTCGTCACCGTGCTGCACGAACTGGCGCACATGTGGTTCGGCGACCTCGTCACCATGAAGTGGTGGAACGACCTGTGGCTGAACGAGTCGTTCGCCGAGTGGGCGTCGACCATGGCAACCGCCGAGGCCACCGAGTGGACCGAAGCGTGGACCACCTTCGCCGTGATGGAGAAGAGCTGGGCCTACAAGCAGGACCAGCTGCCCTCCACCCACCCGATCACCGCCACGATCAACGACCTCGAAGACGTGCAGGTCAACTTCGATGGCATCACCTACGCCAAGGGCGGCTCCGTGCTCAAGCAGCTCGTGGCCTGGGTCGGCCGCGATGAATTCTTCGCCGGCGTCGCCGCGTACTTCCAGAAGCACCAGTGGGGCAACACCGAGCTGACCGACCTGATGGCCCTGCTCGAAGCCTCCAGCGGCCGCGATCTCACCGAGTGGACGAAGCTGTGGCTCGAGACCGCGGGCGTGAACACGCTGCGTCCCGAGATCGTCGTGGACAAGTCCGGCGCCATCACCGGCTTCACGGTGCTGCAGACCGCCGCGGCCGACTACCCCACCATCCGCCCGCACCGCCTCGCCATCGGCTTTTACGACCGGGTGGACGGCGCCCTGGTGCGCACTCACCGGATCGAGATCGACGTCGACGGCGAGCAGACGGATGTCCCGTCACTGCTCGGCCGCCAACAACCCGACCTCGTTCTGCTCAATGACGATGACCTGGCCTACGCCAAGATCCGCCTCGACCCGGAATCGCAGGAGGTGGCCCTCGAGAACCTCTCCGCGATCGAGAGCCCCCTCGCCCGCGCCATCATCTGGGGCGCGGTCTGGGACGCCACCCGCGACGCCGAGACCTCGGCGCGCGACTTCATCACGCTTGTGCTCGGCAACGTCGCGACGGAATCCGAGTCCACCACGCTGCGCACCGTGCTCGGCCAGGTTGTGCTCGCCGCCTCGTACTACGTCGCCGAGGAATTCCGTACGAGTACAGTCAAGGAGGTCGGTGACGCGCTCTGGTCCCTCGCCCGCCACGCCGACGCCGGCAGCGACGAGCAGTTCCAGTTCGTGAAGTTCTTCGCCGCCATCGCGACCACCGACAGCCAGCTGGCATCCGTTGCCGCGCTGCGTGGTGGCACGGCGCCGCTCGACGGCCTCGAGATCGACACCGACCTCTCCTGGGAGCTGCTCATCGCCCTCGTAGCCGGCGGCAAGGCCGACGCGGTCGAGATCGACGCAGCACTGGCCGCGGACAACACCGCGACCGGCGCCCAGTCGGCCGCGCAGGCCCGCGCCGCCATCCCCACCCTGGAGGGCAAGCAGTCCGCCTGGTCGTCTCTGATCGACGTGGACACCGCGCCGAACACCATCGTGCGGGTCACGGCAGCCGGTTTCCTACGGGCCAACGACACCACGTTGCTGGAGCCGTTCGTCGAGCAGTACTTCGCCATGTTGCAGCCGGTTTGGGCCGCCCGCAGCTTCTCCATCGCGGAAAAGCTGGTGCTCGGCCTATACCCGGCGCCGTTGGCTGACCGGGCGCTCGTCACCGCGACGCGAAAGTGGCTCGACGCCAACCCGGAGCCGCTCGCACTGCGTCGCCTGGTGATCGAGAACCTGGCCGGGGTCGAACGCGCCCTCGCCGCCCAGGCGCGCGACGCGGAGTAGCCGCGCCGAGGCATCCGCCCGCCCGCGCCGTTCGTGCCCCACGCCGCATCCGCCCTCGCCCTCGCCCCCGTCCCCACCCCCGCTCTCGCTCTCGCTCCCACCCTCGCCCTCGCCCCTAATAAATTCGACAAAGATTCTGCTCCCCGAGCCGCACAAAACCGGTTCAGCTCGTCACCTGGGTAGAAATCTCCGTCGAATTCGTTCGGGCGGGTGGCAGGGGTCAACAGGGTGCGGCTGGGTGCGGAGCCGCGGACTCAGGACTTGGACAGGACGCGGCTCTGTAGACTCGGATCGTTATGGACTTTGACGCAATCTGGCTTGAACTGATTCAATTTTTCAAAATCGACCTGTGGCTCAGGGTCATCAATATCGTCGTCATCATTGTGGCCGCGCTGGTCATCCGGTGGGTGTTGCGCTTCGTGATCGACCGCGTCGTGCAACAGATCGTCACGGGGGTCAAGAAGACACAGAACGTGGAGGACACGCAGGCGCTGAGCGTTTCGCCGCTAGCCGCCGTGCGCGTCGTGCAGCGCACCCGCACCCTCGGTTCGGTGCTCTCGAATATCATCAACGTGACCCTGTTGATCGTGACTATCCTGCTGATCGTCAACATCATCAACAATGAAATCCTGGGCTCTTTCGCCCTGCTGACGGCCGCGCTCGGCGCCGGTCTCGGTTTCGGCGCGCAGAACATCGTCAAGGACATCCTGAACGGGCTGTTCATGGTCGTGGAGGACCAGATCGGCGTGGGCGACATCGTCGACGTGGGCTTCGCTTCCGGGGTCGTGGAGACCGTCGGCATCCGTGTCACCCAGGTGCGTGACATCGACGGCACTCTGTGGTTCGTGCGCAACGGTGAGATCCTGCGCGTCGGCAACATGTCCCAGGGCTGGGCGCGCGTGATCATCGACCTCGCCATCCCCTACTCGTCCGATGTCGAGGCGGTGCAGAACGAGTTGCTGCGCGTCGCGAAGGCGCTCGCCTCCAGCCGCAAGTGGCGGTCGGTGATATTGGAGAAGCCGGAGATCTGGGGACTCGAGTCGATCTCCGCCGAGGCCCTCGTCGTGCGCCTCGTCGTCAAGACCCGGGTGGCGGCGAAGTGGGACTTCGCCCGCGACCTGCGCCTGCACCTGAAGAAGGCGCTGGACGGGCTCGGCATCGGTCTGACTCCGCTCAACAGCGTGGTCATGGCCGGCACGGATGGCACGGTCGCCGCCGGCTCCGACCCCGGCTCCGAGGGAACGCCCGACGCGGCCGCGGAAGCAGCCGCGGCCATGCCGGACCTCACCACCGGCCCGTTCACGGCCCCGATCCCGGTGCGGAAGAAAAAGGCTCCCCGCGCACCCCGCCGACCCAAGAACGCCGCGACCGCGCTGCCCCAGGAGGCCCACCCACGCGCAGCGTCAGCGGATGTTTCCGGTACAGACCCGGCTGTGCCCACGGCCCCGACACCCAAGACCGAGGCACCCACGCACACGGCACCAGATCCGGAGACTCACGATGACGAATGACGCCGGCGCCCCCACTCCTGCCACGCCCGGTGCGGTCCACCTGCGCGCGGGCGAGAACGGCACCGCGATCGGCGCCACGTTCTACGAGCAGGTCGGCGGTAGGCCGTTCTTCGAGAATCTGGTGAACGAGTTCTATCGCGGCGTCGCCACCGACCCGGTACTGAAGCCGATGTACCCCGAGGACGACCTGGCCCCGGCCGCCGAGCGTCTGACCATGTTCCTCGAGCAGTTCTGGGGTGGCCCGACCACCTACAGCGAGCAGCGCGGCCACCCGCGGCTGCGCCAACGGCACCAGCCCTTCAAGGTGAACCCGGATTCCCGCGACCGCTGGCTGAACCACATGCGCGCCGCCGTCGACAAGGCCGCTCTTGCACCGCTGCAGCGCGACCAGCTCTGGGACTACCTCGAGCGCGCGGCCTTCGCAATGCTCAATACCTTCGACGAGTAGCAGCGCACCCGCTCTCGGCGCACCCTTGGGACGCAGGCGCACGTTCTACCGTGCGCCCGCTTCTGCAATCTGCGCCGCGAGACACAGGCCGACCGAACCAGGCCGGCCGACGGATGCCGCCGCGCCTGCTTTACAAGTCGAGCTCGGCGACGATCTCCGCGGCCGTTGCGCGTCCCATCCGAATTGCGCCGTCGACGTGTTGGTAGCCCTTTCCGGCGAGGTCGCTGCAGGAGAACAGGATCGGGCCAACCGGTGTGCGCAGGTCCGCGCCGAAGCGAGCCAGCCCGCCCAGGTCGAAGCTCGCCGCGTAGGCGCCGCGGGTCCACTCTTCCGTGCCCCAGTCGCTCTCGTAGTAGACGACGGGCGTCAGTGCCTTCTGGCCGAAGTAGTGCGAGAGCGAGGTGAGGATGCGCTGCTTGCGCTCCTCCGCCGAGACGGTGAACACGCCATCGGCGGCCTCGTCGGAGACGAAGCCGACCAAAGTGCCGCGCGGGTCGTTGAAATTGGTGTTGTCGTAGGCCTCGTGGGAGAGCTCGTAGGGGCTGAAGGCCGTGCCGGAGAGGCCGTCCTCCCGCCAGAACGGGGTCTCGTAGACCGCGTGCACCTTGATCACGAAGCCCATCGAGAGGTGCTGGTGCATCATCTGCTGGCGGCGTGGCAGCGGCGGATCGAAGGAGATCCGGGTGTAGAGCACGGGAGGAACGGCAACGATCACGCGACGCGCACGCACCTCGAGGTCGTCGGTGAGCACACTCACGCCGGCGTCGCCCCAGCGCACGGTGCGGGCGGCCTGCCCGAGGAATACGTCGTCACCGAGGTTCTCGGCCAGCAGGATCGGCACCCGCTGCAGCCCGCCCACGACCCGTTCGTCGAGGATGAAGTCGGCGTCGACGAGGTTGCTGAAACTGCCGGCGCTGGCCGCCATCAGGAGGGCCTGCAGCGTGGAAAAAGCGTGCGCCGGCTTGGTCAGCATGGCCCCGGCGATGAAGAGGCTAATGTTGTCGCGGGCCTCCTGGTCGTCGGTCTCCTGCTCCAGCCAGCGCCGGAAGGAGATCTGGTCGAGCTCCACCGCACGCGGGTGTGCCCAGGGACGGTCGGGGTCCATCTGGTCCACGAGCTCGTCGAGAGTGGCGATCAGGGCCACCATCTCGCGCTCGGTGTCGGCCGAGACCGGGAAGATCTCGCCCTCGAACCGGGTTCGCTCCCCCGCGGCGTTGATGTAGACGCTTTCGCCCTCGCGGTACCGCGCAAAGGTCTCGAGGCCCAGCTCGGCGATGGTCTCCTTGAGTGCGTCCTGATCGGGCGAAACCCACTGGCCGCCGATCTCGAGCATGGCACCGTTGATGTCGTCGGTGTGGAGGCGGCCGCCGACGCGGTCTCGCGCTTCGAGCACGGCCACGGTGAGGCCGGCCTTCCGCAGCTCGGTCGCGGCGGTCAGGCCGGATGCCCCCGCGCCGATAATGACGATGTCACGTTCGATGATGCTCAAGAAGTGCTCCATTGCGTTCTGGTGGTGGGGAAGCAGGTGAAAAACAGGTACGTCGCCGGTCAGGAGACCGGGATGAGCGTGTACTTGGTGGACAGGTACTCCTGGATGCCCTCGAGCCCGCCTTCGCGGCCCAGACCGGATTGCTTGACACCGCCGAACGGTGCCGCCGCGTTGGAGACCAGGCCCGTGTTCAGACCCATCATTCCGGTTTCAAGCTTGGCGATCATCCGCTGCCCGCGGGCGAGGTCCTGGGTGTACACGTAGCTGATCAAGCCGTACTCGGTGGAGTTCGCCAGACGCACGCCCTCGGCCTCGTCGGCGAAGGTGACGATGCCAACGACCGGGCCGAAGATCTCCTCGGTCAGGAGGGCGCTGGCCGGGGCCACGTCCGTCAGCACGGTGGGCTCGTAGAAGGAGCCGGCGCCTTCGGGGCGCTTGCCGCCGGCGAGCAGGGTGGCGCCGTGGGCCAGCGCGTCCTGCACGAGGGCATCGGTGCCGGCGACGGCAGCCTCGCTGACGAGCGGGCCGATGGTGACGCCGGCTTCGGTGCCGCGGCCGATCTTCAGCGCGCCGACACGCTCGGTCAGGCGGCGGGCGAACTCGGCGGCGACGGACTCGTGCACGATGAAACGGTTGGCCGCGGTGCAGGCCTGCCCGATGTTGCGGAACTTGGCGAGCATCGCGCCCTCGACGGCCTTGTCCAGGTCGGCGTCTTCGAAGACGACGAACGGGGCGTTGCCGCCGAGCTCCATCGAGGTGCGCAGCACACCCTGGGCCGCCTGCTGAATGAGCTTGCGGCCCACGGGGGTCGACCCGGTGAAGCTGAGTTTCCGCAGCCTGGGGTCGGCGATGATCGGCCCGGCAACGGCGGAAGAGGTCGACGTGGTGATCACGTTGACGACGCCGGCCGGTACCCCGGCGTCTTCGAGCAGCTGCACGAAGAAGAGGGTGGTCAGCGGGGTCAGCTCGGCGGGCTTCACGACGACCGTGCAGCCGGCGGCGAGCGCGGGGGCGATCTTGCGGGTGGCCATGGCCAGCGGGAAGTTCCACGGAGTGATCAGCAGGCACGGTCCGACCGGATACTGAGAGACAACCATCGTGCCGGTTCCCTCCGGGTTCAGCCCGAAGCGACCGCTGATGCGCACGGCCTCCTCGCTGAACCAGCGCAGGAACTCGCCGCCGTAGGTGACCTCTCCATTAGCCTCGGCGAGAGGTTTGCCCATCTCCATGGTCATCAGCAGCGCAAAATCATCGCGGCGCTCCTGCAGCAAGTCGAAGGCCCGGCGCAGGATCTCGGCCCGCGTACGCGGCGCGGTAGCCGCCCACGACTCGGCCGCCTCGACGGCCGCATCGAGGGCACGGATGCCGTCGGCGGCATCCGCGTTCGCGATCCGTTTGAGCACAGCACCGGTCGCCGGGTCGGTGACCTCGATGGCCTTACCGCCACCCTGCTGCCAGGTGCCGTTGATGTAGAGGCCGTCCGGGACGCGGGCGAGCAGTTCGGTTTCACGAGTGGACACGATGAGACTCTTTCCGATGCGATACGGGAAATGCGAATGAAGTTTTGATCAGGGGTGGAGGCCGTGCAGAACGGGCGTTTCCGCCACCCTCCCCGCGGCGTTCCCCCAGTATGACTGATCGCCCTGTGCCCCCGTCGGCTTCGGGCAGGAGACCGCGGAGCCAGGGCTCATGCGGCGGCGAGCACGCTCACCAGCACCTGCAGGCCCTCGACGAGGAGGTCGTCGGAGATGCTCAGAGGCGGCAGGAAGCGGATCACGTTGCCGTAGGTGCCGCAGGTGAGCAGCACGACGCCCATGGCGTGGGCGGCAGCCACGACGCGGCCGGTGAGGGCGGCATCCGGGTCTCCGGTCACCGGGTCGACCAGTTCGATGGCGATCATGGCGCCGCGGCCGCGCACATCGCCCACACGCTTGTCGACGGCACGGATGGCGTTCAGCCGCTCGGTCAGGATGGCGCCGATTTCACGGGCGCGCTGGGCCAGGTTCTCGGTCTCATAGCTGCGCATGGTGGCCAGGGCCGCGGCGCAGGCGAGCGGGTTGCCGCCATAGGTGCCGCCGATGCCACCGACCTGCGGTGCGTCCATGATCTCGGCGCGGCCGGTGACGGCGGAGAGCGGCAGGCCGCCGGCGATGCCCTTGGCCATCACCATCAGGTCAGGCACGATGCCCTCGTGGTTGCTGGCGAAGAGGTCGCCGGTGCGGGCGAATCCGGTCTGCACCTCGTCGGCAATGAAGACGACCTCGTTCGCGCGGCACCAGTCCACCAGGGTGGGAAGGAAGCCGGGTGCGGGCACGATGAAGCCGCCCTCACCCTGGATCGGCTCAATGATCAGGGCGGCCAGGTTGTCGGCGCCGACCTGCTTCTCGATCTGGGAAATGGCGCGCCGGGCGGCCCCTACCCCGTCGAGTCCGGCGTCGCGGTAGGGGTACGACATGGGTGCCCGGTAGATCTCCGCGGCGAAGGGGCCGAAGCCATTCTTGTACGGCTGGTTCTTCGCGGTGAGGCCCATGGTCAGGGTGGTGCGGCCGTGGTAAGCGTGGTCGAAGGCGACGACGGCCTGCTTGCCGGTGTAGTGCCGGGCGATCTTGACGGCGTTCTCCACGGCCTCGGCGCCGGAGTTGAACAGGGCGCTGCGCTTGGCGTGGTCGCCCGGGGTGAGCCGGTTGAGCATCTCGGCTACCTCGATGTACGAGTCGTAGGGCGTCACGGTGAAGCACGTGTGCGTGAACTGGGCCAGCTGGGCGGCCACGGCGGCCACGACCTCGGGGGCGCTGTTTCCGATGCCGGTCACGGCGATGCCGCTGCCGAGGTCGATCAGGAAGTTGCCGTCGACGTCGACAAGCACACCGCCGCCGGCCGCGACGATATAGGCAGGCAGGGTCACTCCCACCCCGGCGGAGACGGCCTCGATCTTGCGACGTCCGAGCTCCTGGGACTTCGGGCCGGGGATGGCGGTGACGAGGCGGCGTTCCTGGGGAAGGGACGGCCCGCCGACCGGGATCACAGAAAGGGCGTCTACGAGGGTCATTGCTGCTCCAGTTCGCTGGCTGTTGCATCGGCGCGGGGCCGGCGACGATACCGATTCCAGAAGGCTACGCAGGGCGGCCACCCGCAACATCTGGCACCGTGTACAACGCGCGGGTGAACTTTCGCCACGTTGTACACTCGTCGCATGGCTCCGAACCTGGCCCCGCCGCTCCTGCCCACCGTGCGCCGCCTGCTGGCCCAGCCCGGCCTCCAGCTGCGCCTGCTCACGGCCGAGCCGCAGCTGCCGGCACACGCGCTCGACCAGCCCGTGGAGTGGGTGCACGGCTCCGACCTGGCCGACCCGACGCCGTTTCTCTCCGCCAGCCAGGTGCTCCTCACCACCGGCACCCAGTTCGCCGACCCGATGACGGATGCCTACTACCGCGACTACGTGCGCCGGCTCACGGCCCGCGGCATCGCCTGTCTCGGCTTCGGCACGGAGGTCGTGCGCGCCGGCACGCCGGAGGCCCTCGTTGCGGCCTGCCTTGCCGAGGGGCTGCCCCTGATCGAGGTGCCCTATGACACTCCGTTCATCGCGGTGGCCCGCGCGGCCGGCGACCTGGTCGCCGAGTTGCGCTATGCCCGCAACACCTGGGCGCTGGACGCCCAGCGGGCCATCTCGCACGCGGCCCTCCGACCCGACGGCCTGAGCAACATTCTTAGCGAGCTGTCCCGGCAGCTGGGCCACTGGGTCGCGCTCTTCGACGCGAGCGGCACGCTCGACCGGGTCTTCCCCCGCGACGCGTTCTCCGGTTCCGCCTCCTCCACCGCCCTGCCGCAGGTGCAGGCGGAGGCCGGCCGGCTGCTCCGCCGCGGGCAGCGGGCCGGCACCACCCTCGACGAGGGCGGCGAGACTTTGACCCTGCAGACCCTGGGGAGGCAGGGCCAGCTGCGCGGGGTGCTGGCCCTCGGGGGCGGCACCCTGCTCGACCAGGCCAGCCAGCAGGTGGTGACCAGCGTCATCGCCCTCGCCGGGCTCGCGCTCGAGCAGAACAGCGCCCAGGGTCGCGCCCGCGGCCACCTGCGGTCCGGGCTGCTGCAGGCGCTGCTCGGCGGCGACCTCCCGCTGGTGCAGAGCATCTCCCGGGAGCTCTGGGGTGCCCTCCCGGCCGAGCCGGTACGGGTCGCCGTCGTCTCCCCGCCGCCCGAACGCTTGGACGCTCTGGCCGAGCTGCTCGAACTGCGGGTCGAGGAACGTTCCGGGTACCTGTTCTTCGCCCGCGACGGCGGCCAGGTGCTGCTCATCCTCGATGTCGCCGCCGATCCGGTGCTCGCCGAGCTGGTGGGCCTCGGGCTGCACGTGGGCGTCTCCGACCGGAGCGCCTATCGTGCCCTGCCGCACGCGGCGGCCCAGGCCCGACAGGCGCTCGAGCGCGCCCACGAAGGCGCGGCGGGCATCGTCGAATTCGAGGTGATCTCACGGCAGGGCGTGCTCGCGTTCCTGGCCCGAACGGATGCCTCGGAGGTCGGCCGCGCCACCCTCCGGCCGCTCTCCGACCACGATGCCGCCCACGGCACGGCGCTGCTCCCCACCCTGCGGGTGTGGCTCGAGCGCAACGGCCAGTTCGGCCCGGCCGCGACGGAGCTCGGCGTGCACCGACACACCGTGCGCGGCCGGATCAGCCACGCCGAGCAGTTGCTCGGGCGGGACCTCGGCGCCTTCCACGCCCGCGCCGACCTCTGGGCGGCGCTGCTGGCGTCGGCGGGATAGGCCGGAAACACCGCACGCACGAGGCGGCTCGCACACTGTGACGCAAGCAACCACACACCGGAAAGAGACAATGTTCAGTCTGAAGGACCTTCGCATTCCGATCATCGCGGCACCCATGGCCGGTGGCGCGTCCACCCCAGCCCTGGTGCGCAGCCTCAGCGCGGGGGGCGGCCTCGGGTTCCTGGCCGCCGGGTACAAGACCCCGGATGCGCTGGCCCGGCAGATCGCCGACGTGCACCAGGGCTCGCGGCCGCCGTACGGCGTGAACGTATTCGTTCCCGGGCCACCACTGACCGACCAGGCCGGAGTCGATGCCTACCGCCGGAGCCTGGCAGCGACCGCGCTGGAACACGGCGTGGAATTGCCCCCGACACTGGCCGCGGACGATGACTGGTTCTCCGCCAAGGTGTCCCTTCTCATCGGGCACCGAGTCCCCGTGGTGTCGTTCACCTTCGGGTTACCGCCGGCCGAGGCCGTGGACGGTTTGCACGCCGTCGACGCGTGCGTGATCGCCACGGTCACCTCGGTTCGGGAGGCGGTTCTCGCGGAGGAACGCGGAGTCGATGTGCTCTGCGTGCAGGGCCCGGAAGCAGGCGGACACCGGGCGACCTTCACGACGGCCGAAGAACCGGAGACCACTCCCCTGATCGTACTGGTCCGCGCCATTTCGGACCTGGTGGTTCTGCCGCTCATCGCGGCCGGGGGCATCCACTCCGGTGCCGGGATCGCGACGCTCCTGGCGGCCGGCGCGGACGCCGTGCAACTGGGCACGGCGTTCCTCCGCACCGCGGAGTCCGGCGCCCAGCAGGCGCACAAGGACGCGCTCGTCGACCCGAACTTTGATCGCACCGTGGTCACGCGCGCGTTCTCCGGGCGTCCGGCACGGGGGCTGCGCAACGCGTTCATCATCGAGCACGACGCCACCGCGCCCCGGGCTTATCCTCAGGTGAACCATCTCACCAGTGGCCTCAGGGCGGATGCGGGTCGACGCGGCGACGCCGACGGACTCGCCCTCTGGGCGGGCACCGGCTTCCGCTCTGCCCGCGCAGAACCGGCGGCCGACGTGCTCACCCGGCTGTGGCAGGACGCCCGCGTGTCGCCGAGTCAGCGACCGGTGTCGAACCAATTCGACGGAGATTTTGATGTTTGAGCCGATTCTCGGCCAGTTTAAGGCCGATCCGGGCAAAATCTCCGTCGAATTCGTTCGGGGCACGGTGCGAACACCCAGCGAATAGTCAGCGGCTCAGCGACCAGGGCTTGCGACGCACGAGGATGTGGCCGCGGCTCGTGCTCAGCCGGGTCCACAGGCCCGTCTCGAACAGGCGCACGGGCTCGTTTTTCGGCAGGAAACCGAGGCTGACGGCCGCGAAGGCGGCGCCGGCCGGCACGATTTCCAGGCCGGGGATCGGGCGGCTCCAGACTTCGGAGCGCACCCGCTGCACGATCTGCCCGCCGGTTCCCGCCGGGATGACGGCGGCGACTTCCTCAATGCCGGCCTGCGCCGCACCGTCGAGCAGGGCGGCATCCGTTTCACCGAGCAGGGTCCAGCCGCCTTGGGGCGGCGAGATACCGGCCCAGGTCACGGTGGTCACTTCCAGCGGCACGGTTACGGTCACTGTCGCCTCGTCCTCCAGCACGGCCGCGGTGAGGCGGGCGAGGCGGTCCAGCAGGGAGCGCACGGGAACGACCGCGTCGAGCTCGACCGGTGCGGTGAGCGCGAAGGTGCGCAGGCCCAGCACGGTCGGGCTGGAGTCGAGGAGACCGCGCGGGTAGAGGATCGCGGTGTAGACAGCGAGCACCCCCGCGGCCTGAATGAGGCGCACGGAACCGTCCTCCACCCGGCTAGCGCGGGAGAGGTAGACCTGGAGGTCGCGAAGGGACAGGGACTCTGGGAGAGAAAATGACTTACTCATCTGCTCCTAAACTACCAAGGTACGGCGCGCGTCACACCGGTGCGCGCGTCTGCTCCGCCACGCGCCTGAGGAGGCCACATGGACTTGCCGATGGAGGGCCTTCTAACCGCCCTGGACCTCACCGACACGGGCGCCCGCACCAGCGAGGACATCTTCACCGGGCCGTCGCAGTGGATGCCGCTCGGCCGCGTTTTCGGCGGGCAGGTGCTCGCCCAGTCACTGGTCGCCGCGATGCGCACGGTTCCCGACGACCGCCATGTGCACTCGATGCACGGCTATTTCCTGCGCCCCGGCGACGTGGGCCAGCCGATCACCTTCTCCGTCGATCGCATCCACGACGGCCGCTCCTTCTCCACCCGCCGCACGCAGGCCTATCAGGACGGGCATCCGATCCTGTCGATGATCGCCTCGTTCCAGGACGGTGATGAAGGCCTCGAGCACCAGATCGAGATGCCAACCGATATGCCCGACCCGGAGTCCTTGCCGACGGCGGCGGATGCTTTGGCCCAGGTCGACCACTCCATCGCCCGCTACTGGGCGAACGAGCGTCCGTTCGACATGCGGCACCTGCCGTCGCCGATCTACCTCAAGGTGGACGGCGAGCACACCTCTCGCCAGGCCGTGTGGATGAAGACCATGGGCCCGTTGCCCGACGACCCTGACCTGCACCGCGCCGCGCTGGCATACGCCAGCGACTACTCGATCATGGAGCCTGTCATGCGTCGCCACGGCGTGGCCTGGGCCACACCCGGGCTCAAGGTTGCGAGCCTGGACCACGCCATGTGGTTCCACCGCTTCGGCCGGGTCGACGAGTGGATGCTCTACGTACAGGATTCCCCGACCGCCCAGGGTGGACGCGGGCTCTCCACCGGCAGCATCTACAGCCGGGCGGGCCTGCTTCTCGCCACGGTCGCGCAGGAGGGCATGCTGCGCGTGCCCACGAACGCAGAGTAGCCTCTCTCACATGCTCTGAGCGTCTCTGAGCATCTCTATACGCCCGCCCGATCGAGGAGAACCATGACGAACGCCACCGACATCTCCCGCCGCACCGCGCTCCTGCTCGGCACCGCTGGCACCGCCGTCGCGCTGGTCGGCTGCAGCACCGACGGCGCCGCAGACTCCGGCACCGGCACCGGCAACATTGGCCCGGTGGAGTTAGCCAAGCTCGCCGACATCCCCGTGGGCGGTTCGATCGAGGCCTCCCTCGATGGCAAGCCCATCCTGATCAGCCAGCCCGCGGCCGGCACCGTGGTGGCGTTCAGCGCGATCTGCACCCACCAGGGCTGCGTGGTCAAAGCGGTAAAGGACGAGTTCGACTGCCCCTGCCACGGCTCGAAGTTCGACCGTGCCACCGGCGAGGCCCTCGCCGGACCGGCGACCGAACCGCTGGCGTCGGTGAAGGTCACCGTCACCGGCGACGCCGTCACCGCCGGCTGAGGCGGACTGCGTCCGGGCCGGCCTACTCAGCCGGCAGGGACGCGCGCCGGGTGAATCGGATGGGTTCGTCTACGTATGGAGCCCAAGCGGCGCGCTCGACCTCGTTGATCTTGCGCGGCCGCTCGGTCGCGGCATCCACCAACACGATTGTGGTGCTCGCCTGCGCGAAGAGAACCGCTGGCTCCAGGCCGATCGGAGTCCAGACCTCGTAGCAGACCTCGAGGCTGGCGCCGCCGAGCTTGCCGAGCCAGAGACGGATGTCCAGAGGCTGCCTCAGATACGGAATCGGAGCCAGATACTCGGCCTCCATCCGCGCGATCAGGGTCAGCGTCGCCGCGCCCGGGCGCCCGTCCAGCACGGCGGTGCCGGCGAACGCCCCGGGGCCGTCGCCGTCTTCATCCGGCCAGAACGCCTGGATGCGCGCATCCTCGAGCACACGCAACAACTCGGCGTTGTTGACGTGGCCGTAGGCGTCCAGATCCGACCAGCGCAACTTCACCGGCACGCGCAGCTTCACCGCGGGTCCTAGTCGCGGGTCAGCTTGCGGTACGCGGACCGGTGCGGTTTCGCGGCATCCGGGCCAAGGCGTTCGATCTTGTTCTGCTCGTACGACTCGAAGTTGCCCTCGAACCAGTACCAGTTCGCCGGGTCTTCGTCGGTGCCCTCATAGGAGAGGATGTGCGTGGCGATTCGGTCAAGGAACCACCGGTCGTGGGTGATGACCACGGCGCAGCCGGGGAATTCAAGGAGCGCGTTCTCGAGCGAGCCGAGGGTTTCGACGTCCAGGTCGTTGGTGGGCTCGTCGAGCAGCAGCAGGTTGCCGCCCTGCTTGAGGGTGAGCGCCAGGTTGAGGCGGTTGCGCTCACCACCGGAGAGCACGCCGGCCTTCTTCTGCTGGTCGGGACCCTTGAAGCCGAATGTGGACACGTAGGCCCGCGACGGGATCTCGGTCTTGCCGACCTGGATATAGTCCTGGCCGTCGGAGACGACCTCCCAAAGCGACTTGTTCGGGTCGATGCCCGCGCGGCTCTGGTCGACGTAGGAGATGTCGACCGTCTCGCCGATCTTCAGTTCACCCAGGTCCAGTGGCTCGAGTCCGACAATCGTCTTGAACAGCGTGGTCTTGCCCACGCCGTTGGGGCCGATGATGCCGACGATGCCGTTGCGCGGGAGGGTGAAGGAGAGATCCTCGATGAGGACCCGGTCGCCGAAGCCCTTCTTGACCTTCTTGGCGTCGATGACCTGGGCACCGAGGCGCGGGCCGACGGGAATCTGGATCTCTTCGAAGTCAAGCTTGCGGGTGCTCTCGGCCGCTGCCGCCATCTCTTCGTAGCGGGCGAGACGCGCCTTCGACTTTGCCTGGCGGCCCTTCGCATTCGAGCGCACCCATTCGAGCTCGTCCGCGAGGCGCTTGGCCATCTTCGCGTCCTTCTTGCCCGCGATGAGCAACCGTTCCTGCTTCTTCTCGAGGTAGGTCGAGTAGTTGCCCTCGTAGGGGTACAGGTGGCCGCGGTCGACTTCGGCGATCCACTCGGCCACGTGGTCGAGGAAGTACCGGTCGTGGGTGACGGCGAGAACGGCGCCGGGGTACTGGGCCAGGTGCTGCTCGAGCCAGAGCACGCTTTCGGCGTCGAGGTGGTTGGTGGGCTCGTCAAGGAGGAGCAGGTCGGGCTTCTGCAGCAGCAGCTTGGTCAGCGCCACGCGGCGCTTCTCACCGCCGGAGAGGTCGGCGACGGAGTAATCGCCCGGCGGGGTGCGGAGGGCGTCCATGGCCTGCTCCAGCTGGGAATCGAGGTCCCAGGCGTCGGCGGCGTCGATGGCCTCCTGCAGCGTGCCCATTTCGGCCAGCAGTGCGTCGAAGTCCGCGTCGGGTTCGCCGAGCGCGAGGCTGATCTCGTTGAACCGGTCGACCTTGGCCTTGATCGGGCCGACGCCCTCCTGCACATTCTCGAGGACCGTCTTGGCCTCGTCGAGTTCGGGCTCCTGCATCAGGATGCCGACCGAGTAGCCGGGCGAGAGCTTCGCCTCGCCGTTGCTGGGGGTGTCCAGCCCGGCCATGATCTTCAGGATCGTGGATTTTCCGGCGCCGTTCGGCCCCACGATACCGATTTTGGCGCCGGGGAAGAACGACATGGTGACGTCGTCGAGGATCAGTTTGTCGCCGACCGCCTTGCGAGCGCGGACCATCGTGTAGATAAATTCAGCCATAGTGCTTACCAGTCTATTTGCCGCGTGGCCCCGACCAGACACGTTCCGGATGCGAGGATCGCCGTGACCGCGCTGTGGTACCCGCCCGTGGCCGGTCCGTTCTGCCCGATCAGGCATTCGCCGTTGAACCGAACGGAGAACTGGATAGAGTCCGCTGGGAGGTCGATGTTGGTCTCGTCGAAGGTAACCTCCATTTGGGCCCGGTCGAAGCCGGAGGCCCCCAGCGCGTCCACGAATGCCCGCCCGCCGGCATTCTCGTCGGCGGTGACGACCGCCGTGGCGACGCTGTCGAAGTAGGCCAGGTTCGCCGCGGCATCCTTCTCCGGCTGTAGCTGCGGCGCGGGTATGGGCGCCGCGCTCGCGGTCGGACGAGCCGACGCCGACGCCGACGCCGTGGCCGTGCTCGAGGAAGTCGCGGCCGGTGCCGCCGAGCAGGCCGCGAGGCTGACCGTGACGGCCAGCCCGAGCAGCAACGCGCTACCGGTGCGTGGGGAACGGATGCCGGTTCGACGACTACGGGTTTCCCGATCTGATGGTGCCGGCACGTGGTCCTTCCGCGACCGCGGTGCGGTCAGACCTCTGAGTCTGCCAGATGCCCCGTGTCCCCGAGAGTCTATTCCGGTCACTGTCCCGGTGACTGTGCCGGACACTGTGCCGAGTTGCCGCCATCAGGAATCGACCCCGACTAGCGCCGCGGACTCTGCCTCGTCGCGCATCGGGGGTGCGTCGTCAGTATCGGCAGGTAGGAAGCCGTCCGTGGGCTCGGTCGGATGTGGCGCCGACGCTGCGCCGGGCGGCGGCGAGCGCGTGTAGACGGTGCTGCACCAGGCCAGGTCGTGCCCGACGGTCTCTGCCTCGACCTCGACCGAGGTACCGTTGCGGTCGGCATTTTCCCACGGCCGGATGCGCAACCGCCCCGCCACGACTACGTGCTCACCCTTCTGCACCGAGCGCTCCACGTTGTGGGCGAGCTGCCGGAAGGAGGACACCGTGTACCAGTTGGTCTCGGCGTCAACCCAGGTCTGTTTCACACGGTCGAAGCGACGCTGGCTTGATGCCAGCCGAAACGACGTGATGGCCAGCCCCGAACTGGTCACGAGGTGACGGGGCGTGGTGGCCACGATTCCGGTCACGGTGATGCTGTCGCTCATTACGGTCTCCCTCATCCTGTGAGCCCCGGACGAATGCCCGGAACACGCGACCTGGAGCGACGGCTCGTGCCCGTCTCCGCCGCCCCAGATCGCGTACTCCGAGTGTGCGGCGGCAGGACGACGCGCGGCCGCGGCATCCGGAACCTGTGCCGAATGACCGCCCCCCGCAGCTGGGGAGGGCTGGGCTCGCTTCTGACGGAGAGGGTCCGGGTGCGCGCCGCGGTCGATGCCGAACCAATTCGACGGAGATTCTCCTGTGAAAGCGCTCTTTCCCAGTTTCTAGTGCCGCTTTGGGCAAAATCTCCGTCGAATTCGTTTGGCTCCGGGTTTCCGCACGGCGGTCTCGGCGGCGCTGGCACGGCAGCTAGAAAACCCGTTCATTTCGCCGCGCTCGGCGATACTCGCCGCCTACGAGTACACGAACTCGCGCTGCTAGAGGAGGTATTCGGCGTAGGACTTGCGGATCTTGTTCACCTTGGGCAGCGCGACGGCCATGCAGTAGCCCTGACCTGGGTTTTTGGCGAAGAAGTCCTGGTGGTGGTCCTCGGCTACGAAGTATTCGCCGAGCGGATCGATCGTGGTGACGACGCCGCCGCCCCACCATTCGGCGGCGCGAGTGCGAGCGGTTTCGAAGAGCCGCTTCTGCGCGTCGTCGGCATAGAACATCGCCGACCGGTACTGGGTGCCCACGTCGGCGCCCTGGCGGTTCAGCTGGGTCGGGTCGTGCAGCGAGAAGAACACGTCGAGGATGACGCTGGCCGGGATGACCTCCGGGTCGAACGTCACGGCGATGGCCTCGGCGTGGCCGGTACGGCCCGTGCACACCGACTCATACGTTGGCCGTTGAGCCCCTCCCCCGGTATACCCGGAAACCACCTCGCTCACGCCACGCAACACCCGATACACGGCATCGAGACACCAGAAACATCCACCTGCGACCACAAAAGTTTGCACACCCCTAGAGTAACGGCATGACCTTCGTGCCAGCTCCGAACCGCTATGCCGACATGACCTACCGACGCGTCGGACGGAGCGGCCTCAAACTGCCGGCGCTGTCTCTCGGCCTCTGGCACAACTTCGGCCACGAGCGCCCGATCGAGACCCAACGCGCCATCCTGCGCCGTGCCTTCGACCTGGGGGTCACCCACTTCGACCTGGCCAACAACTACGGTCCTCCTCCCGGAGCCGCCGAGACCAACTTCGGCCGCATCTGCGCCGAAGATTTCCGGGCCTACCGCGACGAGATGATCATTTCCAGCAAGGCCGGCTACGACATGTGGCCGGGCCCCTACGGCGACTTCGGTTCTCGCAAGTACCTGCTCTCCTCCCTCGACGCGAGCCTGGGCCGGCTCGGCGTCGACTACGTCGACATCTTCTACTCCCACCGGCCGGACCCGGAGACTCCCATCGAGGAGACCATGGGCGCGCTGGCGTCGGCGGTGCAGCAGGGAAAGGCCCTCTATGTCGGCATCTCCAGCTACACCCCCGAGCAGACGCGGGCCGCGGCGGCGGCGCTGGCCGAGCACAAGATCCCCCTCCTGATCCACCAGCCGCGTTACTCGATGTTCGACCGCCACATCGAAGACGGGCTCTTCCCCGTGCTCGACGAGCTCGGCATGGGCAGCATCGTCTTCTCGCCGCTCGCACAGGGACTTCTCACCGACCGCTACCTGGACGGCACCGTTCCGGCAGGCTCGCGGGTCGCGACGAGCGATTTCCTGTCGGAGGACGTTCTCACCGACACCTACCAGGGCCGTGCCCGCGCCCTGAACGAGATTGCCGCCGCGCGCGGCCAGACGCTGGCCCAGCTGGCGGTCACCTGGATCCTGCGCCAGCCGTCGGTGACCAGTGTGCTGGTCGGCGCGAGCAGCCTGAACCAGCTCGAGCAGACCGTGGCGGCCTTGGATGCCCCGCCTCTCACCCAGATCGAAATCGACGAGATCGAACCGTACGCCGTGCACGGCACCGGTCTGGGCTGAGCGAAGTGGGCTACCTCTACGCTCTCCTCGCGTCGCTGCTCTTCGGCCTCAACGGCAGCACCACCAAGGTGATCGTGGATGCGGGCCTGTCCCCGGCCCAGCTGACCTTCTTCCGGGTCACGGTCGTCGCCCTCCTGGCCGGCGGTCTGTTGCTCGTGACCAACCGGCGGGCGTTCCGCATCAGCCTGCGCCAGCTCGCGGTAATGGCCATCCTGGGGGTGGCCGGGGTCGCCCTGATCCAGTGGTTCTACGCAGTGGCGATCAGTCTGCTGCCGGTGGGCATCGCGCTCATGCTCGAGTACACCGGGGTGCTGATCGTCGCCCTGGTCGCCCGGTTCGTCTTCAAGGAGCGGGTCAAATCCCGCATCTGGCTGGCCATCGGCTGCGTTCTGATCGGCATGGCCGTCGTCGCCCAGATCTGGGCCAGCACCCTCTCTGAACTGGGTGTGCTGGCGGGAATCCTCGCCGCAATCTGCCTGGCAGTGTATTTCCTGGTCGGGGAGCGGCAGGTCGCCGCGACCTCGCCACTGGCCGTGTCGTTCTGGTCCATGCTTTTCGCCAGCGCGTTCTGGCTCGTGTTCAGCGCCTGGTGGCAGGTCGAGCCGCAGACCCTGGTTCAGGATGTCGCGTTGAACGGCAACCTCGGGGCGGTGTCTCTCCCGCTGTGGCTGCTGACGCTGTGGAACGGCGTGTTCGGCTCCTTCGCCCCGTATCTGTTCTCGTACATGGCGCTCGGCCGACTGACTGCCACGGCGGCCGGCATCGTGTCTGCCTCAGAGGTGATCTTCGCCTTCGCGTTCGCGTTCCTCTGGCTCGGCGAGTCCCTCGACGGGCTGCAGATGGCGGGGGTGGTCCTTGTGCTCGCGGGCATCGTCGTCGCCCAGACCGCACGTCCGAACCGGGTTGTGGACCTCGACCTGGCCAGCCAGGACATGGTTTTGCTGAACGGACCTCTGCGGTAGCGCCGAAACCACTGTCGGTGGCTCTCCGTAGCCTGAGGGGACCCTCACCCGCGTACGGTCGATCTCGGAGAATTCCATGTCCACACCAGCGTCCCCACTTCCCCGACTGCCGGTCATCCGCGGTCTGCAGTTTGTTCCCGTGAAAGACGGCCTCTGGCGGGTCTCGAACCGGTCCGGCATGGTGCTCGGGCACATCGAGCGGCGCACCGAGGTCGACGGCGACCACTTCGCCGCGCGGCGCCTGCTCGCCGCCACCCGCACAATGAACGTCGGTTCGTTCTGGCGCATTGACGACGCGGCCGACTGCTTCCGCTGACTGCACGCACCTCTCCGCAGGGCACGCCGCGCCGCTCCCGGAGATCGGGACGAGACGCCGGTAAAGTGCGCTCATGCAGTGGTGGAATAGTTTCGTATCCTGGCTCACGGCAGCCAGCAATCAGTCCATGGTTTTCAGCGCCGTGGTGCTCATCGTCTCGATCGTCGTCGCCAGCCTTCTGGCGGCGGTGATCTCCCGCGGGGCGATCAAACGCCTCTTGGCGCAGAACGACCGGGCTCTCAAGGCGGCCGTGATCGGCACCCTCGTGGATGCCGCGACCGAGGCATCCGTCTGGAACTCGCTCACGCCGCAGGAGCAGGTCATGGCGGACCGCGCGGTGGGCCAGGCCGACGTGCAGCTACGCCTCCTGCCGATCAAGGGTTCGGGCGTCGCCGCGAACTGGGCCGCGCATCAACTCGCTGAGCTCAAGCGCACCTCGGCCACGTTCGGGTACCAGCTCGAGCCCGCGCTGCTCGAGTTCCGCGACCGCCTGGTCGAATGGCAGGACAAGCCGGGCCGCACCCGCAAGATCTTCCAGAGCGACCTCGACCGGTGGAAGGTCTCCAAGAACAGCACCGAGAAGAACCTCCTCGCCGAGCAGGATGCCTGGACCGCCCAGCAGCACCACGACCAGTTCACCGCCGCGCCGGCCGCGCCCGTGCCTGCCCCGCTACAATATGCGTCTGGAACGGCCTCGGCGTCGACGGAGACCCAGCGCCTCCTCGACGACGTGCAGGCACTGGAAGTGCGCCCCACCCCGCTCCAGAGCTAGACGTCCGTGAGCCGCCGCCGCGCTCCCGAGCGAGGCGGCGGCGGCTCACAGCTCTCACGAGTCAGCGCCACCACTCGTCGAACATCGATGCCGGGACCTGGCGCTTGTGCTCGGTGCCGAGGTAGCGGTTCTCGATCGTCTCGGCGACGAGATCGTCGACGGGCAGCCCTTCCAGGAAGTCGTCGATCTGCTCGTACCGCAACCCCAGGTTGGCCTCGTCGGTCTGGCCGGGGTTGTCGTCGAGAAGGTCGGCAGTCGGCGCCTTGAGGTATAACCGGTCCGGCGCCCCCAGCTCGACCAGAAGCGCTCGCCCCTGACGCTTGGTCAGTCCGGTCAGCGGCAGGATGTCCGTGCCGCCGTCGCCGTACTTGGTGAAGAATCCCGTGACCGCCTCGGCGGCGTGGTCGGTGCCCACGACCAGCAGGCCGGCCGAGCCGGCGAGGGCATACTGGGCGACCATGCGCACCCGGGCCTTGACGTTTCCCTTGTCGAAGTCCGGCAGCGGGCGGCCCGTCGCATCGGCGAATTCCGCTTCGATGCCGTCGACGGCGCGCTTGATGTCGAAGGTGACGGTCGACGCAGGACGAATGAATTCCAGGGCGAGCTGCGCGTCCTCCTCGTCCCGCTGCACCCGGTACGGCAGGCGCACGGCCTGGAAGATGGCCGAATGTCCCGCCTCGGCGAGCTGCTCCACGGCCAGCTGGCACAGACGGCCGGCCAGGCTGGAATCCTGACCCCCGCTGATGCCGAGCACGAGGCCCTGTGCCCCCGTTCGGAGCAGGTAGTCCGCGAGGAACTGCACTCTGCGGCGAACCTCGGAGGATGCATCGATATGGGGGGACACGTTCAGCTCCGCGATGATTCGCGCCTGTAGTTCTCGCATTTCCCGAATCTACCAAACCGAGGGTAGAGCAACAGGATTCACGGGTGTTGTGCGGTGCCCCCGGTAGGAATCGAACCTACGACAAGCGGATTAGAAGGCCGCTGCTCTATCCACTGAGCTACGGGGGCGAAGAACGATCAACAATACCGCAGACCCGGCCCGCCGGCGCTCAAACGGCCTTCGCGGCCGCCACGAGCACCTGGGCGAGTGTCGGCACACCCGTGGCCCGGAAGGCCTCGATCCCGGCCGCGTCCCGGATGATCACCGTGGGGGTGATCCGGATGCCGTCGGCCTCGGCTTCCGCGACGTCCCGCACCACGTCGAGCTCACGCACGGTCGCCTGGGGCACGAGGCGTTCGACCTCGGCCAGGACTGCCCGGGTCTGCATGCAGGGCTCACAGAAGGCGGAGGAGAAGTACGTCAATTCCATGCGAGGTAGTCTACGGAGCGAACGTCTCAGTCGCACCGCTGCCGGGATCAGCGCAACAGGGCCGGTCGGCGTCCGCCGTTAGACTCGGCACATGAAAAAAAGTAGTGACCGGTTGGTGTGGATTGACTGCGAGATGACCGGTTTGGACATTGATTCCGACGAGTTGGTGGAGATCGCTGTAGTGATCACCGATTACGACCTGAACATCATCGACCCGGGACTCGACCTCATCATCAAGCCGAATCAGGCGTCGCTGGAGAACATGAACGACTTCGTGCGCAACATGCACGAGACCAGCGGGCTGATCAACGAGATCCCGAACGGAATCAGCGCCGCCGAGGCCGAGACCCTGGTGCTGGAATACGTACTGCAGTTCATCCCGGCCGAGCAGAGGGCTCCGCTGGCGGGAAATTCCATCGGCACCGACCGGGCCTTCCTGATGAAATTCATGCCTCGCCTCGACGCCCAGCTGCACTACCGCAACGTCGACGTGTCCTCGATCAAGGAACTCGCACGCCGCTGGTACCCTCGGGTGTACTTCAACGCCCCCGCGAAAGACGGCGGACACCGCGCCCTGGCTGACATCCTCGAATCCATCCGCGAACTGGCGTACTACCGCCAAACCGTGTTCGTGGCCGACCCCGGGCCGTCCAGCCAACAGGCGAAGAACAGCGCGGCCGAAGCCGTGAACATTTTCGCTGCGAACATGTAATACACTTGTCAAGTTGCCTTCTCTATGAGAAAGCAGCGCATGGTGGGTATAGCTCAGCTGGTAGAGCATCCGGTTGTGGTCCGGAAGGCCGCGGGTTCAAGCCCCGTTACTCACCCCAATTGAAACACGCAGAAACAGTCCATCGAACGCGCGACCGGGCCCTCGGATCCGGCCGCGCGTTCGCATTTCCGGCATCGAAACGCCTCACCGAAATGGTGTCCTCGCCTCGGCCTCCCCGCCGATCCAACGGCGTCCGGGACAGCTGAAAGGGATCTCTCCATGCGTGCTCGTTTCGCCCTCCCCGCCGTCGCTGCGGTGGCCGCCTCCCTGCTCACCGGCTGCGTCGACAACACTGTGCCGGTTCCCGGAGCCGACGCCACCGCGCCCGCCAAGACCGTGACCGAAGATGCCGCCGCCTCGGCGCTGCTCCCGGAGAAGGTCCGCGCCTCCGACACGCTCGTGATCGGCACGAGCCCGAATTACTCCCCCAACGAGTTCAAGGACGATTCCGGCAACCCGATCGGCTGGGGAGTCGAACTCGGCGCCGCGGTTGCCGCGAAGTTGGGTCTGACCGCCGACTACAAGGTCGCGAATTTCGACACCATAATCCCGAGCATCATCGGCGGCGAGATGGACCTGGGAAACTCGTCCTTCACCGTCAACCTGAAGCGCCAGGAGCAGGTCGACTTCGTCAACTACTACACGGCCGGCATCCAGTGGGCCTCCGCCACCGGCACCACCGTCGACCCCGACGACGCCTGCGGCCTGAAGATCGCCGTGCAGTCCACCACCTACGAGGACACCGACGAAATCCCGGCCAAGAGCGCCGCATGCGTCGCCGCCGGAAAGCCCCCGATCGACAAGCTCAAGTTCGACACCCAGGACCTGGCCACGAACGCCACTGTGCTCGGCCAGGCCGACGCCTTCAGCGCAGACTCCCCGGTCACCCTCTACGCGATCCAGCAGACCGCGGGCAAGCTGCAGAAGGCCGGCACCTCCTTCGACGAGGCACCGTACGGCATGGCCGTGGCGAAGGACTCCGGGATGGCAGCGGCCGTGCAGGCTGCCCTGCAGTCCATGGTCGACGACGGCTCCTACGGCGAGATCCTCAAGACCTGGGGCGTCACCGACGGCGGCCTGAGCACCATCACGATCAACGGCTGACCGGCTCCCTGAGAGGCTGAACGAATGTGAGATGCTGAACGGATGCCGCAGCTGACTCACGAGGAGTTCGAGCGTCTCGTCGTCGACGAGCTCGACCTCCTGCCCGACGACATGGTCGACGGCCTGGACAACGTGATCTTCGTGGTCGAGGACCGACCCGAAGACGGCACGATGGACACCCTCGGGCTCTATGACGGGGTTGCCCTGACCGAGCGCGGGCAGTACGGCTTCGGTGAGATGCCGGACCGGATCGTGCTCTACCGGGAGCCGCTGCTGGAGCTCTGCGCGGATCTCGGGGAGTTGCGCGACCAGGTGCACATCACTCTGGTGCATGAGATCGCCCATTTCTACGGCATCGACGACGACAGGCTGCACGACCTCGGCTGGGGATGACCAACCACCGTTAGCCTTGCGTCATGAGTAGATCCCGGCCTGCCCGCGTCATCGGCGCCACGGTCGGCGCCCTCGTCATCCTGTCCGTCGGCGTCTACGGGCCGGCCACCCTACTGGGGCCGTTGCCTGAGGCCACCGCCACGCTGGTCACGCCGGCGGCCGGCGAGTCGGTTCCGTTCCCGCCCGCGCTGCCGGCCACCGGCGGCAGCGCCGTCATCGGCCTGGCCACGGTCACACCCGATCCGGCCTTCCCGGAGACGACGGCGCTGGACGCCGACGCTCTCGCCACCACCCTGCCTCTCGCCGTGGCCGGCACGGCCGAACCGCTGCCGATGGCCGCGGCGACGAAGATCGTGACCGCCCTGGTCGTGCTCGACGCGAAACCGCTGACCCTTGGTGAGACGGGGCCTCAGATCCCGATCACGGCCGCGGATTACCAGGACTACATCGACTACGGCAATTCCGGTGCCCGCACCGTCGTGGTCTTCCCGGGCGAACTGTGGACCGAGACCGAGCTGCTCCAGGCGATGATCCTCGGCTCCAGCAACAATCACGCCGACACGCTGGCGCGTTGGGCCTTCGGCTCCCTCGACGCCTACAGCGCCGCCGCCAACGCCTGGCTGGGCAAGCAGGGCCTCGACGGCACTCGTGTCGCCGACGCCACCGGGCTCAACGACGAAAGCGTCGGAACGGCCACCGACCTTGCCCGGCTGGCCGGCCTGGCCGCCGCCGACCCGGTGATCGGTGCCATCCTCTCCCAGCCGGCCTCCGCCCTGGTGGGCCAGCGCGGCGTGGACAACACCACGGCGTTCCTGGCCGAGGAGGGCGTCACCGGCATCACCCGCAGCTACACGGACGGGGCGGGCGTCTGTTTTCTCTTCACCGGTCAGGTGCAGGGCCCGGACTCGACCTACACCTTTGCCGGTGCCCTGCTCGGCGAACCCGATTACGACACCCTGACCAGTGACGTCACCGCCCTGATGGAGAGCGCCCGCGCCGGGGTACGCGAGCTGCCAACCCTCGCCCAGGGTGACGCCTACGTGGAGTTCAGCACACCGTGGGGGGCCGAGGCCTCCGGAACCGTGCGCACGGCCACGACGACGTACGGCTGGCAGGCCCAGGCGCCGGGCGACGCGGAGGTGATCCTGGAGACGGTGTCGACCGGCCGGGCGGGCAAGACCGTCGGCCGGGTCACGGTGGAGACCGGGGGCACCGAGGTGACGTCGACGCTGGTGCTCGACCGCACGATCAGCGCGCCGGGCCTCGGTTGGCGGCTCCTGCACCCCGTGCCGATGATCTCGGCGCTGATCGCCGCGGACCGCTAGCGGCGAAAGGCTGCCGCGACCGCCCGCCGGCTACTGGTCTGCGGCTACTCGCGCTCGCCGGTCGGCAGGAACGGGTCGCTCTCGCCCGCGTCGAACCGGTAGCGCACGTGCACGCGGCCCTGCACATCGCGCACGTCCTCCTCGTCGTACCAGAACAGCGTTTCGACCCCCTCGACGGCGGCCATCATGCTGACCCGGGCGTCATGTTTGCCCTGGATCAGCACCCGGGTGTCGACCTGGCCCGCGAGGGGACCGTCAATGAATTCCGCGGTGTAAACGACATTTTCAGCACCTTGATCAGCCATGCCTCCAACCTAGTCCCGGGCACCGACTTACGGGCGACGGATGTCCGGGGTCCCGGCCAGCCGGATCGTCGCCTGCCGCTCGGGCGCCTCCCGCTCTCGGTAAGCGTCCCAGCCCGCTTCCCACTGGTCCCAGTGCGACCGGAACAGTTCGCCGTCCCGGGCGAGGGCCCGCTGCTTGCGGATGCGGTCGTCGGCGGCCAGCCAGACCCGGATGTCGCTGAGTGGCGCGTGGGCGGCCGCCAGGGTTCCGCAGCCCTCCACGATCAGCGGGCGGGCCGGGTCGACCGGGTGCCATTCTGCCAACTCGCGCCGCTCCCAGTCATAGCGCCGCCAGGCGGCGGGCCGGCCCAGTCTTCTCGGGGCGAGCACCTGTTCGCGCAGGTGCGTGACGGCGGCGTCCAGCCCCTGCCAGCCGGGGTAGATGTCATCCAGCCGCACCAGGGTGGGCCGGAGCGGTCCCGGCCAGGCGACGACAAGCGCGTCGGCGAGGGTGCTCTTGCCGGCGCCGCTCGGCCCGTCGATGAGAACGACGGGCGCCACCCCGGCGGCGGCAAGGTCGCGGAGCACGGGGGCCAGCAGCATCCGTCGGTCACCGACCGGATCGGGGGCGGCCGGTTCGAGGGCGGCCGTGGGCAGATCAGGTGAGGACAAAGTTCCAGCTTCCCGTCGCCACGGAGACGCTCACCGAGAGCAGGGCCACGGCCAGACCGATGCCGACCAGGGCCACCTCGCGCCCCCGGAAGCTGGAGGGGCGGGCCCAGGTGCGCCGCACCGAGGCGCCGAACCCGCGGGCCTCCATCGCCGTCGCGAGTTTGCTGCCGCGCCGGATCGACAGCACCAGCAGGGCGAAGGCCTGGCTGAGCAGCCGGCGCAGGACGCCGCGGTCCGCGATGCCGCGGGCCCGCCGGGCCAATTCGAGGGCGCGCCAGTCCTCGAGGAACAGGCCGACCAGGCGCAGCCCGGCCAGACCGCCAAGCACGAAGCGGGCCGGCAGTTTCACGACTTGGCCGAGGCCGTCGGCCAGGTCGGTGGGGTCGACGGTCACGAAGAGCACGACCGACGGCAGTCCGATGGCGAGGATGCGCAGGGTCGTGGCGATGGCCAGCTCGAGTGATCCCTCGGTCACGTTCACCAGCCCGAAAGACCAATAGACCGCCCCGGCCGCCTGCCCGTAGAGCAGGGTGGTGACGCCGGCGGTGGGTGCGGCGATCCAGACCGGCAGGGTGCGCACCGCGAAGGCCTTCAGGGACAGCCCGGCCCAGAAGAAGAGCACGAACTCGCAGGCGAGGGCGACGACTGCGGAGACCCAGTCGATGGTGAGGATGAGCACGCCCGCCAGCAGCAGCGCGGCGGCCAGCTTCGCGACCGGGTTGATCCGGAAGATGGCCTGGGTTCCCCGGGCAGGCGTCAGCACGCTCACCGGGACACCGCCGCCCGCGGCGTGACGCTGCGGCCGGCCCGCCCGGCCAGATGGTACTCCCGGTCAGCCAGGGCGACCACGAAGTCGGTGTCGTGCGAGACGGCGACCACCGCGGTGCCCTCCCGCAGGAGTTCGTCGAGCAGGGCCACGATCTCCCGCCAGGTGCGCAGGTCCTGGCCGAAGGTGGGCTCGTCGAGCATGAGCAGTCGTGGCTGGGTGGCCAGCACGGTGCCCACCGACAGCCGACGTTTCTCTCCGCCGGAGAGGGTGAACGGGTTCGCCTCGGCCAGGTGATCCAGGCGCAGGCGCTGCAGCACCTCGTCGACCCGGGCATTGATGTTCGCCTCCGGCCGTTTGAGGGCGCGCGGCCCTACGGCGAGTTCGGCCCGCACGGTGGCGGCCACGAACTGGTGCTCCGGGCTCTGGAACACAGTGCCGATGCGGGTGAGCAGCTGGCGGGACTTCCAGCGGATCGGTTCCTCGTCGGCCCCGCCGGCGAACTCCGGGCTCGCGAGAACCGCTCCCCCGGCCGGTTTTAGCAGGCCGGCGAGGGTGAGCATCAGGGTCGATTTGCCGGCGCCGTTCGGTCCGGTGACTGCCAGAGCGGTGCCGGCGTGCACCGTGAGGTCGATGTCCCGGGCGAGCACGTCGGCGCGCGTGCGCGCGACCGCGAGGCCGGGCGTGCGGAGCAGAGGGACCGAGCCGGGCGCCGACGCCGAGCTGGTCTCGCGCCGCGATGCAGTCAGGCCGTTGCCCCGCCCGGGCACCCAGACACCCGCGGCCGCGAGCCGTTCCCCCTGCCTGGTCAGCACGTCGTCGGGATGGCCGTCGGCCAGCACTCCCCCGGCCGCGTCGAGCACGATCACCCGGTTCACAAGGTTCTGCCAGACGGCGACCCGATGTTCGATCACGATGAACGTCGCCGCGGAGTTCTCGAGCACGCGGGCAACGGAATCGCGCACATCCAGCACGCCTCCAGGGTCGAGATTCGCTGTGGGTTCGTCGAGCAGCAGCAGCCCCGGCCGCATCGCCAGCACCCCAGCGAGGGCGAGGCGCTGCTTCTGTCCACCCGACAGCGACGACGTCGGATGGCTGAGCGGCAGGTTCAGGCCGACCATGTCCAGGGCGTCGCTCACCCGGCGCCAGATCTCTTCGCGGGGCACCCCCAGGTTCTCGCAGCCGAAGGCGACGTCGTCGCCCACCCGCGCCAGGATCACCTGGGAGTCAGGGTCCTGCAGCAGCAGCCCGGCCTGGCCGCGCGCTGCGGTCGGCTCGGCGCCGTTTACAAGCAGCTGACCGCGCTGCTCGCCCTCCTCGTCGCCGCCGAGAACCCCGGCGAGGGCGTGCAGCAGAGTGGATTTGCCGGCCCCGGAGGCGCCGAGCAGCAGCACGCGCTCGCCCGGCTCGATTCTCAGGTCGAGGCCGTTGACGGCCCAGCCCCGCCGCCCGGCATGCCGCCATCCCCAGCCGCGGGCCACGACGGACGCTCCCGAGACGGATGCCGCTGCTGCCGGTGTCATCGCCGTCCCCCTAGACCTGGGTGCGGTTCGATCGCCCGGCGGCGAACCGCGACAGTGCCCCGGTGCGGGCGAGGCCACGCATGGCCAGCCAGGACAGCAGTCCGGCCACGACAATGCCGGAGACGATCGAGGAGGCGGTGTAGATGGTGATGAAGGGAACGGCCGATCCGGGGTACCAGAGCAACAGGTCGTTGACGGCGAGGGCAAGGCCGGCACCCGCGCCGGCGAGCAGGGCCACGACGAGGCGGTAGTTGGCGTAGAAGAACAGCGCGAAGACCAGCTCCGCGCCGAGACCCTGCACCAGGCCGGAGACCAGGATGGTGGCTCCCCAGGCGGTGCCGCCGACCAGAGTCGACACGACCGCCGCCAGCAGCTCGGTGTAGAGCGCGGCGCCGGGTTTGCGGATGATGAGGCCGCCGAGCACGCCGGCGAACAGCCATCCGCCGCCCAGGAGAGCCTGCAGGCCCGGCAGCAGCGGGGTGAGCAGGCCGCTGAGCGGGTTGTACGCCTGGTTCCAGACGACGAAGATGAGCCCGCTGGCCACGCCGATGACACTGGCGATGACGATGTCGACGACCCGCCACCGGAAGTTACGCGGCTGGCGGGACGTGGTGGAGGTGAGAAGAGTTGTTGTAGCGTGCACTGGTCGTGCCCTTTCCGTAGATGGTTCCAGGGCACGGGAACGAGAAAATTTGCCTCCCTGCGCTGGCATGATCCAGATCAGGTTCGACGGTCGAAGCTTCAGAAGCTTCCTCTCAGCCCGGTTGACCGGACTCCCGTGTTCGATTCAAGTATAGACCTCGGCCTAGACTCGCGGGATGGAGTCCTCGCCTCGCCCCCGCATCACTGTCGGGCGCGAATGACGTTCACCGTTCCCCTGATCCTCGCCGGGCTGTTGCTTCTGTTGCTGCGCCACTTCATTTTGCGGCGACGACGGATGCGACGCGGGCTACCCGTGCGCGGACCCTGGCACATCCCCCGCAGCTGGCGGGAAGGGCCGGGCTCCCGCCAGCGGCTGGGACGCTGGCGGTGTAGCTGGCGCGGGCGGCGTTGACCGCCCGAACGCGGTACGCTCGACGTGGTGTGTCGGGAAGTCTGGTCGACAGCAATGTCCGTGTGCCACAAAATCCTGATTGACTGAGGCTCGTCCATGCCGAAACCATCACCTCTTCCTCCCACCCCGAAACTTAACGTCTTTCGCCGCAGCAGCTATCCCGAGTACCTGCACGTCTCGACGATCCTGCGCAAAGAGACCGTGGGCGGCGCTCTCCTGCTGGTGGCGACGGTTCTCGCGCTGACCCTGGCCAACACCGGGGCCTCCGATTTCTACTATGCGGTGCGGGACTTTCAGATCGGCTACGAGCCGTGGCACCTCAATCTGAGCCTCGGCGCGTGGGCCGCCGACGGACTCCTGGCGATCTTCTTCTTCATTGCCGGGCTCGAACTCAAGCGTGAGTTCGTCGCCGGCGATCTGCGCACCTTCAGCCGCGCGGTCGTCCCGGTCGCCGCGGCCGTCGGCGGCGTCATCGTTCCGGCTGTGATCTTCACCGCCATCGTGTTCAGCTCGGGGCCGGAAATGTTACGAGGCTGGGCCATCCCCACCGCCACCGACATCGCTTTCGCCGTGGCCGTGCTCGCCGTGATCGGCTCCAAACTGCCCAGCGCTCTGCGCATCTTCCTGCTGACCCTGGCCGTGGTCGACGACCTGCTCGCCATCGCCATCATCGCCTTCTTCTATTCCGGCGACCTCCAGCCTGTTCTGCTGCTGCTCGCCATCGTGCCGCTGAGCCTCTTCGCCTTTCTGGCGCATACGCACTCCTATCTGTTCGGCACCACCAGGTGGGCCGCGGGCGCCGTTCTGCTGCCGCTCGGCCTCGCCACCTGGGTTCTCGTGCACGGCTCCGGCATCCACGCCACGGTGGCCGGAGTGCTGCTCGGCTTCGCCGTGCCCGTGCTGCGCAGCCGACGTGGCGGCGGACCCGACGCCGGCCCGGGCCTGGCGCAGAACCTCGAGCACCGCATCCGCCCGCTCTCGGCCGGTTTCGCCGTGCCGGTGTTCGCGTTCTTCTCCGCCGGGGTCACGATCGGCGGCGTGTCAGGCCTGACAACGGCCCTCACCGACCCGGTCGCGATCGGAATCGTCGTAGCCCTGGTGGTGGGCAAGCCGGTTGGCATCATGCTCGCCACCTGGCTGGTCACCAAGACCACCCGGGGCGCCCTTGACCCGGACCTGGCCTGGGTGGATGTGATCGGCGTCGCCATGCTCGCCGGTGTCGGCTTCACGGTGTCGCTGCTGATCAGCGAGCTGGCTTTCGGGCAGGGTAGTCCGCACGACGAACACGCCAAGGTGGCTATCCTGACCGGTTCGCTGCTGGCGGCACTACTCGCGACCGTGGTGCTGCGGAGCCGCAACCGGCACTACGGGCGCATCGCCGCCAAAGAGGCGCTCGACGCCGACAACGACGGCGTCCCAGACGTGTTCGGGGCCGATCCGGCTCGCGACGAGCGGTTCGGCGGGCACTGACAGGGCCGGAGCGCACCCAGCCGCCCAACTCCCTCAGCCGGAGTGTCTGCTGGTCGTCACGGGCGGAACGCCGTGCCCGGCACCGAACCAATTCGACGGAGATTCATCGATCAACACCCGTTTTTGAGCCCAAATGCGCTGTTCAGGGCACAATCTCCGTCGAATTCGTTCGGGACGGATGTGCCGCAGGTCCGCGGACTCGAAAGACGCGGCGGTTAGAGCCTACGTTCATCCACCGCGTCGCTGTCCGCGGGAAAACGCGCGTCGGAATCGGGAACAAGCGCAACGGAGCCCGCGATCCGCGAACCCCCCTCAACCTCGGCCATGGAGACTCACTCATCGAGCTGGCCGGCGGGCACTGCTAGCGCCGGAGCGCAGTCAGCAGCCCGACATCCTCAGTCGGAGTGGCGGGGCGACCGGGCGGCTGGGAGCCTTCGCTGCTAGCGTTTGAGGGCGCGGACGACGCGGGAGATCGCCTTGCCGGCCACCCAGAGGAACGGGATGCCGACCGCGAGCAACGAGATGACGTTGGGCTCGAAGCGCACCGTCGTGCCCGATTTGACGTAGGCGCCGATCGGCAGGGATGCCCCGCCGCCCCCGCCGCCGGACCCGCTGCCGGTGGCGGCGGAGTCACCCTCGCCACCGCCGAAGCCGTAGTAGACGAGAGCAACGGGAATCAGGGTGACGCCGTCCACCTGGACCGGATCACCGTAGGCCGACCTGACGCCGGCGGTACGAGAGATATCTGCGAGCTTCTCTGGAAGGCTAGTCATGGATTCAGGCTACCCCCTGTCTGGTTTGCGGTTGCCTGATCAGAGTGGGCCTGATCAGGGTGTGTCCGGATCCAGCAGCGACGCCGGGCGCACCGTGCCGCGCCCGAACCTTGCGGTGACCGAGTCCACGGCCCGTTCGGCTCCCCGCCAGTCGTCGTCGGGGTCCCAGAGACCGGTGCCAGTGCCGTCGCCACCGCTGAGCTGCTCAACGCGCACGCCGATGAGGCGCACCCGGATGCCGGAGGCCGCCAGAGCCTCGAAGCTGGCAGCCACCTCCTCGTAGATCCGGCGTCCGACGCTGGTCGGTTCCGACAGGGTGCGGGAGCGGGTGACGGTGCTGAAGTCGGTGTAGCGCACCTTGAGCACCACGCAGCGGCCGACGAGGCCTGCGCGGCGCAGCCGGGCAGCCACCGCAACGGACTGCCGCAGCAGTTCGCTACGGAGCCGGGCGACATCCGTCACGTCGTATTCGAAGGTGACCTCGTGGCCGACACTTTTCTCCTCGTGCTCCACCGTGACCACCCGAGGGTCCCTCCCCCAGGCAAGCTCGTGCAGCTTGCGGCCCGACGCGTCGCCCACGCACTTCTGCAGCACCGCGAGCGGGGTGCGGGCGAGGTCACCGATCTGACGCAGGCCCTGCCCGAGAAGCGCCTGCTCGGTCGTGGCGCCGACCCCCCACAGGGTGCCGACGGGCAACGGATGCAGGAATGCGAGGGTCTCGTCGGCGGGGATCACGAGCAGGCCGTCGGGTTTCGCCCGGCCCGACGCCATCTTGGCGACGAACTTCGTGCTCGCCGCGCCGACCGAGCAGGTGAGCCCGGTTTCGGCCTTGACCCGGGCCCGGATCTTCGCGCCGATCTCGGCCGGGGTGCCGTGCAGGCGCCGGGCACCCGCCACGTCGAGGAAGGCCTCGTCGATGCCCAGCTGCTCGACCAGCGGCGTGAACTCTTCGAAGATGCGCATCACCCGGTCGGAGTATTCCTTGTACCGCCCCATGTGCGGTTCGAGCACCACCGCCTCCGGGCAGCGCCGCAGGGCGAGCGCCATGGGCATGGCCGAATTGACGCCGTAGCGCCGGGCCACGTAGTTCGCCGCCGTGACCACCGAGCGCCCGGACCGGTGCCCCACGATCACCGGGCGGTGCACCAGTTCGGGGTGATCGAGAAGTTCGACTGACGCGAAGAACGCGTCCAGGTCGATGTGGAGCAGGGTCGCGGTGCTGTCGTCGACCGCGCCTGTCGAGACCGTGCGATCGCTGCCGTCCTGCCTGCTCATGCGTCCTGCCTGCTCATGCGTCCTGCCTGCTCATGGAGAGACCCTAGCCCGGACCGGCGACAGGCCGCGACCGATTCCGCGACGGGAGAACGTAAACAGCGCCGGGGCGGAATGCACGGTGACGGAATGCACGGTGACTGATGCCGGTTGTAGCGTTGCAGGGGCATCCGTTCCACCCGTTCTACCGAGGGAGTCCCATGACGCATGACTGGCTTGCGCTGCAGAAAAAGGCCGCCGAGGAGTTCGGGGCCCGCGTCGACATGATCACCGACTGGGCCGCCGCCACACCGGACACCGAGTGGACCGTGACCGAGTTGGTGCGCCACGTGGTGCTGGAACAGCAGTGGGTCCCCGCGCTGCTGCGCGGCCTTTCGGTGCTCGACGCCCGGCGCTCACTCACCCCGCTGGGCCCGGACCTCGCGAAGGAATGGGCCATCTATTCGGCGCTGGCGGCCGCAGCCTGGGCAACGACCCCGGCCGACGCACCGGTGACCCTGTCGTATGACACGGTGGCGGCATCCGACTACCTGCGCGAGCAGGTCTCCGACGTCACGATCCATTCCTGGGACTTGGCGCGGGCAACGGCCGCCGAAGAGTCCCTCGACCCGGCCCTGATCGAGGCGGTCTGGACGGTTTTCGAGCCCCAGCGGGACACCCTCGAGGCCAGCGGCCTCTTCGCCTCCCCGATACCATCCGACGAGAACGCGCCGCTGCAGACGCGGCTGCTCGCCCTGACCGGCCGGGATCCGCGCCGGCCGTAGCCCGCGGGCTGCACCTGCCAGGCGTGGGGCTAACGGCTCTCCTTTTCCGAGCCGGTAATGCGTTGGGCGATGTAGATCGAAACGATCGACACCAGCACCAGCACCAGCACCACGGCGATGACGTTGACGATCGGTGCCTGGCTGGGGCGAAACAGGTTGTCCAGAATCCAGATCGGCAGGGTCTTGATGCCCGCCCCCGCGGTGAAGGTCGTCACCGTCTGGTAGAGCGAACCGGAGCACGGTGATGATGTTATCGAGCGTCCAGGACCGTGTGGTGGTGCCCGTGAAGCTGTCGACCGTCCACAGAGAGGTGATCAGCGGGGCGGCGAGGGCAACGAGGGCAACGAGGGCGACGATGTAGATCAGGCCGAGCCAGAGCAGAGGGGTGGACAGCATCAGCGTCAGGCGAAGCCGCGGATGCCGGCTCAGCGTGATCGAATCCCGCCGGGCGAGCGTGTCCCGGTGCGGCGGCACCGGCATCCGTTGCCCCGGCGTCGCCGTGTCACCCGTCATGATTCCTCCGATTCGGCTCGGCCGGATGGGGATGCCGCGCTAACCCTTGATCTCCTGCCAGGCGGTCGTCCAGTCGGAGTAGTCGGTGCACTTCACATCGGTGCGGCCGTCGAGGCAGTCCTCAATGGGAGTGGACCAGTACCAGATCTACGCCGCGTACTCCTCGTCGCCGGCGTGGGAGATCTCGCACTGGTCGGGGTTCACCGTGAAGTCGCAGGCGCTCTCGTTGCCGCCCAGCCCGGAGCACCCGTCGCGGCCGTAGTCACTTACTTCGGAGATTGTCGCAACACGCCGCCCAGACCGGCGTTTCCCCAAAAATCTCCGTAATACCGTGAGGACGGATGCGGGTGGCGCGCCCCATCACGGATGCCCGAAGCAGGCCCCGCAGCGAGCACCACTCCTCCTCCGCAATATGAGTTTGATCGGGTTATCCACAGGGCGCTGACGGTCGCCGACCTGGGGCATCGAATGTCAGTGGGTACCCGTAACGTCTCCCTCATGAAGCCCATATATAGCGAGCAGTCCGAGACCCGGTGGAGCTTCGTGCCCCTGCCCGGCAGAACCCTGCAGTGGACCTCACCGACCGGGCGCACCCTCCTCAGCGAACCGGCCACGAACATCCGTGCACCGGAAAAAGGGCCGAATAGGAGCCGACCGTGCGGCAGGCGCACACGAAGCAACCGGCGCCGTTCTGAGCGGAATTGCGGCCACCTCAAGCACGGCGGCTCGGGAGCAGCGTTAGGCGATCGAGGTTCCGAAGAGAAGACCCAGCAGATAGGTGACGCCGGCGGCACCGAAACCGATGATGAGCTGACGGATGGCGCGCCGCCAGGGCGGCCCGCCCGAGAGCAGCCCGACGATGGCGCCAGTGGCCAGCAGGGCGAGCCCCACGAGCACGGCTGCCGCGATGACCGCGGTGATCCCGTCGAGGCCGAACAGATACGGCAGCACCGGCAGGATCGCCCCGGAGGCGAAGAAGCAGAAGCTCGACGTGGCCGCTCCGATTCCCGTGCCGATGGCTTCGTGCTCGTCGACCGCCGGAGCCAGGCCGCCGGTCTTCTTGACGTCGACCGGGCCGGTCGCGATGGCCACCGTGCGCAGAACCTCGCGTGCATGGATCTCCGCTTTCTCCGGGGGCATCCCCTGCGCGCGATAGACCAGGGTCAGTTCGTTCGCAGCCAAATCGAGATGGGCCAGCACAGTCCGGGAGGCCGGATTCGGCGTTGAGGCTTCGAGCAGCTCACGCTGGGACCGTACCGAAACATATTCGCCGGCACCCATCGAGAGTGCCCCGGCGAGAAGACCGGCGATACCGGTGAAGAGGATCGTGGCGGCGGGCACTCCGGTGGCGCCGATGCCCAGCACCAGGGCCAGGTTGCTGACGAGGCCGTCGTTGATCCCGAAGACCGCGGCTCTGAACGTGCCAGCCAGCCGCTGCCGGCCGCGAGCGGCCAGCCCACGCACGACCTCCTCGTGGATGCGCTCGTCGGCGGCCATGGTGTCTGTGGCGTCGGTATCGGCGTCATACGGGGAGCGGGCCTCGGCACGCTGGGCGAGGGCAAGCACGAAAACCGATCCGAACCTGCGGGCCAGGAACCCCAGGAAACGGGTGCGGATCGCGCCCCGGTGTGGGGCTCCGACCTGGTCACCGAGAAGGTGCCGCCAGTGCTGTTCGTGGCGCCCCTCGGCGTCGGCCAGAGCCAGCAGGATCTCGCGCTCCTCGCCGCTACGGCGTCCGGCGAGGTCGCGGTACACCGTCGCTTCGGCCCGTTCGTCTGCCAGGTAGCGGCGCCAGCGACGGATGTCCCGCGCGGTGGCCGGGCGCTTCTGCTCCACGACGGTTACGCCTCGGGGGCGGCTTCGAGCGAGCTCTGCGCCACCCGAGCCGACGCGTGCGGGCCAGAACCGTCGAGACCGTAGAAGGGTTCGTCGAATTCCACGATCCATACGGTTTCCCGTCCGGAAACGGGGGCGTACAGGGCCGCGCCCTGGAGTTCTCCGGCCGCCACAATCACTCCGCTCGGGTCTTCGGCGTCGGCGTCCGGATACCGACCACGGTCCAAGCGCACCACGACCTGCGCTCCCACACCGAGGGCACCCGGCTGGGAACCGGGGTACCCGTCGGCGGCAGGTTGGCGCGTGTTCCCGAGGCCCATTACTCGGCCGCTCCGGCACGCTCGAGCACGAGCTCGCGCACGCGCGCGGCATCCGCTTGTCCGCGCATGGCCTTCATAACGGCGCCGATCACGGCTCCGGCCGCCTGAACCTTGCCGTCGCGGATCTTGGCCAGAACATCGGGCTGGGCGGCCAGAGCCTCATCGATCGCCGCGATCAGCGCGCCATCGTCCGAGACGACCGCGAGACCGCGGGACTCGACGACCTCGAGCGGAGTGCCCTCGCCGCCGATGACGCCCTCGAGCACCTGCCGGGCCAGGCGGTCGGTGAGCGTTCCGGCCACGACGAGTTCGATCAGTGCGGCGACCTGCGCCGGCTGCACAAGCGAGTCGGCGGACACACCGGAGGCGTTCGCAAGGCGGGCAACCTCGCCGGTCCACCACTTGCGGGCGGCCTGGGCTGCGGCGCCGGCTGCGATGGTTGCCTCGACGACGTCGAGGAGGTCGGAGTTGACGACATCCTGAAATTCGAGGTTGGCGAAGCCCCATTCGGCCTGAAGCCGCTTGCGGCGGGCGGCCGGAGGCTCCGGCAGGGTGGCGCGGAGTTCTTCCACCCATTCCCGCGACGGGGCCACGGGAACGAGGTCGGGCTCCGGGAAGTACCGGTAGTCGTCGGCGTCGGACTTGGGCCGGCCGGCCGAAGTGATGCCGGTTTCCTCATGCCAGTGCCGGGTCTCCTGAGTGATGGTTCCACCGGCGTGCAGCAGGGCCGCCTGACGCTGGATCTCGTACCGCACGGCCCGCTCGACCGAACGCAGCGAGTTCACGTTCTTGGTCTCGGTGCGCGTACCGAGCACATTCGAGCCGCGCGGGCGCAGGGACACGTTCGCGTCGCAACGCACGTTGCCCTCTTCCATCCGGGCGTTGGAGACGCCGAGCGCTTTCACGATCTCGCGGATGGCGGCAACGTAGGTGCGGCCGATCTCGGGTGAGTCCGCCTCACCGCCCTCGATCATCTGGGTGACGATCTCGACCAGCGGCACTCCGCCGCGGTTGTAGTCGACCAGCGAGTAGTCGGCACCCTGGATGCGACCGGTCGCCCCACCCACGTGGGTGAGCTTGCCGGCGTCGTCCTCCATGTGGGCGCGCTCGATGTCGACCGTGACCAGGCGTCCGCTTTCGAGTTCGATCGTGAGCTGACCGTTGAACGCGATCGGCTCGTCGTACTGCGAAGTCTGGAAGTTCTTCGCGGTGTCCGGATAGAAGTAGTTCTTGCGGGCGAACCGCGAGTACTCCGCGATCTCACAGCCGAGGGCGAGCCCTAAACGGATGCTCGATTCGATGGCCTTCGCGTTCACCTGCGGCAGCCCTCCGGGCAGACCCAGGCAGGTGGGGCAGGTGTTGGTGTTGGCACCCTGGCCGAATTCGTTCGCGCAGCCGCAGAACATCTTTGTTTTGGTGTTGAGCTCGACGTGCACCTCAAAGCCGAGCACCGGCTCGAACAGCTCCAGGGCCTTGTCGTAGTCCATCAGTTCGGCCTTCTTCATCAGACGGCTCCCTCTGTGCTCGTGAACGCTGTGCTTGTGGCTGTGCCGGCGAACATTTCTCTCCGCGCCAGTTCCGGCGCCCGGCTGAGGAGGGTGTGCCCCCAGGATGCTTCGAGCAGCGCCTCGACGGCGGCTCCGAAGCTGTAGAGACGAGCATCCATTTTCGCGGGCGCCATGATCTGAAGGCCGACCGGCAGGCCGTCCTCGGGCGCGAGTCCCATCGGCAGGCTCATGCCGGGGACCCCGGCAAGGTTGGCCGGGATCGTGGTGACGTCGTTGAGGTACATGGCCATCGGGTCGGCCATCTTCTCGCCGAACTTGAACGCGGTGGTCGGCGCACTCGGCGACACCAGCACGTCAACCTTCGAGAAGGCCGCGTCGAAGTCGCGCTGGATCAGCGTGCGCACCTTCTGCGCACTGCCGTAGTAGGCGTCGTAGTAGCCGGCACTGAGGGCGTAGGTGCCGAGAATGATGCGGCGCTTGACCTCGGGGCCGAAGCCGGCGTCGCGCGTGGCCGCCATGACCCGTTCGCTGGTCAGCGGGCCGTCTTCCGGGTTGACCCGGATGCCGAAGCGCACCGAGTCGAAGCGCGCCAGGTTGCTCGACGCTTCCGCCGGGAGGATCAGATAGTAGGCAGCGATCGCATACTCGAAGCTGGGGGCGGAAATCTCGACGATCTCGGCGCCCGCCGCGGAAAGCAACGTGAGGGTCTCGGTGAAGCGCTGCGCAACTCCGGCCTGAAATCCGTCGCCGCTCAGCTCCTTGATCACGCCGACCCGCACCCCCGTGAGCGCCCCGTCGGCGAGGCCGGCGCGTGCGGCGGCCGCCATCGAGGGCCAGGTGTCCGTGAGCGACGTCGAGTCGAGCGGGTCGTGCCCGCCGATCACGTCGTGCAGCAGGGCGGCGTCGAGCACCGTGCGGGTCACCGGGCCGACCTGATCGAGCGAGGATGCGAGAGCGATCGAGCCGTAGCGGGACACACCGCCGTAGGTGGGCTTGACGCCGACCGAGCCGGTGACGGCGGCCGGCTGGCGGATCGAGCCGCCGGTGTCGCTGCCGAGCGCCAGCGGCGCCTCGAAGGAGCTGACCGCGGCCGCGGAGCCACCGCCGGAGCCGCCGGGGATCCGGTCGTAGTCCCACGGGTTGTGCGTCGGGCCGTAGGCGGAGAATTCGGTCGACGAGCCCATCGCGAACTCGTCCATGTTGGTCTTGCCGAGCAAAATCAGCCCGGCGTCGCGCACGCGCCTGACCACGGTGGCGTCGTACGGGGGGATCCAGCCCTCGAGGATCTTGGAACCGGCGGTCGAGGGCATGTCGATGGTGGCGAGCACGTCCTTGATGGCGATCGGAACCCCGGCGAGCGGCCCGAGCACCTCGCCGGCGGCACGCCGGGCGTCGACGCGGGCTGCGGCGGCGAGCGCGGCCTCGCCGGCCACGTGGAGGAACGCGTGCACACCGGTGTCGACGGCCGCGATCTGGTCCAGGTGAGCCTGGGTCACCTCGACGGAGCTGATGGACCGTTCGACAAGCAGACCCGAGAGGTCGGCGGCGGACAGCTTGATCACGTTGGTCATGGATTACTCCTCGTCCAGGATTGCGGGCACGCGGAACTTGTCGCCGTCCCGGTCGGGAGCCCCGGAGAGCGCCTGTTTGACCGTGAGCGAGGGGACCACCGTGTCGGCGCGGAAGACATTGGTCAGCGGCATCGGGTGGCTCGTCGCCGGCACATCCGGCGTGGCCACTTCGGCTACCTTCGCGACCGAGTCAACGATCTGACCGAGTTCAGTCGTGAGGCGGGCGATCTCCTCCGAGCTGAGGTCGATCCGCGCAAGGTTGGCCAAATGGGCAACCTGCTCGGCCGTGATTTCAGACATGTTGCTCCGTACGATCGTCGAGGGTGGATTCCCCAATTCTATTCGGAGCCGTCGGTGACAAGATCCGCGTTGCCGGTTCCGATCAACGCCATGTTGTGCAGGGACTCGCTTCCAACGTCGAAGTAGGCGTTGTGGCCGACCGATCCGTTCAGCCAGGAGCCGGTGATCCGATCGTTCCCGCCGGACACGCCGAGGGTGTTCGCGCCGTACGACTCCGCACCGGGATCGCTGCCGAAGAAAGCGCTGTTCACGGTCGGGTCCCAGTCGGCGCTGCCCACATAGACACTGCCCGGCGCGACGCTCAGGCTGTCGACGGACTGCACCTGGCTGCCCGGGGACCCCACCAGCACCAGGGCGTCCACCCCGAACGTGCCGCGGGCCAGCGCCGTGAGCGCCACAGTCGACCCGTACGAGTGCGCGAGCACCGAAACGAAGGGCCGACGCGTGCCTCGGTCGGCCGCGATGCCCAGAGCCGACTGCTCCAGGAAGTCGGCGCCGACCTCCGCGAGGCCCGTCCCGCCCACGGTGAACACAGTGGGGGCCTCGTAGCCGATCCAGGCGATCGTGGCGACGCCGGCGGCGCGGATGCCGCCGGTCAGGGCGTGCCCGGACGGCGCCCCCCCGCGCAGCACCGCGATCTGTTCCGTGTACACGGCGTCTGCGGTGTCGGCCCAGTTGACGATCTGCTGCTCGACGGTGTAGTTCATGCCGGGTACCAGATAGGTGACGAACGCGGCGGTGTCCGGGTTGCCGAGGGCGATCGCGGCACGCCCGCCGCCTGCGGGGTCGAGGAGGATCAAGGAACGGCGCGGGGCGCCGTCGGGGGTGCTCAGTGCCGCCTTGACCTGGGTCAGGACGGCGAGTTCTCGGTTGAGCAGCGTGCGCTCGCTGTCGTCGGTCGCGTCGGCCAGCCGCTGGGTGACGTCGGCCAGGCTCTGCGTGAGGTAGCGGGCGTTGGCCCTGCCCCGCTCCCGGAAGGGGACACCCTCCAGGTTGCCCACGAGCTTGGGTGCGGCAGCCAGCAGCGACGACCGCTCGGAGGCGCCGAGTTCCGTCCAGAGGCCGGCCACCGCGGAGGCTGCGGGCGGCGCCGTCAACAGGGCATCGACCTGGCCGGGGGACTGCTCCACGAACGCGGCCATGTCGGCCACGGAGAGGGTGGACAGCCCGGCCAGCAGGTTGGCTCCGGTCAGTCCCCGCACGGATTCGACGGTGGCGACCGTGGCGGACTTCGGCACGGATGCGATCGGCTGGGCGGACACCCGCGGGTCGCCGGCGCCGGGCCCCGCGACCGAGGTGCCGGTGCGCGCCGACAGGTTCAGCCACAACGGTTCCGCCGCGGCGGGTTCGGCGCCCCGGTTCGGCACCGGCTGGCCCTGGACTGTGGTGCTGAGAGCGTGCGCGCCAGAGGTCTCACTGACTCCATTGAGAGCCAGGGAGAGCGTTAGAACCGCCGCTTCTAACAGCAAACCTGGGCACGTCCCCTCACGAACACCGAGTAGCAAAACAACCCGGCCCCTAACAGACAAGCATTGCGTCTCCAGACTACTGAAACGGATGGTGCGGCCATGCCCCCACAGTGGGTCTGGGAGACCCCCGATCGAGGGTCAATCGCGCCAAAGTTGATACTTGCATAAACCTATATAGGTGTGATCCCATATAAACATGTCGTTGAAAATCGCCCTCCTCGGGATCCTGGACCTCGCGCCGATGACGGGATACGACCTCAAAAAGAGCATCGAGGCATCCGTCGCCCATTTCTGGTCCGCCGACCAATCCCAGATCTACCGCACGCTGGCGGCACTGGTCGCCGACGGTCTCGCCGACGTCGAGGTCATTCCGCAGGAGGGACGCCCCGACCGGCGCGAGCACCACATCACCTCGGCCGGCCGGGCGGCCCTTAGCGACTGGCTGCGGGCGCCGCTGGAACCCGAAACCTCGCACGACGCGTTCCTGATGCGGCTGTTCTTCGTCGGCACCCTGGGGGTGCCGGCTACCCGGGCACTGCTGCGGGCGCGGCGCGGCCAGGCCACCGCGATGCTGGCCGCACTGCGTTCCGTCGCCGAGCAGGAGCAGGCCGACCGCGAGCCCGACGATCGTGCCCCGGACGACCTCGGACGCAGGCTGCGCTTCGCAACGCTGCGGAACGGAATCCTCCACGCCGAGGCGGAACTCGCGTGGCTGGTCGAGACGAAGGAGGCCCTCGGATGAGCCGTCCCCGCCAGCGCCTGAAATTCCGCTATCCCCTGCAGCACGGCGTTGACACCACGGGGACCGACACGATCATGTTCCTGCACGGCGGCAGCGTCGCGTCGTGGTCCTGGAGACCGCAGGTGGAGGGAATGCCAGACCGGCATCTGCTCACCCCCGACCTGCCCGGTTTCGGCGACCGGGCCGGAGAGGACTGGCTTTCCCTCGGTCAGACCGCCGACGATGTGGCCGGCATCATCGCCGCGCACGCGCGCGGCGGCCGGGCCCATCTGGTGGGGCTGTCCCTGGGCGGCCTCGTGGCCACGCACGTCATGGCCCGGCACCCGGGACTGCTGCACTCCTGCCTGGTGTCCGGCGTGCCGCTCACCGGGGTGCACGGCACGGCCCGGTTCCTGAGCACGATGCAACTGCGGCTCTGGGACCGCCCCTGGTACTGGCGGGCCCAGGCGAAGGCTTTCGGCTTGCCCGCCGACGCGGTCGACCTGTTCGTGGAACACGGACTGAGCCTCCGAACCGACAACGCCCGGCGCGTCTTCGCCGAGGTGAACCGCGGCGGCGTCCCGGAGAGGCTGCAGGACTACCGCGGCCCCCTGCTGGCGGTGGCGGGCGAACGGGAGTCCCGCCTCGTCCGGGACAGCTTTCCCGCGCTGCTCGCCCATTTGCCGCAGACTCGCGCCTGGACCGCACCCGGCATGCACCATGTCTGGAGCATCGAGGATGTGGGCCTGTTCACCCGGATGGTGCTCGGTTGGGTCGACGCGTCAGAGGTGCCGGGTGAGAAGAGCCGTTGAATCAAACCGGGTCAGTGTCGGCGTCGGCGTCGGCGTCGGCGTCGGCGTCGGACGTCGTCTCGGCCAGGGACTCCGGGCCGCGCGTGACCAGCAGGTGGAATTCTACGGCGTCGAGGATCCGCAGGCCGAGCGCCTCCGCCTTGGCCAGCTTCGACCCCGCGCCCGGACCGGCGGCCACGAAGTCGGTATTCTTCGACACGCTCCCGGCGGATTTGCCCCCGGCGGAAATGATCGCCTCCTGCGCCTCTTCCCGGGTGTAGCCCTCGATCGAGCCGGTGGCCACCACCGTGAGCCCGGCCAGCACTCCCCCGGCCGCCGCAGCGGCTCCCGGACCGGGGTGTTCCGATATGCGGAACTGAACGCCGGCCACCGTCCACTGCTCCACGATGCCCTGGTGCCAGTCCACCTCGAACCACGCGATGATGGCGTCGGCGATGATGCCGCCCACCCCGTCGACCTCGGCGAGCTCCTCGCGGGACGCGGCCCGGATCAGCTCGAGAGAACCGAAGTGGCCGGCCAGGGCGCGCGCCGCCACCGGCCCGACGTGACGGATGTTGAGGGCCACCAGAAGCCGCCACAGCGGCTTGGTCTTCGCCAGCTCGATCTCGCGCAGGAGCTTCTGCGCACTCGACGACGGCTGCGGTCCCTCGACGCCCTTCTTCTTCTCGGCGGCCGTGGGGTTGCGCCGGAACGGCGTGCGCAGCCGCACGGAGCCGTCATCCTCTTCCTTGGCCAGCCCGGTCTCGGCGTCCCGCACGATGACCTCGATCGGCAGCAGGTCGTCGAGGGTGAGGTCGAACAGGCCGGCCTCGGTGGGCAGGGGCGGCTCCACCGGACGGGTGGGCTGGGTGAGAGCGGCGGCGGCCACCTCGCCGAGCACCTCGATGTCGAGGGCGCCGCGGGAGCCGATGTGCTCGACCCGGCCGCGCACCTGAGCCGGGCAGCTGCGCGCGTTCGGGCAGCGGAGGTCGATGTCGCCCTCCTTGGCCGGGGCGAGCGGCGTGCCGCACTCCGGGCAGTTCACCGGCATGACGAAGGCTCGCTCGGTGCCGTCGCGCAGCTCGACCACCGGGCCGAGCACCTCGGGGATGACGTCGCCGGCCTTGCGCAGCACGACGATGTCGCCGATCAGGATGCCCTTGGCTTGGACCACGTCCTGGTTGTGCAGGGTGGCCTGGCGCACCTCGGAACCGGCGACCCGCACCTTCTTCATGACGGCGAACGGCGTGGCCCTGCCGGTCCGGCCGACGCTGACGACGATGTCGAGCAGCCTGGTGTTGACCTGCTCGGGCGGGTACTTGTAGGCGATCGCCCAGCGCGGCGCCCGGCTGGTGGCACCGAGTTCGGCGTGCAGGGCCAGCTCGTCGACCTTGATCACGATGCCGTCGATCTCGTGGTCGACGCTGGCGCGGTGCTCGCCGTAGTAGGCGACGAAGTCCGCCGCGAGAGCCGCGGAGGGTTCCACCCGGTAGTAGCTGCTGGTAGGCAGACCCCAGCCCTGCAACAGCTCGTAGACCCCGGATTGGGACGCGACCGGCGGGGTGGACCACGCGCCGATGCCGTGCACCAGCATCCGGAGCCGGCCGAGCCTGGCCCGCATCAGGCGCAGCGGTTCCGCGGCCTTACCCTCGGCCTTCTGGCGCAGGGAGCCGGCCGCCGCGTTGCGCGGATTCGCGAAGACGCGTTCGCCGGCGGCGACCTGCTGCGCGTTGAGCTCGAGGAATTCGGCGACCGGGAAGAACACCTCACCGCGCACCTCCATCAGGGGCGGATGCCCGGTGCCCCGCAGTTTTCTCGGAATGCCGGGCACCAAGGCGACGTTCTCACTGACGTCCTCGCCGACCACCCCGTCGCCGCGGGTGGCGGCGCTGACCAGCACCCCCTGCTCGTAGCGCAGGTTGATCGCGAGTCCGTCGATTTTGAGCTCGCAGAGGTAGTGCACGGGTCGCCCGGCGTCCCGTTCGACCTTCGCGGCCCAGAGGCCGAATTCGTCGAGCGAGAAGACGTTGTCGAGGCTGAGCATGCGTTCGGCATGCTGCACCGGATCGAACAGGCTGGTCTCGGCGCGGCCGCCCACGGTCTGGGTGGGGCTGTCCTGACTGGCCAGCTCGGGGAATTCCCGCTCGAGCTCGGCGAGGCGGTGCACCAACGCGTCGTACTCCGCGTCGGTGATGACGGCCTCGTTGCGGTCGTAGTACGCGTCCCGGGCTTCCAGGATGCGCTGGGTCAGGTCGGAGACCTCGGCCGCGGCGACGTGCAGGGGCGCGTCTGCCGCCGGGTCGGGCGCCGGGCTATGCATCGACGGCGACCGCACTGACGGCACTAACCGTGCGATCGATGGTGCACTGCCCGAGCACGCGGGTGCCGAGGTAGACGACGGCGGTCTGCCCGGGCGCGACGCCGGTGAGCGGCTCGGCCGGGATGATCACGAGCTCGGTGGTGGCGCCGCTCCCGCGGCTCGCGCTGGTCTCGGCGGACGAGCCGGCCTTGAGCGGAACGACCTGGGCCACGGCGGGAACCGGGTCGGCGTGGGCGCGGATCTGCACGTCGCAGTCGAAGGCGATCTCCGGGTGCGCGGGGGCCACGCCGCACCAGGTGAACTTCGTGCCGGCGATCTTCTTGATCGCGAGCGCCTCTTTCGGCCCGACGATGACGGTGTTGGAGATCGGGCGCACCTCGAGCACGAACCGGGGCTTGCCGTCGGCGGCCGGGGTGCCGATCTGCAGCCCCTTGCGCTGCCCGACGGTGAACGCGGCCGCCCCGTCGTGCGTGCCGAGGGTGTTGCCGTCCCGGTCGAGGATGTCCCCGGTCGCCGGCGGCACGCGCTCGGCCAGCCAGCCTCGGGTGTCGCCGTCGGGGATGAAGCAGATGTCGTAGGAGTCGGGCTTGTTCGCCACCGAGAAACCGCGCGCCGCGGCCTCCGCTCGCACCTCGGCCTTGGACGGCGTCGCGCCGAGCGGGAACATCGAGTGCGCCAGTTGGTCCTGCGTGAGCACGCCGAGCACATAGGACTGGTCCTTGGCCCAGGCGCTGGCGCGGTGCAGCTCGCGGTTGCCGTCGGCATCCGTCACGATCGTGGCGTAGTGACCGGTGGCGACGGCATCGAAGCCCAGGTCGAGGGCCTTTTCGAGCAGGGCGGCGAACTTGATGCGCTCGTTGCAGCGCATGCAGGGGTTCGGGGTGCGGCCAGCGGCGTATTCGGCGATGAAATCGTCGACCACGTCGAGCTTGAACCGCTCGGAGAAGTCCCAGACGTAGTACGGGATGCCGATGATGTTGGCCGCCCGCTGGGCATCCATCGAGTCCTCGACCGTGCAGCAGCCGCGGCTGCCGGTGCGCAGGGTTCCGGGCATCCGGCTGAGGGCCAGGTGCACCCCGACCACCTCGTGTCCCGCCTCGACCATGCGGGCTGCGGCGACGGCGGAGTCCACCCCACCGCTCATTGCTGCCAAAACCTTCACTTGTCGAGTGTAATCGGGTGAGCGCCCCCGCGCAGCCCTCGCGCAGCCCTCGCGCAGCCCCAGCGCGGCAACTGCGTCGCTGCGCGCGTGGCGTGCCAGGCGCGCAGTGGCGCAGCCCCCGCGCAACGAAACGATGGGCCGGGACGAGCGACGACAGACGCCCGCGGCACCAGCCAGGGCCAGGGCCAGGGCCAGTGTCAGGGGATATCGGTCAGGGTTCGCTCAATCGAGGCGAGGCGAAGCTCCAGCAGGGCGAGCCGGTCGAGCACGGCCTGGTTGCTCGCGGTGCTCTGCTCGACGAGGCCGCGCAGGTCCGCCGCTTCGGCGAACTCCGCCTGCTTCTCGCGCGACCGCAGCACGGCCGCCACGATGCTCGATGTGACGCCGGCGATAATGCCGACAATGGCGATCCAGGCGAACCAGGGAATGTTGTCCATCAATGTGTGCTTTCTGTGTCGGCTGCGACCGCCGCAACGATGCGTGCGACGTTGGTGGTGACCTCGAACGAAACGACCTCGAAAAATTTCAGGGCCTTGCCGTCGTCGGAGAGTTCGAGGTGCCCGGTCACGTAACCGGCCGATTCGAGTCGTTGCAGGTGCATGTACAGCAGGGCCCGGGACATCCCCAGCCGGCGGGCGAGCTCACTCACATGGAGGGACTCCTCCGCCAGCAGGGCGATGATGCGGAACCGGTGCGGGTTGGCGAGGGCGGACAGCCGGGCGATCTCCTCGTCGAGCGTCATCGTGCCCACGCTCCCCTCGACATCCATCTACCTGCAAAAAATACCTTACACGTGTAGGCCCAAGCCGTCCAGCACCGCCACGTCAGCCGCGCGGCAGCTGCGCCGCGGGTGAGGAGCGACGACGTGCAGCAGAGCACGGATGCCGCGGCGCGGCTCAGCGGCCCGGCATCCGGTCGGCCAGGCCGGCCCGGGCCGCCCGGACGTGGGCGGCCGGGAGGGCGGCGAGCAGAGCGTCGACGTCGGCCTCGGTGTTGGTGCGGCCGAGGGTGATCCGCAGGGCGCCGCGCGCCTCCACTTCGCTGCGGCCCATGGCGCGCAGCACGTGGGAGGGCTCGGCCACGCCCGCCTGGCAGGCAGATCCCGTGGACACCGAGATACCCGCCACGTCGAGCAGGAACAGGAGCGAGTCACCCTCGCAGCCCGGGAAGCTGAAATGCGCGGTGCCCGGCAGATGGTTTTGCGGGTCCGGGTCGCCGTTCACCACAACGGAGGGTACGGCCGAAGAGACGCCGACGACGAGTCGCTCGCGCAGCGCGGAGATCCGCGCGTTCTCCGCCGGAAGGTCGTGCAGGGCGTTTGCCGCGACCGCGAACGCCACGGCCGCCGCGACGTCCTGGGTGCCGCTGCGTACCTGACGCTGCTGCCCGCCGCCGTGCAGCAGCGGCTCGACCGTGGCCCGGCGCGAGAGGGCGAGCGCCCCGATCCCCACCGGGCCGCCGATCTTGTGTGCCGAGACGCTGAGCGCGGCCACGCCGGCCTGGCTGAGGGCGTGGAAATCGATCGGAACGTGGCCGTACGCCGCCACCGCGTCGACGTGCACCGGGATGCCGTGCGCCGCGGCGAGCGCGGCCACCTCGGCGACCGGCTGCAGGGTTCCGACCTCGTTGTTGGCGCTGAGACAGGTGATCAGGGCGATGTCGTCGGGGTTCGCGGCGATGGATTGGGCAACCGCTGCCAGGTCGATCCGGCCGACGGCGTCCAGCGGCAGCCACTCGACTACGGCTCCCTCGTGCCGATCGAGCCACTCGACCGTGTCCATGGTGGCGTGGTGCTCGCCTCCGGGAACGAGGATGCGGGTGCGCGGCTGCCTGGCCCAGAACAGCCCCTTGATGCCGAGGTTGATCGCCTCGGTGCCGCCGCCGGTGAAGACTACCTCGATCGGGTCGCAGCCGAGGCTGGCAGCGACCTGCTCGCGGGCCTCCTCGAGCATCCGTTTTGCGTTCTGACCCTGGCTGTGAACGGAGGCGGGATTGCCCACCACCCGCATCGCCCGAACGTAGGCGTCAATGGCTTCGGGCAGCATGGGAGTGGTTGCCGCATGGTCCAGATAGATCGCCATCTCGCTCCTTTCGCGCTCGCTCGAGTTTCGCCAGGTCCCACCGGCGGGTCTCCTGGTGGTAAATCACGGCTTCTGTACTCATTACTCTAGAACGCATGACCCCGCCTGATCCCCTGCGCAGCCTCGGCGTGCGAGTCACGACCCACGGCGGCGAACTCCGCGTGTGGTCGGAGACCGCCGACGCCATCGACCTGTGCATCTTCGACGCCACCGACCCCCACTGGATCATCAAGACCGTGCCCATGGTCAAGGATGAGCACGGCGTCTGGTCCGGACACTCCCGAACCCTCTCCCCCGGACGCCGCTACGGCATCCGCGTCTCTGGTCCCACCGCCCCCCGCAACTCCTTCCACCCCGAGAAGACACTGATCGAACCCTATTCCCGGGGACTCGTGCGGGTCGGCCCCGACCAGTGGCAGTCTTCCGTAGTCGACGGCGATTTCGACTGGGCCGGTTCGGTCAAACCGAGGATCGCCCTGGACCACACCGTGGTCTACGAGGCCCACGTTCGCGGCCTCACCAACCTCAGCCCCTCGGTGCCGGCGAACCTCCGCGGCACCTATGCGGGCCTTGCCCACGAGTCGACCATCGGCTACCTGAAGAACCTCGGCGTGACCAGCGTCGAACTGTTGCCGGTGCAGGCGTTCGTGTCCGAGCAGCGCCTGATAAAGCAGGGTCTGAGCAATTATTGGGGTTACAACACCTTCAACTTCTTTTCACCGCACGCCGACTACGCCACCCAGAAGTCCCAGGCCGCCGGTCCCGAAGCGGTGCTCCGGGAATTCAAGGGCATGGTCAAGCTCCTGCACGAGGCCGGCCTCGAGGTCATCCTCGACGTGGTCTACAACCACACCGCCGAGGAGGGCCCGAACGGCCCCGTCAGCAGCCTCCGCGGCATCGACAACGCCGCCTACTACCGGCAGAACAGCGCCGGCGGATACATCGACGTCACGGGTTGCGGCAACACCCTGAACGTCTCCCACGACGTTCCCCGCCGACTCGTGCTCGACTCGCTGCGCTACTGGGCGAACGAGGTGCAGATCGACGGTTTCCGCTTCGACCTGTCCGCCACGCTCGCCCGGGACGAGAACGTCGACTTCCAGGCGGACAGCCCGCTGCTCGCCTCGATCACGGCCGACCCGCAACTCTCGACGGTCAAGCTGATCGCCGAGCCCTGGGACATCGGGATGGGCGGCTGGCAGACCGGCAATTTCCCGGACGGCTGGACCGAGTGGAACGACCGCTACCGCGACCGCATGCGGTCGTTCTGGCTGACCGACCTGGCGGCCGCCCGCGACGGGCACGCCGGGAGCGGGATCGGGCGCTTTGCGACCCGCCTCGCAGGTTCCGCGAACACCTTCTCCCGGGAGCGCGGCCCGCTCGCCTCGCTCAACTTCATCACGGCCCACGACGGTTTCACGATGGCCGATTTGACCTCGTACAACGTCAAGCACAACGTCGGCAACGGGGAGTCGAACCGCGACGGCACCGACTCCAACAACTCGTTCAATCACGGCGCGGAGGGTCCGACCCGGGACCGGGACATCCTGACCGCCCGGCGCAAGGCCATGCGCAACCTGCTCGCGACCCTGCTGCTGTCGGCCGGCGTGCCGATGATCACCGCGGGCGACGAATTCGGTCGCAGCCAGCGCGGCAACAACAACGCCTACTGCCACGACAGTGAGCTCACCTGGTTGAATTGGGACCTCGACGACTGGCAGGAGGACCTGCACCGGGTGACTCGGCGCCTGCTCCAGCTGCGCCGCGAGAACCCGGCGCTGCGCCCGGTACGGTTCGGACGCCCCGGTGAGACGACCCTCAGCGCCAGCGAAATGAACTGGTACAACGCGGAGGGCCGGTCCATGTCCGAGGACGACTGGCACTCGTCCGGTGAGCGCACTCTGCAGTACCTGGCGGCGAGCACCCCGGAGCACGAGGATTTCAACCGTATCCTGCTGATCGTGCAGGGCCGTGAGGAGGAGGTGACGGTGACGCTGCCCCTGCACACGGGCGTCACCTCGTACTCGCTGCTCTGGGATTCCAGCCACGACGACCTGAGCGACGCCGTCATCGAGCACGCCCCCGGCGACCGGTTCCTCGTACCGGCCGCCTCGATGCAGCTGCTCCGGGCGCACTGAGCGTGGGCAACCGGACCATGGGCAACCGGACCGGGGGCCGCTGACCGTGGCCAAACGGGTGGAGGGAAGCGCCGGTACTCCGGCGACGGTAGCGCTGGTGCGCGCCGGCATCCCGTTCACCCCGCACGCCTACCCGCACGAGGCGTCGTCGACGAGTTTCGGCCTGGAAGCGGCGGAGAAACTCGACGTCGCCGCCGGCCGGGTGTTCAAGACTCTACTGACGGATGTCGACGGCCGGCTGGTCGTCGGCGTCGTGCCGGTCACCGGCCAGCTCGACCTCAAGGCTTTGGCCACCGCCGTGGGTGCAAAGAGGGCCGTGATGGCAGACCCGTCGCTCGCCGAGCGCAAGACCGGCTACGTGGTGGGCGGTATCAGCCCGATCGGCCAGAAGAGCCGGCTCACGACCGTGGTCGACGAGAGCGCCCTGACGTTCGACACCGTCTTCGTCTCCGGCGGGCGCCGCGGTTTCGACATCGAGCTGACGCCGGCCGATCTGGCCCGGGCCGCCTCCGCGGTCTTCGCGGCGATCGCGCGCCCGTAACCGCACGAAAAAACACCTCCGTCGGAACGAAGGTGCTTTTTCGTGAGGCCGGTCAGCGCTAGCCGGCGACGGCGATCAGACCCATCTCGGCGGGGCTCACCAGAAGCGCGTTGTGCGGCACGACCCGCACCGTGTAGCCGAATGCGCCACCACGGTCGAGTTCTATCGTGCCGGTGAAGAGCGTCGGCGTACTGGCATCCGTCGCACCGGTCCCCAACGGTTCAGTATTGAGCGGCAGGGTGTTGACGTCACTCAGGTCGTCATTGGTGAGGCTCTTGCCGTAGACGACCTCGACGGTGACGTCCTCGGGCGCAAGTCCGTTCAGCTGCACGTGTGCGCGGAGGTGCAGTTCGTCGCCGACCTGCGGCACCGGGGCGACGCCGCCGGATTCGACGTGGGTCACGGCGACGCCGGGCCAGGCCGAGACGATCCGCCCCTTCCAGGCGGCCAATTCCCGGGCGGCCCGGTAGTTGTTCTCGGACAGGCGGGCCGCGGCCGTGCCGGCAGGCCGGTACAGCTCCTGCACGTACTGGCGCACCATCCGACCGGCGTTGAGTTCCGGTGAGAGCTTCGCGAGCGTCTGCCGAATCGAGGAGACCCAGCGTTCGGGCACTCCGTCGGCGTTGCGGTCGTAGAACTTCGGTGCGACCTGGTGCTCGATCAGCTCGTACAGCGCGTCCGCCTCGAGCCGGTCACGTTCGGCCGCGTCACCGGCGGCGTCTGCGGTGGGGATCGCCCAACCGTTGTTGCCGTCGTAGTATTCCGGCCACCAGCCGTCGAGGATCGACAGGTTGAGGGCGCCGTTGAGGGCCGCCTTCATGCCGGACGTGCCGCACGCCTCGAGCGGGCGCAGCGGATTGTTGAGCCAGACATCCGTGCCTGGGTACATCAGCTGGGCCATACCGATGTTGTAGTCGGGCAGGAACGCGATCTTGGTGCGCAGCGCCGGGTCGGCCGCGAACTGCACGATCCTCTGGATCAGGCGCTTGCCCTCCTCGTCGGCCGGATGCGATTTGCCTGCGATTACGATTTGGATCGGGTGTTCGGAGTGCAGCAGCAGCGCGCGCAACCGCTCGGGGTCGTGCAGCATCAGGGTCAGACGTTTGTAGGTCGGCACGCGGCGGGCGAACCCGATCGTGAGAACGTTCGGGTCGAAGACCCGCCCGATCCAGGACGGCACGATGCCGCCCGGGTTCTGGCCCTCCCAGGCCGCGGCGATCCGTCGGCGGGCGTCCTCGACGAACTGCAGGCGCATCTGGCCGCGCACCTGCCACAGGTCCGTGTCGGACACGGCGGGCGACGCCCAATCGGCGTCGGACGTGTCGCTGGTGCCCAGACGGCTCTGCGCGAGCGCGAGAAGGGCCGGGTCGGTCCAGGTGGGGGCGTGCACACCGTTCGTGATCGAGGCGATCGGCACGTCGTCGGCGTCGAAACCTGGCCATAGACCCTTGAACATCACCCGGCTGACCTCGCCGTGCAGCTTCGAGACGCCGTTGGCGCGCTGCCCCAGTCGTAGGCCCATCAGGGCCATGTTGAAGACGTCCGGGTTGCCATCCTGGAAGTTCTCCGCGCCGAGGGCGAGGAGGTCGTCGACGGCGACGCCCGGAAGCAGGTCGGTCTCGAAGTAGCGCCGCACCAGGCTGCGCTCGAACCGGTCGATGCCGGCGGCGACCGGCGTGTGGGTCGTGAACACCGTTCCGGCCCGGGCCACCTGCAGCGCCTCCGAAAAACTGAGCCCCTCGCCGATCAGGCTGGAGATGCGCTCGAGGCCGAGAAAACCGGCGTGACCCTCGTTGGTGTGGAACACCTCAGGGTCGGCCTGGCCGTTGAGGCTGCTCCACTTCTTCACGGCGCGCGCGCCGCCGATGCCGAGCAGCAGCTCCTGCAGCAGACGGTGTTCGCCGCCGCCGCCGTACAGGCGGTCGGTGACCAGTCGCAGGTCGTCGGTGTTCTCGGGGATGTCGGTGTCGAGCATCAAGAGCCGGATGCGACCGACCATCGCCTGCCAGACCCGCGCGTGCAGGGTCCGGTCGTCGGGAAGTGCGAGGGAGACCTGGACGGGCGAGCCGTCGGCCCGGCGCAGCACCGACAGCGGCAGGCCGTCGGGGTCGAGCAGCGGGTAGCTCTCCAGCTGCCAGCCGTCGGGTGAGATGGCCTGGCTGAAGTACCCGGCACGGTAGAACAGGCCAACACCGACCAGCGGCACGCCAAGGTCCGAGGCGCTCTTCAGGTGATCGCCGGCGAGGATGCCGAGGCCGCCCGAGTACTGCGGCAACGCGGCGGCGATGCCGAACTCCGGGGAGAAATAGGCGATGGATGCGGGCTTGTCGCCCTCGAGCCCCTGGTACCAGCGGGGCTTCTCGAGGTACTCGCGCAGTTCGTCGCGGGTGGCGTTCGCCCACGCCACGTAGTCGTTGTCCTGGGCGAGGGCTTCGAGGCGGGCCGTGTCGACGGCCCCCAGCAACGCGACCGGGTCGGTACCGCTCTCACGCCACAATTTGGGGGCGATGTGCTCGAACAACTGGCGGGTCGGCTCATGCCAGGACCAGCGCAGGTTGCCGGCAAGCTCGTCGAGCGCGGCGAGCGACTCGGGCAGCACGGTTCGGACGGTAAATTTGCGGATCGCTTTCACATCCTCAGCCTAGGCGCGGGGCGTGTCCGGCGGGTGAATAGAGGCAGCATTACACCCCCAATCCGCGCTACGGTCAGTAGGTGGCTAAGACAGTAAAACGCACAGGCGCGGCTCCTGAAACCCTCGGCGCGGTTCAGGAAGTCCAGACGACAGACCCGGCAGAACCCCGGATCGGCCGTATCCCGATCCTCGATCTGTCCCCTCAGTTAAACGACGACCTCTGGCCCGCGAAGGCGTTCGTGGGCGAAGCGGTTCCGTTCGCCGCGACCGCGTTCAGGGAGGGACACGACCTCATCGGCGTCATGCTGCTGCTGACCGCTCCCGATGGAACCGAGTCGCAGCATCCGATGTCCCTGAACTCCCCCGGCACCGACCGCTGGGAGACGCTCGTCACCCTCGGAACCCAGGGCCGCTGGACCTACCGCGTGCGCGCCTACGCCGACGACTGGGCCACCTGGCGGCACAACGCCTCGCTGAAGATCCCCGCCGAGGTCGATGTGGAACTCATGTTCCTGATCGGCTCTGAGCTGCTCATCCGAGAGAGCGCCGTCAAGACCCGCCCTCTGAACGAGCGGCGCACGTTCACCGCGGCCGCGAAGTCCCTCGTCGACCCGGCCAAGTCCGTCGCCGCCCGCTTCGATGTGCTCAGCAGCCCGAAGCTGGCTGCCGCGGCCGCCGTGCGCCCGATGGCTAGCCTCGAATCCGTCTCGGAATCCCGGACCGTGCTGGTCGAACGCACCCGGGCCGGCGTCGGCTCCTGGTACGAGTTCTTCCCTCGGTCGGAGGGCGCCGTGAAGCGCGCCGACGGCTCCTGGCAGAGCGGCACCTTCCGCACCGCGGCTAACCGGCTTCCGGCCGTCGCCGCGATGGGCTTCAACGTGCTCTACCTGCCGCCGATCCACCCGATCGGCCTGGCTTTTCGCAAGGGACCCAACAACACCCTCAACGCCGGACCGAACGACCCCGGCTCGCCCTGGGCGATCGGGTCGGCGGACGGCGGCCACGACGCCATCCACCCGGACCTCGGCACCGTCGCCGACTTCCAGTTCTTTCTTGCGGTCGCTCGCGAGAACGGCCTCGAGGTCGCGCTCGACCTGGCCCTGCAGGCGTCGCCCGACCACCCCTGGGTCACCGAGCACCCGGAGTGGTTCACCACGCTGCCCGACGGGTCCATCGCCTACGCCGAGAACCCGCCGAAGAAGTATCAGGACATCTACCCGGTCAACTTCGACAACGACCCTCTGGGTATCCGCGCCGAGGTGCTGCGGATCGTGCGGTACTGGATCGGAGTGGGCGTCAATATCTTCCGGGTCGACAACCCGCACACGAAGCCGCTCGATTTCTGGGAGTGGCTGATTTTCGAGATCAACGCCGAATTCCCCGATGTCTTCTTCCTCGCCGAGGCCTTCACCCGGCCGGCCCTGCTGCAGGGCCTGGGCAAGGTGGGGTTCCAGCAGTCGTACACCTACTTCACCTGGCGCAACACGAAGCAGGAACTTGCGGAATTCTTCGATGGCCTCGCCCACGAGACCGCCGACTTCCTGCGACCGAACCTGTTCGTGAACACTCCCGACATCCTCTCCGAGTATCTGCAGTTCGGCGGCCCGGCGGCGTTCAAGATCCGGGCGGCCCTCGCGGCCACCGCGGCGCCGACCTGGGGCGTGTACACGGGCTTCGACCTGTTTGAGTGCGTGGCCCGGCCCGGCGCCGAGGAGAACATCGACAACGAGAAGTACCAGTACCGGCCGCGTGACTTCGCGGGCGCCGAAGCGGCCGGCGCGTCCCTGGCGCCCTACCTCACCCTCCTCAACCGCATCCGCGCCGAGCACCCGGCCCTCGGACAGCTGCGCAACCTCGATCTCCACGAGAGCGAAGACGAGGGGATCCTCGTCTACAGCAAATTCCTCGACGCGCCGTTCACAGGCAGCGGGCACTCGGACGCGTTGATCATCGTCGCCAACGTCGACCCCCACTCCGTGCGCCAAACCGTCGTGCACCTCGACGTCGCCCGGTTCGGTCTGCCGTACGGCTCCGTGTTCGAGGTCGAGGACCTGATCACCGGTGCCATCTGGACCTGGTCGGCCGACAACTTCGTGCGCCTCAACGCATTCACCGAACCGGTGCACATCCTGCACGTGAAAGGACCAGCTCAATGAAGCACGCACAGGGAGGTCCGGCGGCCAAAAGGGCCGCAGACAAGAAGACCGCTGACAAGAAGACCCTGGACAAGGCGGGCGCCGCCCAGCCTCAGGGAACCGTCAAGGCGAGCGTGCCGAAGCCTGCCGGAGCGCTGCACTCCCCCGCGCCGTTCGAGCTGCCGGTCATCGCCGACCACGTCCTCCAGGCCGTCTCCACCGGCAGCTACTACAACCCGCACGAGGTCCTCGGCCAGCACCTGATCGAGCAGGCCGGTATCGCGGACCCGCTCACCGTCATCCGTGCCCTCCGCCCGCTCGCGACCGAGGTCTTCGCCGTGCTGCCCACGGGCGCGCATGTGGAGCTGGCTCACCTGGGCCACGGTATCTGGCAGGGCGTGAGCACTCTCGGCCTTCAGGACTACCTGCTGGAGGCCCGCTACAGCGACGCCCCCACCTGGATCGTCGATGACCCCTATCGCTACCTGCCCACCCTCGGCGAACTCGACCTGCACCTTCTCGGCGAGGGTCGACACGAACGCCTGTGGGATGTTCTCGGCGCCCACTACCGGCCGAACGCGGGCCCGCTCGGCACCACGTCTGGCACATCCTTCGCCGTGTGGGCCCCGCATGCCCGAGCCGTCCGCGTGATCGGCGACTTCAACGCCTGGACCGGCACGCTGCACGCCATGCGCAACATGGGCAGCACCGGGGTCTGGGAGTTGTTCGTGCCCGGGCTGACCGCCGGCTCCAACTACAAGTTCGAGCTGATGACCCGCTCGGGCGACTGGGTGCGTAAGGCCGACCCGATGGCCCGCTACACCGAGATCCCGCCCAAGACGGCCTCCATCATCGGTGAGACCAGCTACGAGTGGGCGGATGCCCGCTGGCTCACCGACCGTTCGGCCACCGACCCCCACAACCGGGCCATGAGCATCTACGAGATGCACGTCGGGTCGTGGCGTCCGGGGCTGAGCTACCGCGACCTCGCCGACCAGCTGATCGACTATCTGAACGAACTGGCGTTCACGCACGTGGAGTTCATGCCGCTCACCGAGCATCCGTTCGGCGGCTCGTGGGGCTACCAGGTCACCGGCTACTACGCGCCGACGAGCCGGTTCGGCCACCCCGACGACCTGCGCTACCTGATCGACCGGCTGCACCAGGCCGGCATCGGCGTCTTGATGGACTGGGTGCCCGGGCACTTCCCGAAGGACGACTTTGCGCTGGCCCGCTTCGACGGCGAAGCGCTGTATGAGCATCCCGACCCTCGCCGCGGCGAGCAGATGGACTGGGGCACCTACGTCTTCGACTTCGGCCAGAAGCAGGTTCGCAACTTTCTGGTCGCGAACGCCCTCTACTGGCTCGAGGAGTTCCACATCGACGGGCTGCGGGTCGACGCCGTGGCCTCGATGCTCTACCTGGACTACTCCCGCGAAGACGGTCAGTGGGAGCCGAACATCCACGGCGGCAACGAGAACCTCGAGGCGATCAGCCTGTTGCAGGAGATCACGGCCACCGCCTACAAGCGCAATCCCGGAGCGGTCATGATCGCCGAGGAGTCCACTAACTGGGGTGGGGTCACGGCGCAGACCAGTGCCGGTGGTCTCGGGTTCGGTTTCAAATGGAACATGGGCTGGATGCACGACACGCTGGAGTACATGCAGGTCGACCCGATGTACCGGGCGCACCACCACAACCAGATCACGTTCTCATTCGTCTACGCGTTCAGCGAGAATTTCCTGTTGCCGATCAGCCACGACGAGGTCGTGCACGGCAAGGGCTCGCTGGTCGCGAAGATGCCCGGTGACTCCTGGCAGCAGCTCGCCAACGTGCGCGCTTACCTCGCCTTCATGTGGGCGCACCCCGGCAAGCAACTTCTGTTCATGGGCCAGGAATTCGGGCAGCGCTCCGAGTGGAGCGAAGAGCGCGGCCTGGACTGGTGGACCCTCGACCAGCCGGCTCACCGCGGCCTGTTCACGCTTGTCGGTCAACTGAACCGGGTGTACCGGTCGAACCCGAGCCTTTGGGCTAAGGACAACGACCCGAGCGGCTTCGAGCTGCTCGAGGGCGGCGCGGCCGCCCAGAACGTGGTCTCGTTCCTGCGCTGGGACACCGACGGCAACCCCATTGCCTGCCTGTTCAACTTCTCCGGGGCGCCGCACAACGGTTACCAGGTCGGCCTGCCGTTCGCCGGGGTGTGGGAGGAGATTCTGAACACGGATGCCGCGGACTTCGGCGGCTCCGGGGTCGGAAACCTGGGTGCCGTGACCGCGCTCGACGTGCCGTGGGCCGGACGCCCGGCATCCGCTGTGGTGACCCTGCCCCCGCTGGCCGGTCTCTGGCTGCGCCTGCAACGCTGACCCGCTTCGCCCCAGTTCGCGAGAGCGCGGAAATGGCCCCGTCAAAACGCCGACGGGGTCTTTTTTTTGCCACTTCGGACGCGTGGGCCTGAGCGACTCCATTCCAAACGAATTCGACGGAGATTTTGCCGAAATCAGCGCTAGACACCACTAAAAAGCGGTTCTAGACCAAAATCTCCGTCGAATTGGTTCGACGCCGTCGTCTAGTACAGCAGCGCGGTGAGGCGGGAGCGGGTGGGCGGCACCCGCGGGTCGTCTTGGCCGATGACCTCGAACATCTCCAGGATGCGCTCGCGGATCAGGTTGCGGCCGGCCGGCTCCTGCGCGGGAAAGAGGGCGAGCAGCCGATCGAAGGCATCCTCGATGTGACCGCCGGAGAGGTCGAGGTCGGCGACCGCGAGCTGCGTTAGCAGGTCGTCGGGCGCGGCCGCGGCGGCTGAGCGGATCTCGGCCATGGTCTTGCCGTGCAACCGGGCCAGGAGGCTCACCTGGGCCAGGCCGGCGACGGCCATCTGGTCCCGGGGGTCCCGTGCCAGCGCGGTCTTGTAGAGAGCGATCGCCGCGTCATAGTCTCCGCGGTCGATGGCGTCGTAGGCCTCTTGGTGCAGCGGCGGCAGCTCGGGTTCTCCGGAGGCCGGCGCCTCCGCTTCGGCGTTGCCGGAGGCCTCCGGGGCGGCGGCCATGGCGGTGACGCCGTGCTGCGCCGCGAGCTCGAAGACCCGGTGCAGAACCTCGCGCACCTGGCCCTCAGGCAGTGCGCCACTGAACAGCTGCACCGGCTGACCGCCGATCACGGCGGCCACGGTCGGGATCGATTGCGCCTGGAAGGCCTGGGTGAGCTGCGGGTTCGAGTCCACGTCGACCTTGGCCAGCACGAACTGGCCGGCGTATTCCAGGACGAGCTTTTCCAGGATCGGCGTGAGCTGCTTGCACGGCTCACACCATTCGGCCCAGAGGTCCACGATGACCGGAACACTCATCGAGAGTTCCAGTATTTCGCCGAAATTCGAATCCGTGCCCTCGAGCACGAGGCTGGGTACCGCGACCGGACCCGCCGCGGGTGTACCGGGCACGCCCGGCGCCGGCGGTGCGCCCGGCGCCGGCGGTGCGCCCGCGGCCGGCGCCGGTGGACGGTTCACCAGCGTAGACAGGTCGACGGCTCCGCGCAGGTTCATGCCGGACAGGGACGGGGGGACAACACTCATGGAAGCTCCGTTGATGAGATCAGACCCTGGGAGAAACCAAGGAAGACGATTTTTTCGTTCGAACCGGCGGCCGGAACATGGAACAGGAGCTGGTCGCCGTAGGTGCTGGTGATGCCCTTGGCCGTGGCGGTGATGCCGGAGAGGGCCTTGCTGGCACCCTCGGGGCTCACGGTCGCGCCGGCATCCACCGGTTTCACCGTCTCGGTCTCGGTCAGGCTCACGGCGACGATACTGCCGGAGTCGTTGGTCGCCAATGCCACGGTGCGCCCGGTGCCGGCGGCCGCACCGAATTCGATCGACGCCGTCGAGGGCAGGCCGGCCTGGCGTGAGGTCTTCAGTTCGGTGACCTGGGTGCGGAAGCTGTCGCCCTCCGCCTCGAACAGGGCGTAGGAGGGGCTGGCCTCCCCCAGCTGGAGCACGTCGGCGTAGGCCGCGGCGACCTGGTCGGGTGAGAGCAGGAGGAACGTGGAGTCGGGTGCAATGATCGGGGCGCCGATGGTCGCCGGGGCGACCTTGGGAACCGTGGCGGCCGCTTCAAGCTGAATCATGTATTCGACCAGGTAGTCGGCCCGCGGCGACTCCTGTCGCAGCACGAGGGCCGTCGGCGCGGCGGCAGTGTCAGCCTCGTCCTGGAGGACCGTCATGACGACGCGCGGCCAGGTGGAGGACTGCTGCGGCAGCGTGAGCCGGAGGGGTGACGTGGGCAGCGCCGGCAGCGCGGCGATGGCCGGGTCGGCCCCCCGGATCTTGTAGTTCGCCAGTCGCTTCTCCAGTGCCGGGCCGGTGAACCGGGTGGCGAGGATGTCGGCGTTGAGGTTCGCATCGGCATCCGCGGTCAGCGAGGCGATATCGGCCACGATGCGTTCGAGCTGCGGCACCGTCACGGCGGGCGGCGGCACGTCCTGGGCCGGGCCGGCGGTGTCGGTCGGAGTCGGCGTCCCGCTGGTGGCTGCGTCGGGAGCGGACGTGGCCGGCCAGAAATCGGCCGAGCAACCGCTGAGCACCAAACCGCTGACCAGGATCAGGGGCATGGCGACCATGGACCGAGCGATTGACTTACCGGATCCGTTGATCTGGCTCGGCTTGATGGCCTTCGGACGGGGCACGCGCGGGAGCCGGGGCATCCGTGGCCCGCGGGGCAGATTGCGGCGGGGACCGCGGGAGCGGCGCAGGTGCAGGAGCGCCAGGAGGTAGATGATCAAGCCGATTAGGCCGACGGCCGCGCCGCCGACGATCAGCGGGCCTGCCCAGGGTGTGGAGTTGTCGGTGGGCCAGGACAGGCTGACATCTGTGGGCGCGGAGGCCGTGCCGTCGGAGGCCACGATCAGGGAGATGCCGTCGGGAACCTTGAGAGTGGTGGTCAGCGTGTTCTCAGCCGTGAACTCCTGCAGCCACAGGTCGGAGCCCTCCGGGTTGGTGACCGTCTCCGACTCAGCCGCGGAGTCCGCTGGCGCCGCAGAGCCGGACTCAGACTCGGCGGCCGATTCGGCCTCCGTAGCCGGATCGATGAGTGTGCTGCTGAGGGCGACCGTGTCCTTGTCCTTGCGGATGTCGACGTACGGTTCGTCTCCGAGCCACGCCTTGACGTCGTCGGTGCGCCCGTAGGCCAGGAAAACCGTGTCGGAACCGCTGACTGTGATCGTCTGGCTTCCCGGCACGGCGTTGAGAGCACTGGGCTCGACCACCGCGAAGCGGGCGTCCTCCACGGATGCGCTCAGGCTCACCGAGGCCGGATCGAGAAAAATGGTCCGCTGGGCGATGCCGAGCACAATCATTGCCGCAGCAAGGACGAATGCCACTATGGCAAGAACAAAACGCACGTCAACCCTCCTGTGTCGCCGGCCGCTCATCGCGCACACGGGCACGTTGGACCCGGATGCGGGCCCGATCAGCAACAGACAGGACGTCTTACGATACTGGTTGCCCCTGAGAGGCACCTAATAATCCCTCGGGTTGGGACGCGCCAGTGCCTCCTGAACAGACTAAAATTGTGGAGGCTTCCTTCGTCAGTCCGTAAACGGGGGTCAGAGGCCCATTTTGAGGAGACAGCGTGGCGAACGACGAAGCAGACTTCACCCAGGTATTCCGCGGCTACGACCGCGACGAAGTCGACAAGACCATCCAGGGACTGCGCCGCGACCTGATTCAGGCGAATACCCAGGGCACCGAGGCGAAGAAGGAAATCAAACGTCTCACCACCCAGATCGACGATCTGAACGCGGAAATCGAAGAGGTCGGCAGCCCCACGTTCTCCGGCCTCGGCACCAAGCTCGAGAACACCCTGCGCGTGGCGGAAGAGCAGTCGACGAGGGTGATCGCCCAGGCGGACATCGACGCCGAACGGCTACGCGCCTCCGCAGCAAGCGAAGTGCAGACCCTGCTCCGCGAGGGCAAGGAGCAGGCCGAACGGGCACTGTCGGATGCCGCGGTCAAGGCCGGCCGCATCCTCAATGATGCCGTCGCTGAAGCCGACGACTTACTCGCCCGGGCCCACGAGGACTCCACCACGCTCACCCAGGACGCCGTGCACGAAGCGGCGGCCATCCGCGGAGCGGTGGCCACCGAGGCCGCCGAGCTGCGCGCAACCGTGAAGCGGGAAGTCGCCGCGATCCGCTCGGAAGCGGAGCGCGAGGCCGCCGAGGTTCGCGTGGTGGCCCAGCGGGAGGCGACCGAGGCCCGCGAGGTCGCGGCCGGGCTCACGAGCGAGACCGAGTTGACCCGCTCCGAAGTCGCCCACGAACTCGACCAGCAACGCGCCGACCTGGCCCGGGAAACCGAACAGGCTCGCATCGACCTCGCCGCCGAGACGGAACAGCACCGCATAGACCTCGCCCGGGAAACCGAACAGGCTCGCATCGAACTCGCCCACGAGACCGAGCAGGCCCGCAACCTTCTCGCAATCGAGATCGAGCAGGCGAAAACCGACATCGAACGGGAGACGCTGCAGCAGCGCGCCGATTTGTCCGTTGAAAGCGAGCAGGCCCAGACCGACCTAGCCCGCGACCTCGAACGCCAGCGCGCCGACCTCAGCCGCGAGGTCGACAAGGCGCGCGTGGGCCTCGCGGCCGAGATCGAACAGTCACACGCCGACCTCGGTCGGGACAATGAGCAGACCCGCGCCGACTTCACCGCCGAAAGCGAGCAGCTGCGCATCGACCTGGAGAACCATCTAACGGCCACCCGCAAGCGGGGAGAGCACGAAGCCGCCAAGCTCAAGCGCGAGATCGATCAGACCAGGGCCGACCTCGACGTCGAGCTGAAGGCCCGGCGGGACGAAGCGGAGCAGGGCCAGCTGCAGCGCCACCAGGAGGCGGTGGCCCAGACGCAGAAGTTCGTCGCGGATGCCACCAAGCAGCTTGCCGAGACCAACCGGCGCACGGTCGAACTGCGCGCATTGAACGACCAGCTGGACGCCTCCGCCCGCGACGAGGTCAGGGCATCGAAGAAGGTTGCCGAGGAGTCGGCGGAACGTCTGGTGCGGGACGCCGAGACGCGGGCCGCCGCGCTGGCGACCGATGCCGAACTGCGCACGCGCGTGCTTGTGGCAGACGCGGAGGAGCGTCTGTCCCAGATTAGGATTGAGCGTGACGCCGTGGCCGGCTACTTCGAGAGCCTGCGCGGTCTGCTCACACAGGCGGAAAAGGTCGCCGCCAGCGACGACGACGAGCGCTGACACCAGCCGAGGGAATATCAGTGAAGATCCAGAATGCTTTTCGCGTCGGACTGATCGGCACCCTGGGCGTCGGCGTCGGCCTGCTCATCATCACGTCGGTGATCACTCTGCAAACGATCATCACCTACATCGGTGCGGCACTGTTCCTCGCGCTCGGGCTCGACCCGGCCATCTCCTGGCTGGAGAAGAAGAGGTTTCCCCGCTGGGCAGCCATGCTCACGGTGCTTGTTGCCGTGATCGGGGTTCTGACCGGAGTGATCTTCGCCGTCGTGCCGATCATCGTCAACCAGGTCTCCAACCTCTCCAAGGCCATCCCGGACCTGGTCACGTCGATCAACACCTCCACCTTTCTCGCCGATGTACAGAGGCAGTTTCCGGCTCTCCCGCTGTCGAAAATCACAGAGTCGGTCACCGATTTCGTCGGCGGCAACATCACCAACATCACGAGCACGATCATCCAGTCCGGCCTCGCCATCGTCAGCGGACTTTTCGGCGCCCTGATCATCCTGATCCTCACGCTGTACTTCACGGCATCGCTGAACAGCATCAAGCAGGCCGTATACCAGCTGGTACCAGCCTCGAAGCGGGCTCGGTTCGCCGATCTCAGCGAGCAGATCACGACATCCGTCGGCCGATTCGTGATCGGCCAGGGAGCCCTGGCGCTCTGCAACGGCGTGCTCAGCTTCACCTTCCTGTCGATCATCGGCGCGCCGTTCCCGGCGCTGCTCGCGCTGATCGCGTTCCTGTTCTCGCTGATCCCCCTCGTGGGCACGATCTCCGGGTCGATCATCATCGTGCTGACCTGCCTGATCCCCGGAATCGGCAGCTCGACGTTCACAGCGTTGGTCGCCGCGATCTACTACCTGATCTACATGCAGGTAGAGGCCTACCTGCTCAGCCCCAACATCATGAACCGGGCCGTGTCCGTTCCCGGCGCCGTCGTTGTGGTCGCCGCTCTCGCGGGCGGCAGTCTGCTCGGCATCCTCGGCGCGCTGATTGCCATCCCCGTCGCCGCGGCAACCATCATGATCATCAAGCAGGTCGTGATCCCCCGACAGAACAAACTCTAGGCCGATCGGGTACTAGGCCGACGCAGTCCACTCCGTGGGCAGAGGCGCGGCGGCCGGGTTGACCACGGCGACGATCTCGTCGAGTACGCGGCGGGTGGCACTCTCCCCCACCCACAGGTGCTTCCCGCCCTCCACGGCGATGAGCCGGGTGTCCGGCACGCTCGCGAAGCGTTCCCGGGCCTCCTCGGGGCGGAGATAGTCGTCGAACTCGGGGATGACGGCCACCAGCCGCGCGTCCCGGCCGGTCCAGGCGGCCAGCTCGGCGTCAGAGGCCCGGTGCAGTGGCGGAGACAAGAGGATGGCACCCCGGATCGGGTGCTCCAGGCCGTACTTGATTGCAAGCTCCGTGCCGAACGACCAGCCGAGCAGCCAGGGATCGGGCAGCCCGCGCTCGGCGACGAACGCCATCGCGGCGGCAACGTCGAGGCGCTCATCGACGCCGCCGCCGAAGCTGCCGCCACTCGTGCCGCGCGGCGAGGTCGTGCCGCGAGTGTTGAAGCGCAGCACCGCCAGGTCGGCCAAGGCCGGCAGCCGCCCGGCCGCCTTGCGCAGGATGTGCGAGTCCATGAAGCCGCCGTGGGTGGGCAGCGGATGCAGCGTCACCAGCGTCGCCACCGGTGCCCGGCTCACGGGCGTGGCCAGTTCGCCGACCAAGGTCAGGCCGTCCGCGGTGTGCAGCTCGATCTGCTCGCGCACGGCCGGTAGCTCGACGCCGCCGCGAATTTCCACACTCGAAGTCATGGTTTCTCCCCTGGTGCCGCTTGGGCGGTTATTTGATCTTCCAGCAGTGCGAGTGCCAGTGGCGCCTCGCGGCAAGGTCGGATGCCTCACCCATGACGCCGTCGCCGCGCCAGGCGACCACGTGCGCGGTGCCGGGCGCAACCTCGCGGTGGCAACCGGGGCACACGTACGATTTCACGGCTTGCGGCCCCGGTACGGGTTGCACCGTCCAGAGGCCGTCGCGGCGGGTTTCCGTGCGTCGCCAGCCGGCGCGCATCCGCTCAAGGCCGTCATCAGCGGCTCCCGGACTGGGCTTGCGGCCACGGGGTCGGTTGCTGCGGGCCATTGAGCCAGTCTACGTGCGAGCCTGGAAGCACAAGGAGCGCTAGTACCAGCCGACGTCGCCGGAGTGCGCCCAGGCGCCGCAGGGGGTGCCGTAGCGGCCCGAGATGTAGCCGAGGCCCCACTGGATCTGGGTCGCGGGGTTGGTCGCCCAGTCGTCGCCGGCGGTGGCCATCTTGGAGCCCGGCAGTGACTGCGGGATTCCGTAGGCACCGCTGGAGCTGTTCTCCGCATTGACGCGCCAGCCGGACTCCTTGTTCCAGAGCGACACGAGACAGTTGAACTGATCGTCGCCCCAGCCGCGGGCGGCCACCGCATCAGCGGCGATCGCCTGCGCCGAACCGGGGTCAGGAACGGCCGCCGATGGAGCCGAACTCGACGCGGACTTGGACGCGACGGGAGCGGCGACGGGAACGGGAACGGGTTTCTCGGTGACGGTGAAACTGTCACGCGTGAAGATGTTCGAGGCTGCCGCAGCGACCTGGATCTCCTGGGCTGCCTCACCGTTGAACCGGTCGCCGGCAACCTGGAAGTAGGGTGACGCCGTCGCGCCGGAATACGGGTCGACGATAGAGACGAGCACGAACGCCGCTGCGGCGGTGAAGGCGAAGAGGGGGACGCGCCCGCGCGAGCGGGACCTTCTCATTCTCACCTTGAAGGGCCTGCCGGCGTGTTCGGATGCAATGATGTTCAAATGTCTACCCACGATTTGCCGATCCTATCGGAAATCCGACATAACAGCCAGATAACGGTGCCGATTGACCTCGACACGGCGCGCGGCGCAACTCAACGGACGGCCAGGATCACATCGACGACGCTGTCCAGCACAACGTCGACCTGGGCTTCCCGGTAACCGCCGCGCTGGGGCCGGAACACGGCGCAGCGCACATCTTCCACCGTTATGGGGAGCCCGTCTTCGAAGTACCGGACGAGCTTGTGGGAGAACCGGTCGACATCCGCCCGGCTGTAGCCGACGCTGAGAACGCTCACCCGGTGGAAGCGGTGTCCGTCCTTCCGGCTGAGCCGGTTCACGAGCACCTGAGCGAGGTCATGCACCTCAGCGAGCCACGCCTCGGTGCCCTGCGCCTGCGCCGCACGGTCCCGGTCGCGCGTCGCGAAGGCGTCTTCGAGACGCTCGAGGGCCGCATCCACGTGCGCAGGCGAATATCCGCCCTTGTGCATGCTGAACGCAGTGTGACGGATGTCCTCGGCGGTCAACTCGACGCTGTCGTCGGTGGCGTCATACGCTTTTCGGGCGACAGCGAGGAACTCCTCCACCTGCGGAGCGCTGTAGCCGAGCGTCTTCTTGCCGGTCCGAGGGAAGGTGGAGGTCACCGGAACATTCTGCCTCACTGCCGCGCGCCTGACTAAACCGAGGCCGCTAAGCGAAAATCAGGTAGAGGGCGTACGCGGCTGCGGCCGACGGCAGGATCGAATCCAACCGGTCGAGGAGACCGCCGTGACCAGGCAGCCAGGAACTCATGTCCTTGATGCCGAGGTCACGCTTGATCAGGGATTCGGCCAGGTCGCCGAAGGTCGCGCTGAACAAGATGACCACACCGAAGACGAGGCCGAACCACCAGGGCTGGTCGAGCATGAACACTGCGAGCAGCACGCCGATCCCGATACAGGCGACGCCGGCGCCAGCGAACCCTTCCCAGGTCTTCTTCGGGCTGATTGAGGGGACCATGCGGTGCTTGCCGAAGCTGAGGCCGGCGGCGTACGCCGCGGTGTCGGCTGAGATGACCAGCAGCAGGAAGGCGAGGGTCCACCACTGCCCGTCGGGCTGGGCGACCAGGAGCACAGAAAAGCTGCCGAGAAAGACGACGTAGGCCTGGATCAGGAAGCCACCACCGATGTCGCCGAGCACCTCCCGGGAGGGAGCGCGGTGGGCGCGCCGGACGAGAAAAGCCAGCCGCCACAGGGCGATCAACCCAATGCCGGCGAGCGTACCCAGCCACTGGCCCGCCGCGCCGAGGTAGAACGCGGCAGGCACGACACCCACGGATGCCAGGACGACCGGTACGCGCGGCACGTTACGTCCGGCGAGACGGAGAGCCTGAGCGAGCTCGAAGGCCGTGAAGCCCACGAACGCGATCGCGCAGACCATGAACAGGTCTTTGATGAAGATGAGGCTGAACAGCATGAACAAGCCAAGCGCGAGCCCGATCAGGGTTGCCAGGATCAGGTTGCGCCCGGTGCGCGCCTGGATACGTTCCTGAGTCGCATCCAGCTGCGCCCGGGTCGCCAGCATTTGACGTTCGAGATCGGCCTTCTTCGACTGCATCTGGGCCCTGAACTCGGCGCGACTGACACCATGCTCGCGCTTGGCGCGCAGCCCTTCGCGTTCTCCGGAATCGCCTGATTCGTCCGTCATGAGGCTGGATCGTCCTTAGATCTCGAGGAGTTCTGCTTCTTTGCGCTTGAGGGCGTCGTCGATGGCATCCACGTGGGTCTTGGTGATGTGTTCGAGTTCTTTCTCGCCGCGGGCCACGTCGTCGTCTCCCACTTCACTCTTGAGGGCGTCGAGGTCGTCCTTGGCCTTGCGGCGCAGGTTGCGCACCGACACCTTGGCATCTTCGGCCTTGGTGCGCACGATCTTGACGTATTCCTTGCGGCGGTCCGCGGTCAGCTCCGGCAGCGTGGCCCGGATGACGTTGCCGTCGTTTCCGAGGTTGGCGCCCAAGTTCGGAGTGTCGCGAATGGCCTGCTCAATGTCTCGCAGGGCGCCCTTGTCGTACGGCCCGATCAGGAGCGTGCGGGCCTCCTGGTTCTGCAGCGAGGCGAGCTGTTCCAGTGGCGTCGGTGTGCCGTAGTAGTTCACCAGGATCTTGGCGAACATCTGCGGGTTCGCACGACCGGTTCTCACGGTCGCGAAGTCGTCTTTGGCAGCTTCCACGGCCTTGTGCATGCGGGCGGTGGCGTCGGACAGAACATCCGTGATCACGATGACTCCTTCTTCGATGGCGTTGTCAAGCTTAGTTGGAGACAAGGGTTCCCAGATCGGCGCCGAGAATGGCAGCCGTCACGTTGCCGTGCGGGGCCATGCCGAACACCTGCATGGGCATTCCGTTGTCCATGCAGAGGCTGAAGGCCGTCGAGTCGACGACCTTGAGGCCGCGCTGCAGGGCCTCCTGGTAGGTGATGTGGTCGATCTTGTGCGCGTCCGGGTTGGTGCGCGGGTCGTCGGAGTAAATCCCGTCGACGCCGTTCTTGGCGACGAGCACGATGTCCGCATCGATTTCCAGGGCACGCTGGGCCGCAACCGTATCGGTGGAGAAATAGGGCAGCCCGGCGCCCGCGCCGAAGATGACCACGCGGCCCTTTTCGAGGTGGCGTTCCGCGCGACGAGGGATGTACGGCTCGGCGACCTGGGTCATCGCGATCGCGGACTGCACCCGTGTCTCGGATCCGGCCTGCTCGAGGAAGTCCTGGAGGGCAAGGGCGTTCATCACGGTGCCGAGCATGCCCATGTAGTCGGCACGGCCGCGGTCCATTCCACGCTGGGACAATTCGGCGCCGCGGAAGAAGTTGCCGCCGCCGACGACGATGGCGATTTCCACCGTCTTGGCCGCCTCGGCGATCTCGCGGGCGAGGGCGCTGATGACGTCGGGATTGACGCCCAGGCTGCCTGCCCCGAAGGCTTCGCCGGAAAGTTTGAGGAGGACCCTGCGCTTCTTGACCGTGTCTGACATTCTGTGCGCTTCTTCCCTCGTGATGCTCTGTGCCGTGCTGTGCCGTGCAGTGTTGCGTTGGGTTGGGTTGTGTTGTGTTGGGTTGTGTTGTGTTGTGTTGGGTTGTGTTGCGCCGTGCCGTGCCGTGTTCCGGCGGTGTTCTAAAACTACTGGGTGGGCTGGTGGGTGCCCACACACAGAAGGAGACCGGATTGCGACTGCAACCCGATCTCCTTCACTACGATCAAACGACCGGTTACGCGCCGACCTTGAATCGGGCGAAGCCCGAGACGGTCAGTCCGGCGTCAGCCAGGACCTTGCTGACGGACAGCTTGTTGTCCTTGGCATAATCCTGTTCGAGGAGTGCAACCTGCTTGAAGTACGCGGTGACGCGACCCTCGACAATCTTGGGCAGTGCAGCCTCCGGCTTGCCCTCGTTCTTCGAGATCTCGGTGACGATCCGGCGTTCGGCCTCAACGAGGTCGGAGGGAACGTCTTCGCGAGCGAGGTACTCAGGGTTCGCGAAGGAGATGTGCTGAGCCACGCTGCGCGCGGTCTCCGCGTCACCTCCGGAGTAACCCAGAACAACGCCGACCTGCGGGGGCAGGTCCTTGCTGGTCTTGTGCAGGTAGATCGCGAACTTCTCACCCGCGACGGATGCGACGCGGCGAAGTTCGAACTTCTCGCCAATGATCGCGGCCTCGCCGTCGATGAGCTGGCCGACGGTCTGACCGTCGACCGGAGCGGCCAGGCCTTCCTCGACCGTGGTGGCCGCGGCAGCGGCGACCGCGTCCAAGACCTTCTCGGCTAGTGCAACGAACTTATCGCCCTTGGCGACGAAGTCGGTCTCGCAGGCGAGTTCGATCAGGGTGGCGGTGTTGCCGATTTCCTTGGCAGCGACGAGTCCCTCGGAGGTGGAACGATCGGCGCGTTTGGCGTTACCCTTCGCACCCTTCATTCGAAGGATTTCGACGGCCTTTTCCATGTCGCCTTCGGCTTCAACGAGGGCGTTCTTGGTGTCGACCATGCCGGTACCGAGGCGCTCGCGCAGCGCTTTGACGTCTGCGAGGCTGATGCTTGCCATGCTTGGTCCTTACTTGGTTTCTTCGGCGGGAGCGTCGGCTGCAACAACGGCTGCGGCTTCGGCTTCTGCGGCTGGGGCTGCGGCGGCTTCCTCGTCGGCAACCGGCGCGGCCACGACGGCCTCTGCGGTCTCGTCGGAGACGGCGACGGCTTCGTCAGCTGCCGGGGCGTTCTCGGCAGGAGCGGCCAGGAGTTCGGCTTCCCACGCGGCGAGAGGCTCGATTTCAGCCTCCGGCTTGGCGTGGCGCTGGATGAGGCCCTCGGCCGCAGCGTCCGCGATGATGCGGGTCAGCAGGCCGACGGAACGAATGGCGTCGTCGTTGCCCGGGATCGGGTACTGGACGTCGTCCGGGTCGCAGTTGGTGTCGAGGATCGCGATGACGGGGATGCCGAGCTTGCGGGCTTCGTCAATGGCGAGGTGCTCCTTGTTGGTGTCCACAACCCACAGCGCCGACGGCGTCTTCGTGAGGTTGCGGATGCCGCCGAGGCTCTTGTGCAGCTTGACGAGCTCGCGCTTCTTGATGAGCATTTCCTTCTTCGTGAAACCGCTCTTGGCGGTGTCCTCGAAGTCGAGCTCTTCAAGCTCTTTCATGCGGGCCAGACGCTTGGAAACGGTCTGGAAGTTGGTGAGGAGGCCGCCGAGCCAGCGCTGGTTGACGTAGGGCTGGCCCACGCGGATGGCCTGTTCGGCGATCGATTCCTGCGCCTGCTTCTTCGTTCCGACGAAGAGGATGGTGCCGCCGTGGGCAACCGTCTCCTTGACGAAGTCGTAGGCCTTGTCGACAAACCCGAGCGACTGCTGCAGGTCGATGATGTAGATGCCGGAGCGCTCCGTGAAGATGAAGCGCTTCATCTTCGGGTTCCAACGGCGGGTCTGGTGCCCGAAGTGCACGCCGCTGTCGAGCAGCTGGCGGATGGTTACGACGGCCATGAGCCGTTCTCCTTGTCCGGCGCGCGCTGCGATGCAGACGAACGCCAATCGGTTTGTGTCGTGATCGGATGATCACCACTCCTGGTGCCCGGCACAGAACCGCCTCGCATCTGAAAGAAACGAGGACCGAGTGGGTCTGGAGGCCGAGTGGGCACGCGTAGTCAGCACGCAAGCGCTGCTCCTCAAAGGTTAGCACCCACGGGGGTGCCCCGTGCGCGCGCCGGCACGTGCGGGCGTCCCTCCCCAGGCGGGGTGGTACGGGATCCGGTCACGGATACCGCCCTCGCCGGTTTAGGGCGGGACGGAGGCCGCACGGTGGTGGCATGAATGCCTTCCGTCTGCTCATCGCGGCCGCGCTGCTGCCGCTGTCCTGCCTGTCCATGGTGCGGAGCGACGCGGCGGGTGTGACATTACCCGGGGCGGCGTCGGTCACGGAGACATCCGCGGAGACGGCCACCTCCGGCACCTGGCACTGGCCGCTGGCTCCGCCGCATCCGTTGCTCCGGGGTTTCCTGGCGCCGGCCACCCAGTATGCGCCGGGCCATCGAGGTCTGGACCTGTCGGCCGAGGACGGCCGGGAGGTGGTTGCACCGGCCGAGGGTGTCGTCTCGTTCGCCGGGGTCGTGGTCGACCGCCCCGTACTCTCGATCGAACATGCCGACGGCCTGGTATCCAGCATCGAGCCGGTGTCGGCCAGTGTCGCGGTCGGTGACCGGGTCGCGGCAGGGCAGCCCGTCGGCCAGGTTGCCGACGGCGGGCACTGCGCTGGGCAGTGCCTGCATCTTGGCGCCCGGTTGAACGGTGGCTATGTGTCACCACTGCTGTATCTGGTCGGAGTTCCTCGCGCGGTGCTGCTGCCAGCACTGCTCCTGAGAGGAGACAGCTGAGGGGCCGGCAGCCGCGAGGTAGTCGCGGAGCAGTCCCGGAACCCGTCGCCGGGGAGTCAGGCGCGCGGGTGCGCGGTGCGGTAGCTCTGTTTGAGGCGTTCGGCCGAGACATGAGTGTAGATCTGGGTGGTGCCGAGGCTGGAGTGGCCGAGCAGCTCCTGCACGGCCCGGAGGTCGGCTCCGCCGTCGAGCAGGTGGGTGGCCGCCGTGTGGCGGAGGGCGTGCGGGCCGGCCGGCCCGTTGCCGGGCACATCGGCGAGCAGAGTGGCGACCAGCCGGTAGACCGCCCGCACGCCGAGGCGCTGGCGGCGCGCACCAAGGAACAGCGCGCTCACCGGCGTCGCGGCGTTCTCGGCAGCGGTTTTCGCTGCGTGCGCGCGGTTCTCGGCAGCGGGCCCCACGGTCCCGGCGGGGGCTGCGGTCTCGGCGGGCGCTGCGGTCTCAACGAGCCGGGGGCGGCCCCGTTCGAGATAGGCGAGGATCGCGTGCTGGGCCGGCACGCCGAAGGGAACGACGCGTTCCTTGGAACCCTTGCCGGTGACCCGCACGGTGAGTCGGTGCAGATCGACGTCGGTGACGTCGAGGCCAACGAGCTCCGAGACCCGCAACCCCGACGCATAGAGCAGTTCCACTATCGCGAGGTCGCGCAGCGCCGCCGGGTCGGGACCGGCAGCACGAAGTTCCAGGTGGGTGAGTAGCTCCTGCATTTGGGTGTGGTTGATCACTCGGGGCAGTGGTCTGCCGGGTTTCGGCGAGCGCAGCCGCACGGCGGGGTCGGTTGCGCTGCCGCCGGTGCGTGCCAGCCAGGCCGTGAAGCTGCGGGCGGAGGCCGACCGCCGGGCAATGGTCGCCCGCGCCAGCCCCGACTGGGTTCCGACCCACAGCCAATCGCGGAGCAGATCGAGGCTCAGCGCCGCCGGGTCGATGACGCTGCGAGTTTCGGCGAAGGCGATCAGTCCCGCCAGGTCGGTGCGGTAGGCGCGCACGGTGTGTACGGAGAAGCCGCGCTCAACGGCCAGGTAGACCACGAAGTCGTCGACAGACGCATTGAGGAGGTGCACCGGCGCGGGAACCGGCGGTGGTATGCGAACGGACTCAGGCATAGTCACCTCGGTCAGACCTGCCGCGAGAAGGCCTCGGTGCGCTCGTCGGGCGTAAGCGCCTCCATCCGGTCGAGGAAGGCCGCGTCGAAGCCGGTCGCTGCCGGAAACTCGCCGAGAGCCACATGCGAGTGCACGATCTGGTCGTCGTAGACGTGCACGAGGTTGATCGATTGCCCACCCTGCAGACCGCTGAGCGCCCCCTGCGGCGCGGTCGGATCGATCGTGTAGCAGGTCGCTGCGGCGACCGACACCGGGATACCCGCGAAGAGTCCGGTCGTCGCGTAGTGCAGGTGTCCGCCCAGGATCGCCCGGATATCGCTGCCGGCCACCACCTCGGCCAGTCGGGGCTGCCCCCGCAGCTCGAGGATGGACATCAGCGGCAACATCGTGGGCACGGGCGGATGATGAAGCGCCAGCAGGGAGCCGTGCGGAGCAGGCTCGCTGAGCACCTCGGCCAGCCACGCTAACTGCGCGCCGGACAGGTCGCCGTGGTGATAGCCCGGAACACTCGTGTCCAGTGCGATGATGCGCACTCCCCCGATGTCGAATACCCGGTCGATCGGCGCCGAGGATCCTTTTTCCCGGAGCAGCTCGGTGCGGAAGGCCTCGCGCTTGTCGTGGTTCCCCATCACCCAGATGACGGGGGCGCCCATCCGTTCGGCCGCGGCCTCGACAATGTCACGCACCCGGCGGTACGCAGCGGCTTCACCGCGGTCGGCGATGTCACCGGTGAAGAGCAGCGCGTCGGGCCGGAGACCGGACCGCTCCAACTGTGCCATCGCCTGGTACACGGTGGTGTCGGTGTCGACCGCGCCGTAGAGCGCTCGACCTCCGCCGAGGAAGTGGGTGTCGCTGATATGCGCGATGAGGTGGGTGGCTGGAGGGTACTGGCCCAGTTGCACGGCTGACATGACTCACCTTTCGTGGGTGCCGCCCAGACTACGGCCTGCCCCCGACGTCGGCCTGTCGTCGCGCAAATTCACCCTTCGGTGGGATTCGCGCGAACCCACTATTGGGAGGGCCCGCAGCCCCGTTCTGTGGGCTCATCCGGCCTAACGGCGCACACGAGACCGCCCTAGCTTTCAGCACGTGTCCTCACAGATGAGGACTGTCGAGACCCGAAATCGATAGAAGGGCATCACATGACCAAGAAGACCACACCCGAGGCAACCGCCGGCACCGCCAAGCAGCTGCGGGTGAGGAGCATCGCGCTCGTCGCGGCCGCGATGCTTCTGGTCGGCGGAGGCGGAGCGTACGCCTACTGGTCGACGACCGGCTCCGGCACCGGTGCGGCGGCCAACGCCAAGTCCAACGGCTCGCTGGTGCTGAGCGCCCACCTGGCCGACGGTCTGACCCCGGGCGCCTCCGTGCCGGTGACGTACTCCGCAAAAAATGCGGGCACGTCCAGCCTCAAGGTCGCAACCATCTCCCAGACCGGCAGCACTGACGCCCCGGGGTGTGTCTTCGCCGACAACTTTACGATCGCCCCGTCCGTCGTCTCCGACACGCGCGTGATGGGCATGCCCAGGAGCCAGACCGTCGTCGATGTGACCATCACGGGAGCCTCGACGCTCATGTTCCTTGACACCGCTGACGACCAGGACGCCTGCAAGGGCGCCACCGTCACGCTGACGCTCAAGTCCAACTAGCTCGATCACAGGTGGGCAGGCTTTCTCCGAGCCTGCCCACCTGTGCGATTTTCATTTTGGAACATCTGAGTCCCTGAACATTCATGCTCGTTCGACAGCTGTGAGAGGTTGACGTGACTTCCCTCCGTGCCCACCGTTCCGCATCCGGAAACACCCGCCTCTCATTCTTCGGCCTCACCCTTCGGCCTCACCGCCGCCGTGACCCTTGCCGTGTTGGTCGTGTCCGTAACCGGTGGCGCCTCCGCGTATTACACCGCCCCCGGGTTCGGCTCCGGCTCGGCAGCCCTCGGCACGCTGCTTCCGCCCACCGACGTGCTCGTTCCCGCGACGAGCGCCGGCACCGTGAGCCTGCGCTGGACGGCATCCGTCGGCACGCCCGCGCCGACCAGCTCCTGCGCCACCCGCACCAAGACCGGCACCGGCACGCCGACCCCGGCCTGCGGCACCAGCCCGACCATCATCGTGGCCACCGCGTTTTGCGACGACCTGCTCGTTCTGACCGGCGACTATACCTACACGGTCACCGCCGTCTACAACGGCTGGACCGCGGCGAGCGCCCCCAGTGGCAGCGTGACGATCTCGAATCCGACGAAAGTCGCGTTCCAGGCCCAACCGTCCGACGCGACCAGCGGCGCCGTCTTCACTGCCCAGCCCAGCGTCGCGATCCAGAATGCCGCCGGAGACACCGTGCCCACCAGTACCAGCCCGGTCACACTGGCAATCACCGGGTCGCCCGCCGACGCCAGGCTCACGTGCCCAACCAACCCGCTGGCGGCAGCATCCGGTGTCGCGGTCTTCACCGGCTGCGCCATCGACAGGGCCGGCACCTATACGCTCACCGCGGCCTCCGGTGCCCTGACCGTTTCCGTGGGCTCCGCGAGGAAACTGTCCTTCACCCAACCTGCCGTTGACTTCTCCATCACCAGCCAGACCACGTTCGCCGCGCCCGTCCAACCGATGGTCACCGTTCAGGACGCCGGCGGAAACACCATCACCGGCAGCACCGCAACAATCAGCCTCGGCCTCACCTCACCCGCCGGGGCCAGCCTGACCTGCGCCGCGAACGCCCGGGCTGCCGTCTCAGGCATCGCCGCCTTCGCCGGCTGCCAGATCGACAAGGCCGGCAGCTACACGCTCACCGCCACCTCGGCCGGGCTCGCCGACGCCACGAGCAACGGCATCAACGTCACCGCCGGGCCCCCTAAGAGACTCGTCTTCACCGCACAGCCCGCCAATAGCAGTAGCGGCGGAACCCCGTTCTCAACCCAACCTGTCATTGCCGTGCAGGATGCGTTCGGAAACACCGTCACCACCAGCCTCAGCCTCACGACCCAGGCAGGCGCCGCGCTGTCCTGCACCTCAGGCAACCCGCTCGCGGCCGCGTCCGGTGTCGCGGCCTTCACCGGTTGCCGGATCGACAAACCCGGCAGCTACACACTCACGGCGGCCTCAGGGACCTGGACGGCCGAGTCCAGCAGCCTCACCATATCGGTCGGCTCCGTAGCGAAACTAGCCATCGCCTTCCCGACCAGCACCGCCATCAGTCAGAGTGCCTTCTCCACCCAACCGGTTGTCACGGTGCAGGATGCCGGTGGCAACACCGTCACGAACAGCACCGCAGCCGTGACATTGAGCCTCACCAACACACCCGTCGGGGCCACCCTGTCCGCGTGTGCTTCCGCCAGCACCGCCGGCGTCACGACCTTCACCGGTTGTCGGATCGACAAGGCTGACGCCTACACACTGACGGCCGTCGTGGCAGGCCCCATCACGGCCACGAGCAACACCACCACGATCTCGGCCGGGGCCGCGTCAAAACTCGCTTTCACCGGAACATTCCCTCAGAAGAGCCATAAGAGGAACGACTTCTTCGTGCCACAGCCGGAAATCACGATCCAGGATGCCTTCGGCAACACAGCGAACGCCGCTGTAAGCGTCACGCTCTCTGCGAGTCCACCGTCCAACAGATCCGGCACGCTGTCGTGCGCGGCGACAACCAGGACTTCTCTCAACGGTGTTGCTACGTTCAGTGGCTGCCAGGTCAGTTACCAAGGCAATCAAGCGGGCCTGTACACGTTCACGGCGGAAGCTTCGGGGCTTGTGAGCGCCTCCGTCATCGTCACGATCGTCCAGTGACCAGGAGTCTTCCAGTGATCATGGATGACAACGACGGGGCCACGGTCGACGTGCTCGTACGCCGAAAGGACGGGGACGACCAGGGGGGTGGTCGGGTGAACGGCGAACCGTTACCGGCCGCGCACCCAGCCGGTCTCCTTCTCCCGAACCACCCCCTCCAGGTCGAGGGCGCCGAGGGACCCCTGCACCGTTGACATCGACAGTCCGGCCCGACGGGCGATGTCGGTCACGCTGCGCGCCGCCCGCGTGCTCAGAGCGTCGAACACGCGCACCTGCTCGCTCGTGCGGCCGCCGAACCCGGCCGTGTCTCCATCGGCGGGCGGCAGGTCGAGGGTGAGGCCCAGCATCCGTTCGCCCACCAGTTCGGCCATTTCCGCGGCTGTGCTGACGCAAACGGCGTCATACTCGCGGATCAGCCGATGGCAGCCGGCCGACGTCGGCGAGGTCACCGGGCCCGGAACGGCCCCGAGCGGCCGGCCGAGAGCGGCGGCATGCCCGGCAGTGTTGAGCGAACCCGAGCGCCAGCCGGCCTCGAGCACGACCGTGGCCGCGCTGGCAGCGGCGATCAACCGGTTGCGTTGGAGGAAAGTCTGAATAGATCAGTTCCGCGATACTTTGGACGCATGAGAGCTTTCATCTATGCCCGGCAATCCCTGGATCTTTCGGAAGGTATTGATCGCCAATTGGAGCGCACCCGCCGGCTGGCCAACCAGCGCGGATACACCATTGTCCGGGAATGGGTCGACAACGACACCAGTGCCACCAAGTCGAGGGCCAGCGCGGAGTGGCCGAAGATGCTGGCCGCGCTCCAGTCGGGGGAAGCCGATGTAGTCATCTCGGTGGATATAGACCGCTTGGTGCGCTCACTCAAGGACATGGTCCTGCTGATAGACACGGGTGCTGCGGTGTTGACCGTGGACGGCGAGCTTGACCTGACGACCGCGGACGGTGAGTTCCGGGCCGGCATGATGGCGTCCCTGGCGCGGTTCGAGACCAAGCGCAAGAGCGAGCGCCAGAACAGGGCCAACGAGTACCGTGCGTCCGTGGGCAAGCCGAATCCTCAACGGCGCAGATACGGCTACGAATCGGATATGCGGAGCCCACGCGAGACCGAGGCAGCTGTGGTCGTGCGCGTGTTCGAGGCCGTCGCGGCACGGAAGTCCCTGCGGTCCATTGCACTGGCGCTCAACGCGGACGGCCTCAGGACCGCGACTGGGAAAACTTGGGAGCCTGGACGGCTGCGGGAGATGGTTCAGCGCCCGTACGACACTGGGTTCACGTACCGCGGGGAAACTGTGGCCAGCGCGGAAGTCGTGCCGATCGTGTCCGCGGAGTTGGCGGGGATCGCGCGGGCCGTGCTGGCTGATCCGACCAGGAGAACAACACCAGGGCCGACCGTGCGCCACATGGTCAGTGGGCTGGTGTTCTGCGGGGTGTGCGACGGCGCGATGGTCTACATGCAGACCTATCGGTGCAAGGCCGATAGCTCGCACCCGTCCATCGTGAAGTCCGTGCTGGACCCGATCATCGCCCACGAGGTCGCACGAGCGGTCGTCACCTACACGGGTGAAGTCAGGGACGCCGGACGGACTGATATTCGAGCGCTGGTCGCGGATCATGTGCGCACGGAAGAACGTGTGGCCGCGATCGTCCGTGATCGAGACGAGGGTCTCGTGTCCGCTGCGGTGGCTCGTGCACGGCTGGTGGAGCTCAGGGACGAGCGCGAGGCGATCGAGCACAAGCTGGAGGCCGCACGGTCGTCGTCGTCGGCGCTTGTGGCACTCCATGGGCTGGCCCAGAAGTTGCAGGGCGGGCAGATAGCCACCGTGTCCGCGAGGTTCCTGGAGTTGGAGCTGGGCGAGCAACGGGAACTGGTCAAGCAGTTGCTCCGCGTGACTGTGGACCGCGGTCGCGGTGCTGGACGCGTCCATGTGGACCACCTCGAAGCCGTGTGGCTGAACGTCGGAGGCGAAGTCAGTGTTGATGATTAAACTTAACGCAATGTTTATACTTGCGTTGCGTGACTGTGTGTTGTTATGCTAAAGTTGTCGCCAACACACGAGACAACAACAGAGAGCAGATGACAACATGATCAAGATTGCAACAGACTCGGACGCACAGGCGCGGACGCAGGCACTCGGTCGCACGGAAATGCCCATCATGACGATTCGTCGGTCGGGCTTGATTGGCGACGTCTACGCATCCGGCAAGATTTCCTGGTGGGAACAGGTGTGACGGCCTTGGACGGCTACTATCGGGAGGCGCGGAGGGCCGCGGAGGCCGGCATCTTTTATGCTGGCGCGCTCGACAGTCCGCGGTTGATACCTGGGCTGTACGGTCTCAAGCTCGGTAGTCGTGTTGTCTGGCATGAGGACAAAGCTGTTCGGCTGGCTCGCGTGGACGCCTTCTTTGGGAAGTCACTGGAGTAGTGGCCTAAGGGCTCCGTTGGGGCTGTGACCAGCGCATTGTAAATATCAACAGCAACAACAACCCACTGATTTAGGAGCACACCATGGCAAGCAAGACGACCAGCACTGCGAGCAACCTCGACGTCGCGCTGACTGCACTCACCGCTGAGATTGGCACGACTGTTGCGAAGGAAGACCTCGACGCATACGTTGCTCAGCTCGCGGAGATTGCCGACGCGCTGAAGGCGATCCGTGCTGAGCACGCCAAGCAGATTGCAGTCCTCGCGAGCCAGAAGTCTCGTGCCAAGTCCGCTGAGCGTGTCAAGAAGGCGCTTGCGCTCCTCGCGGAGACCGAGGCTGCTGCGGAGGCTGCTTCCGCGAAGTGACAGGCGACGACAAAGGCCCGCGCCCTGGAGAATTCCGGGGACGCGGGCCTTTTCGCGTTCGGGCTACCATGACCGCATGCTTGATGATCTGGACGCACCAAACTGTCCCGCGTGCCTTCGTCAGATGGAGGCGACGCAGGGGCGTTACGCGATCGTGTGGCTGTGCCCAGGCTGTGGGCTGGTGCAGCTTTAGGGCGCTGGTAAGACGCTGCCGTCGGCCTCGAGGTTCTTCCTGAGGGTCGTGAGCGCCGTCAAGAAGATGTCGGCAACCTCCCGATACCTCGCCATCGCGGCCTCAATGCGCGGGAGCGAGACCAGGTGATCTGCAGCAGCTGAATATTCGGTCAGCTGAGCAGCACTCGCGACTAGGAGTGTCGGGTACACCTCTGAGTCCTGCCCGCCATAAGCGCGAGTGCGGATGATGCGCCCAAGTCCCCCTCTGTCCATCCATGTCTGCCGCATGAACGGGAGACTTTCGGTACTAAACGCTGACTCGAGCTCGCTTGCGCAGGATTCAAACTGGGGGCGGAGTCTGCTGATAACCAGAAGGTACTCGAGCGCTGGATCCTGTTTCCTCATATGGCTCTGCCACAGCGCGAGTGGTGAACTAGACGCGATTTCGCTCAGCCCAGTGAGCGAGAGCGGGAGGGGTAACAGGCTGTCAAAGTCTTGATTCCAGGAGCGGTGAGCTGCGCCTGAAACTGTGGGCTTGAGTGAAGCCCAGGCGAACTTCGAGTCGGCGCGACTCCTGCGCCATTGGGTGAAGGCCTGAGCGCTGAGCAACACAAGGCCAACAGCAATACCAGTGACTGCACCCACGATCAGGTCAGGGTAAAACGTGTCCCAGTTCGTTGCTGCCCTGATGATCCCCATGGTGTGAGCGTAAGGCCTTGTGGCCCGGCGCTATGTCGAGGGCACTCCCAGAGGGAAGATCCTGACCGATAGAGTGCGCAGAGTGATGACGTCTATTGACCAAGACTGGTACTGGCTGCAGAAAATCGCGGAGCAGCTGGAGGCGTCATCGCGGCCCGATGGTTGGGCTGCTGCACAGGCAATCGGCACTTTCTTGCTCGCTGGCTTCGCGGTATATGTTGCGTGGCAGTCTCACAGGCTGAGTGCCAAGGTCGCCGCTGACGAGACCGCCCGCCGTGAGCGGGCCGAGCGCGAGGAGTTCCGGGCCGTGTTCCAGCAACGACTTGACGGACTCTGGAAGTTATTCTTTGCCACGAAGGTGGGTGACGATTTCTGGTCCGGATTCGGCATCAACAAGGTCTCTGTGCACTCAATCAGGCTGGGTGGCGACAGAACCACCGGAGCCGGTTTGCTGCTCGCGAAACTGGAGGACTTCGAGAAAGCTGCATCCGAGTGGAACCGCGATGAGTCCAGCAACAGGAAGTTCAGTGATGGCATGAGAGAGATGACAGAGTCGTCGGCCCTGTGGGCGCGAGACGGTTGTGATGCGCCGGCAGCAATTGACAGCTAGCCGGTCACAGGACTGCACAAGCGCAGAAGGCCCCGCCGTCCAGATCAACTAGATGACGGAACTTTCTTTCGTTGCAACCGCAGGGCGCTCGGTCCCTGAAGCTTGCCCACCGTCAACACGGACTGGGTGGGTCACACAGAAAGCCTCAGGCGTATAGTTTCTACACCTGAGGCTTTCCGAGTCCTTAGAACTGGCCTGGTGGCTTCAGTTCAGCCGGCCGTCGTGGGCATACAAAGCGACGCGGAGCTTGGTGACTGTCTGCGCCATCACCTCGTTCGCGGTGTCCAAAGCGTGCTCGGCGTCCCGGACGGCTTCGCGGAGTGACTGTCGGCGCGAGTCCGCGAAAATGGCGTAAGTCGGGTCACTGGTGGTGCCCTTTGAGCGCTCGGTGGTGTCCTCGCGCGGGACCGGTGAAGCTCCCATCATCCACTGGGAGTCCTGGACCTCGGGATCGTAGGTCAGACGGAAGGTCTCCAGGAAAGCTTTGCCCAGAAGTTCCAAGGTGTCAGGTTCAGTCGTGGTCGCGGTGGTTGTCATGCGGACTCCTTGAGTTCGGGGATTATCGGGGTGCCGGGGTTGGTCGCGGTCATGAGTTGGCCTCCGGCTTGCAGGTCAAGCAATTCGTCCAGAGTCCGTCGCGGGCCTGGGAATCGACGCGGAAGTGGCTCAGCGGATAGGTGACGTGACAGTGCCGACACTGCTTCAGGCCGGTCGGGTGCTCCTGGGCCTGATCGAATGCGATCTGCGTGGGGGGCCGTGTGGCGAGGTACGCGCGGTTGTTGTATTGGCGCGTCTTCACGACTTGTCTTGGGCTTCCAGGAGGCCAAGCCGGACTTCGTCCTGCCAGTCGGGGACGGTGATGTCCATGTGCGACGCGAGCGACTGCGCGGTGATGACCAGGAGCTGAATGGGCGAGATGCCGGCACGGTGGGCGTCCTCGACGGCGAGCTGGAAGGCCTGCTCGTCGGAAGCAGATGCCGCGAGGACCAGGCGTCCGAGGAACGGGGCGATGTCGAGGGGGGCGCTCACGGGAGAAGTCCCAGGACAAGGTCGGCGATGTTGGTGGTCAGGATGACCACGTGTGTGGGCACGAAGATGGTGAACGCGGTGAAGATGATGGTGTGGGACATGGGTAGCACATGCTTTCTGGTACAAAAAAAGTGGCCGACTGGAGGCACCGTTGCTACCACGGTGCCAACCAGACGGCCGGTATTTGTCAACGCACTAGGAGGTAGCATCCATGGCGTCACCCGGCGTAACCGGGGAAGTCGTATGTAATAATTATGTCGCGGAATTGGTGTTTGACCAGGAGTTTAGGGGTATCCCCGCACTACTCCGGACTTGAGGCGCTCGGGCGTTCGGGCGGGAGCGCCCAGTCGTACATGGAAGTGCTGGCGTCGTAGAGCCTGACGTGCGCGAGGGCACGATCCGCGGTGTCCACGAGGTCTTCACGACCAGCCTCCGCGGCAATCGCGCGCCAGCCCGACCACTGCCGGATGTTCTTGTCAACGAGGCCCTGGTTGGGTAGGGGTTGGCGCTCGTACCGGTCCACGAAGATTTCGAGCAGTTGACGAGCCACACCCTGAACTTGGGGCGCAGGCGAGTACAGGGCCAGCTTGAAGGCCTCGTCTTTGACGTAGATTGGCCGGGTAATGGCAAGCCCCAGGAGTCGAGAGACCTTGCGGATTTCAGCCTGGCGCTCGGCCTCAGCAATTCTCATGCGCGGGCCAGACGTTTGGCGCGGGACGCCTGCGCGGACAGACGGTTGGCCAGCTTGCCGGCGTCCGTGTGACGGTACGCGTTGATGACCTCGCGGTGACACGGCAGGCAGTAGCTTCCATGACCGCTGGACTTGTGATTGTTGCGGGCGAACTCTGTAACCGGCTTGACCGTGTCGCACTTCGGGCAACGGTGCAGTCGCGTCAGGCGCGCTTCCAGGGTGTCCGCGGCATGGGTGATGACCGCGATGTCTTCGTGAATAGTCATGGGAGGCCTCTCAGGGCTGGATTGGCATGATGGGCCCAGGGGCCAGGAGGGAGACTCTTCTTTGCCGGAAGTTTGATCTGGGGGCGCGGATGCACAGGATGCAGGGCGCCTACCCCCCGTGCTTCGCATTGTGCGCGGTCATCGCGGCAATCGATGCACATTGTGTGAGGTATGGACCCGGTCAGAACACCTGGCTCGCCGAGCCCATGCCCGCGGAATAATGCTGGTTATCACCCTTGCTCTGGTTACAACGCAAGTGTGAAGACTGGACATTACCGGGGTCAAGGCGGAGGTCGGGGTTATGTTCGTATGGCCTGATGTGGTCGGCACTGAAGGATTGCGGGTGTGGCCACTTGAGCGAGTAGTCGATGGGCTGGCCACACAGGTTGCACGGGAGTCGCCTGGACTTCTGAGCGTCCCTGATCTTCGCCCAGCGTGCGCTGGTGCCTCTCATGGAGTTGGCCATGGTCACCGGTTCTCTGTGCATACGCGGAGCTGGCCAGGGACACAGGGCCCCCGGGTACCCCTGTTGACGTGGAGCACCACGACCACCCTGCGCTCCATGGCGGGTGGTCGTGGCACGTGGTGCCCGGCCCAGGTTCGACCCTGGCCCGGGCTGGTGAGTGGTTACCTACTCACCAGAGGATGGTGCTGGGTGTTAGACCAGCGCAACCTTGGCGATTGCCGCGGGAGCGAACACGTCGACGGCAAACCGTCCCTCGGTCAGTGCCCGAGTCTGGTTCATGTCGAACTTCGTGAAGGCGTCCCACTTGCTGGTGATGCCCGTGGAGTCGATGCTCAGACCGACCTTGCTGGAGTCGAGCACCAGCGCGGAGTTGGCCGGCAGACCAGCAACGATGACCGGCGTGAGGTCACCCCAGATGTTGGTGTTGGCCGTGGCGCCGTTCTGGAAGAAGTTGCCTCCGAGGTATTCCCCGGTGGTCGTCTTCAGCAGGCGCATCGCGTCGTATGCGGCACGGGAGATGAGCAGGACGTCGGGGTTGTACCCGAGGTCTGCCACCTTCGAGGCACCGGCGTAGATGCTGTCCGGCACATTCGCGGCAAACGCCTGGGTCTGGATGCCGGCGCTGGTCGCGAAAGCGTTGACCGCGATCGCGGTGACCTTCGAGAAAATGCCGTCGGTCAGCTCGCCGGTCAGGAACATCTCCAGGTCGGAGTTGTCCGAGAGCAGGTACGTGTCCACGTACTCACTGAGGTGCGCGACGACTGCCAGGCTGTTGTCCACCTTGGCCACGGTGAACACGCTGGTCGGCTTGAGCGCACCAGGCGCGACGACGTCGGCGTTGTTCGTGCGAACCGTCTGACGCAGGTACGAGTACGACGGGGTCTCGCGGACCTTGGTCGGGATCAGGCCCAGGAGGCCGAGGCCGACGGTCGGGGTGCCCAGCTTGAGCGGGCTGGTCGCGAGAGACACGGGGATAGCAGTGGAACCGCCGGCCACGAGGCCCTTGGATGCGCCGGGGAGCGACGCGGTGACCATCGACTTGATCGAGGCGGGGGTGATGTAACCCTTGACCTCGTTCGAGCGGTGGGTCTCGCCGGTCCGGAAGTCGGTGAACTCACCGGCAGTGGTGCCGGCAATCGCCGACATGGTCTCGGCCGACTTCAGTCCGCGGATACCGGCCTGGAGCTGGAAGGCACGGTCGGAGCCGGCTTCCACGTCGGCGATTTCCGCGGAGGTGAGGTCACGGCTTGCGCCCTTGGCCTCGGTGATGATGTTCGAGAGCTTGAGCTGAATGGCCGAGAGTTCGGCCTGTGCGGACTTGAGGTCCATGGGTGTTCTCCTTGGTAGGAACTGATGCGAGCGATTGCTCGCGGAAGTTGCCTGCCAAGACGGGGTCTGCGCACCGGCTACTCACCCGTTGAGCTCCTGCTCCTCGGGGTGGGATCGTTGCTGGTGTCGGCCTGGCCTTGTGCCGGGTTCCACTCCTGTGGATCGGCTGTGGCGATTGTGCAGTCGTGTGACTGCGATCCCAGCGTGATGCCGGGGAGATTGTGGGGTGCTACTTGAGGTACGCCGCGAGTTTGGCTCGTGCGGCACCGTGGCTTACGCGTGCGCCTGCCGGACGCGCTGACGCGTTCAGCGCGCTTTCGTGGGCACGCTTGGCCTTGGCTGCATGGTCGGCGCTGGTCTTGCGTCCGTGACTGCGTGCCCATTCGTCCCGGAGGTTAGCGCCGAGCTTGGTGAAGACGGCCGGATCGTTGAGCGGGCGCGCATTGTTGTGACGAGGAATGAGAGCTCCGATGGTTCAGGGTGCGACCAGGTCAGCTGTGGTCAGCCGTGGACGCACAGAATGGTGGATGCAAGCTAGGACCAGGGACCGAAGCTCTGAGGCTCTACGGTCGACCTGGTGACTTGGGGAAGCCGGCCAGCTGCGGAGGCGGTTTCCCTGCCTCTACCTTTTATATACCACATTGAGGTACCCTGCTGCGGCTGTTATTGGCGCTAATCAGGCCTTTTGCGCCAAGTCGTTGCGCAACTGTTGCGTGGGAGTCGTCGTGGGAGCCGGCGGGCTCGCGGCAGTCGCGGAAGCCGGCGGGCTTGGCGGGCTGGGGGCAGGTGGGCATACACCCCTTGAGTGCACCTGTATGTCTTATCTCTTATGTATTACTACTTGTACAGTTACAAAATACACACAGGTGCACTCGAGGGGTGTATGCCTGGAGGCCCGCCGGCCACAACAGGGCCTATTCCGCGAGCTTTGCAGCCGTCACGACTTCAGCACGACCTCGCGGAAGCCCCAGACCTGATTGTCACGGCGCTTCGCGCCAGTCTTGGGGTCGCTTGTCAGCGTCCACCGACGCACGTGCCCGTAGCCTTCGGCCACCATTGCCGCGATGAACTTGGTCATGGACATTGCGGGGACACCAGAGGGCACTGATGCACAGTAGGCGTTGTACAGGTCGGTCTGTGGCGTGAACATCCAGACCAGTCCCACGCCGTTGGTCAGCCGCGTAGCCACGAACCGTGCAAAGTCAGGGCCGGACTCATCCCGGAGACTGACCGAGAAGCCGTAGGAGCCGCGTCGGCGTGACTCGGGGACACCAGCAGCGCGCAGTGCACTGTAGATGTGGGTGTTGGTCGGGTACGACAGCTCGTCAGGCACCGCGACGCCGTGGGCTTCGAGGTCGTCGGCTTCCGCGTCGATCATCCGTGCAACTGCGCTCAGGATCGCGGTGCGTGACATCCAGCCCTCACCAGCAACCAGGAGTTCACTGGTGAGAGCGTCGCCCAGCTCGTCGGCGGTCATCGTGCTGTATGGGGTCATCACTTGAACTGGACCCCCATGATGACGGCACGTCCACTTGTGCCGGTGTAGCACGGGTGACCCGCGTCATCCAGGAGACGCTTGAGCACAGGCGCGGTGACCTTGTAGCCGAGGGCGTGAGCGCGGGCCTGCACGTCACGGGCATCTACGTGGTCGTGGGCCTTAGCCGGCTTGAGGACAGTGGTGAAGAGGTCGGGCACAAGCCCGGTGGTGGGTGCGGACATGAGGAACTCCTGAGTTGGAGCGAACAGCTGGTATGCGACCTGTTTATTCAGGAGTTGGGTCGTGTGCACCGTTGGGGTGCGTTGTTGTGCTATGCACCACTATGGCGCACACCGGGGACATTCACGGGCAAAACTGGGGCAATACCGGGAACTCCCGTGGAATCCCCGTACTGATGTAATGGGAAGTTCCCCTGCAGGAACCTCCATTTGGTGGGCGCGGCCCCGCAGGGCAGTTCGGAAATGATCGCCCCCATCGTGGCGATGCGGCTCAGCAGGGCGTCGTGGCCGCTCGGATAGTAGCGGTCCACTCCCCCAGCGAGGAACGCGACGGTCAGCCCCGAGCTGGCCAGTGCCGCCCGGTGCGCCATGCCGTCAATGCCGTACGCCGCCCCGGAGACGATGAGGAAGCCGCGGTCGACGAGCCCGGCGGAGGCCTCCATCGTCACATGCTCGCCGTAGCCGGTGGCCGCGCGGGCACCCACCAGGGCGATCGAGTTGGACAGCGCCGTCAGAGCGGTCGGGATGCCCCGCCACCAGAGTGCGATCGGCGCGTGGACTGCCAGGTCGTCGACGCCTCTCGGCCAATGTGCATCAGTGGGCACCAGGAGCCCGGCGGACGCGCGCGCCGCCTGCTGCAGGGAACGGATCACCTCGGCCGAGGATAACCGCGGCCGCCAGCGTTGCAGGGCCTGCTCCAGTAGAGCCTGCAGGTCGTCGGTCAGTGGCAACCCCGTTGCGGCCAGCGCGCCCGCGAGCCGGGCCCCGGTCCACAGGTCGAGGACGGCACTGAGTGCCGGCCCGGCCCCCAGCCCCTGCACGAGCAGTCCGGCGGCGCCGTCGCCCGGCTCCGAGATGCCGGTCCACGCGGCGCGCGCGAACACATCGGCGGCGGCCGCGGCATCCGTCGGGCCAGACCCGGCGGATGCCCGCACGCCCCCGGTCAGCGCAACCACCGTGGATTCCTCCAGCCCAAACAGCATCATGACGTCATTCCCTTCCGCAGGTACAAGGCCTGCCCTACCTGTTCAATGCCGGGCCGGGACACGCCCTCGAGGTCGGCGATGGACCAGGCCACCCGCAGTACACGGTCATATCCGCGCATCGTGATGCCTCCGCGTTCAAGCGCCCGGTCAAGGATGGCCGTGGCCGCTCTGCCCAGCCGGGCCTGGGGGCCGCGCAGCCAGGGGCCGGGCACATCGGAGTTCAGCGTCCACGGCGTGCCGGCGAGGCGCTGGGCCGCGGCGGCTCGGGCCTCGATCACCCGTCCGCGGGCGACGGCGCTCGCCAGTCGGGGCGTCTCGGTGGCCAGCCGCAGCTGGGCGGCAGTGATGCGCTGCACCCGCAGCTGAATGTCGATACGGTCCAGCAGCGGTCCCGAAATGCGCGCCAAGTACCGTCGCCAGGAGCTCGGCGGGCAGGTGCAGTCCAGGTCAGGGGCGCCGTACTGCCCGCAGGGGCACGGGTTGGCCGCCATCACCAGCTGGAAGCGGGCCGGGAAGTGAGCGACCGCGTTGGCGCGGTGAATGCTGATCACCCCGGATTCCAGCGGCTGCCGGAGCGCGTCGAGCACCGCCGAGGCGAATTCGGGAGCCTCATCGAGGAAGAGCACCCCGTGCGAGGCGCGCGCCGCCGCGCCAGGCCGGACCTGCCCGCTGCCTCCGCCGACCATGGCCGCCGCCGTCGCCGTGTGGTGCGGGGCCTCAAGCGGCGGGCGGGTGATCAGGGCGCGCCCGACGGCGCGGCCGCTGAGCGACCGCATGGAGCTGACCTCGAGGGAGGCCTCAGCGTCGAGGTCGGGCAGCAGTCCGGGCAGCCGGGCCGCCAGCATGGTCTTGCCGGCGCCGGGCGGCCCCACCATGAAGACGTGGTGACCGCCGGCCGCCGCGATCTGCAACGCCAGGATCGCATCGTCATTGCCGATGATGTCGACCAGGTCGGGTTCGGCCGTCTCCGCCGCGGCGTCGCCGGGAACGAGGATGGGGTCAACCGGGATCGGTTCGAGTTCGGCGCCATGCCAGATGGCGGCGTCCCGCAGGGAGGCGACACCGATCACCCGCACGCCCGGCACGAGGGACGCCTCATCGACGTTGCCGGCGGGCACCATCACCGTGCCGTGGCCAAGCCGGGAGGCCGCGATCACCGCCGGGAGCATGCCCGGCGTCGGCCGCAGCCGTCCGTCGAGGGCCAGCTCGCCGATGTGCACCACCCGGCCCACCGACGCGGCCGAGACCACCTGGTCGGCCCCGAGGCAGGCCAGCGCGATGGCCAGGTCGAAGCCCGACCCGTGCTTCGGCAACGACGCCGGGGAGAGGTTGATGGTGAGCTTGTTGCGGGTGAGCGGACAGCCCGAGTTCTTCGCCGCCGCCCGCACCCGCTCGGTGGCCTCCGACAGGGCCGCATCGGGCAGCCCGATCAGGATGATCCCCGGCAGCTGCCCGGAGATGTCGGCCTCCACCTCGACCAGTGCCCCGGTCATCCCGGCCAGGGCCACCGCATGCGTGCGGGCGAGCCCCATCAGCACACGCCCGTCAGGTGCTCGATCACGGGCTCGGTGCCGGGACGGATGATCACGGCGATGGCGTCGACACGGATGCGGGCGGGCCGGGCATCCGCCTGTTCGCACCACGCCGCCGCGAGGCGACGCAGCCGGGCGAGCTTGGCGACAGTGATGGCCTCGAACGGATGCCCGAAGCGGGTTCCCGAACGCGTCTTCACCTCGACGAAGACGACCTCTCCCCCGAGCTCGGCGACCAGGTCGATCTCACCCTGCCCGCAGCGCCAGTTGCGCTCCACGACCCGGTAGCCGGCGGCGGCGAGGAAGAGGGCGGCGCACTCCTCGCCCTGCCTGCCCAGTTCGTCTTTGCGTGCCACGAGCACCTCCGCCCCCAGCGTGCCGGGTAGGCGCTCCCGGCACTCGCGGGGTCGAGAAGCTGTGCGGTCGGCGGCGCGGCCGCGTCTGGGGAGGACCACCCCCGGCCCGGCCTTCAGCACCACCGTCCCGAACGAATTCGACGCCGGCACGGCGGTCCGTCTGTGCTGACCAGCGTCCACGCGGTGCAACCAGCTCTGCCGTTCCGGGAGCGACACAACCAATCGATCAGGACTCCCCCAGCTACAGCCCCAGCGCGGCGAGCGCCGCGTCCATCCGCTCGGCGAGGGCTGCGTAGCCGGCGTCATTGGGGTGCAGGCCGTCGTCGGCCATCCACTCGGGGTGCCCGTCGAGCCAGTAGGAGGCGCCGGAGATGTAGTCTGCGTCGGCGCCGAGCGCGGCCGCCTGAACCCAGCCGATGATCTGCTCCACGGAGTCCGGGCGCTCCTCGGTGTACCAGAACGGCTCCACGACGATGAGGCGCGCCTCTGGCAGGGCCGCCCGGATCGTCTCGAAGTCGCGGGTGATCGCCGCCTCGATCTCGTCGGCGCGGGACGGCATCGAGAAGTTGTCGTTGAGCCCCATGGTGCTGATCACGATGTCCGGCCTGGCAGCGATGACCTGGTCGATCAGATCATCCTCCCGCCGCTGGTTCACGAAGCCGAGGCCGTTGCGGCTCGGGTTGACCTCGGTCCAGTCGCGCTCTGCCGAGACGATGGTCGACCAACGTTTGTCCGTAGCCGAGCCGCCGGTGCCGCGCGTGTAGGAGTCGCCGTAGAAGGCGACCACGGTCTCGCCGGGGCCGCGGGCCGCGGGACCCGGGTCGGCCTCGCCCAGGCCGCGGCCCAGGACGCCGCTCTGGGCGAGCATTGCCAGGGCCACCGCCCCCGCGAGCAGCACGGCGGCGGCGATCCACACGGTGATCCAGAAGGCAGGGCGTCGTCGAGGGGTCATGACACTGATTCGGAGCCGGGCACCGGCAGGGTTGGCGGAACACGCCGGCCCGGCATGCTCAGCGCACCAACCGGGGCACCGAGGCGCCGGATGCCGCGTGTCCGGCGGCCGCGAACGCGGCATCCGTCTCGCGCAACACCCGCAGCACGTTGGCGCCGGCAAGAGCCGCGAGGTCGGCGGCCGACCAGTCGCGCCGGGCCAACTCGGACAGCAGCGCCGGGTAACCGTCGACGCCTTCGAGGCCGGCAGGGAACTCGTCGGTGCCGTCGAAGTCGCCTCCGAGGCCGATGTGGGCCATTCCGGCGACGCGGCGGGCGTGTTCGACGTGGTCGGCGACATCCGTCAGCGTCACGACCGGCGCCGGCCCGGCCCGGTCGCCCTCGAACCAGACCGAGTAGTCCTCGGACAGGAATTGGGGCACGAAGGTGAGCATGAGCACCCCGCCGTTGGCGGCCAGTCGGCACAGCACGTCGTCGGGCACATTGCGGGGGTGGTCACTGAGGGCCCGGCAGGAGCTGTGACTGAAGATGACGGGCGAGTCGGACGCGTCCAACGCCGCGTGCGCCGTGGCCGGGGAGACGTGCGAGAGGTCGACCAGCATGCCCAGCCGGTTGAGTTCGTGCACGTAGTCGACGCCGCGGGGTGTGAGGCCACCGTGCTCGGGTTCATCGGTGCCCGAGTCGGCCCAGGTCGTGTTGTGCACGTGGGTGAGGGTGAGGTAGCGCACGCCCAGCCGGGCGAACATGCGCAGCGCGGCTGGGGAGTCGTTGAGGCTGTGTCCGCCCTCGGCGCCGAGCAGGGAGGCGATGCGCCCGATCGCTCGGGCGGCCTCCACGTCGGCGGCACTGCGCGCGATGCCGAAGTCGTCGGGGTAGCGCGCGGCGAGGCGGTAGACCCAGTCGATCTGCTCAAGCGTGCCCTGCACGGCGTCGGCGCCTGTAAGGTCGTCGCTGACGTAGACCGACCAGAACTGCGCTCCGACCTGCCCTGCCCGCAGCCTGGCGATGTCGGTGTCGGTGGACAGACCGCCCCCGAGACCCTCCACGGAGTAGTCGCGGCTCTGCCGGCACTCCCACGCCCAGTCGTTGTGGCCGTCGATCAGCGGGGCCAGGGCCAGCGCCTGCTCCACGACGACGGATGCCGCGGCGGGCGCGGACGGAACCGGTGTGCTTATGCCCCCACGCTAGTGCCGGCCGGCACGGGCGGGGAGCGGAAGCCACCTACAGTTGAACGGGAACTGGTGAACCGGCCCAGTCGAGGCTCGGCATGCCCCCGACGGCCTGAATCAGACTTGGACCAGTTAGGACCCCCTCTCATGATGGGTGCACACCATGCCATGACCGGCGCCGCCGCCTGGATCGCCGTCACGGCGACCGCCGGGCACGGCCTCGGGCTCTTTCCTGTGACGCCCGTCGGCACGATCGCCGGCTCGCTGCTCTGCGCCGGGGCGGCCCTCCTCGCCGACGCCGACCACAACTCGGCCACCATCTCGCAATCCGTCCCCGTGCTCGGCCGGCTCGTCACCACGGGGATCTCCCGGGCCTCCGGCGGCCACCGGCACGGCCTGCACAGCCTGCTCGGCCTGTTCTCGGCGTGGCTGCTCGCCACCGTGATCGGTCTGGTGCTCTGGGAGCCCGGCTGGGCCACGGAACCGGTGCGCGTCGGCCCGGCCCTGATGAGCGCCGCGGCGATCGCGTTTGCGGCCAAGGTGCTCGGCCTCTCGAAGCAGTCGTGGGGGCTGGCCTGGGCAATCGGCTTCGCCGTGGCGGCTTTCATCGCCGTTTTCGCCCCGGAGCAGCACTCGTGGTTCGTGATCTGCTTCACACTGGGCTACGGCGTGCACCTTCTGGGCGACCTGCTCACCACCGGCGGGCTGCCCCTGTTCTGGCCGTGGATCCCGAAACCGCCCAGATGGTGGTGCCGGGTGCCGGTGCTCGAGAATCTGTGGTCATCGGGCGGCTACCTGTCCGTGCCGGTGCTGGGCAACGCCGGCTCCCTGCGGGAGTGGCTGCTGCTGATCCCGGTCACCGCTTATGCGGGCTACGGCGTGCTGTTCGCGCTGCTGGAGACCTGGGGCGTCAACCTGGAGGCCGCGCTGGTGGACATTGCCGGGGCGCTGCCCCTGTAGCGGGGCAGAAGACGCCGGGACATCCGTCGGTCGCCCCTGTTCACCTCGTAGGCTGGAGGCATGGGACTGCGTAATCGGCTGACGGATCTGCAGATGAAGACGATGAGCGTGCTGCACCGCGCGGTGCTGACGGCCTCCGGCGGGCGCCTGCTCGCCTCGTTCGGGTCGATGCCGGCGGTCGAGCTGCACACCATCGGCCGCTCCAGCGGCAAGCGTCGCACGACCATGCTCACCGCCCCCGTGCACGGGCACCAACGCTTCGTGCTGATCGCCTCGAAGGGCGGCGACGACCGCCACCCGCAGTGGTATCTCAACCTGGTCGCGAACCCCGACGTCGAGCTGACCGTGCGCGGCACCACCCTGAAGCTGCGGGCGCGAACCGCGTCCCCCGCGGAAAAAGCCGAGCTGTGGCCGCAGATCGTGGCGGCCTATCGGGGCTACGACGGCTACCAGCAGAAAACCGGCCGTGATATCCCGGTCGTGATCTGCGAGCCCCGGCCGCGCTGACCCGAACCCGGGCCAACGCCGCTCGGTGACTCAGACCAGGGCGACCGGCTCGATCAACACCTTCGGGAACACCGGCGGATGCACGCCCGCCATCTCCTCGAGCACCCGGATGACCTGGCAGCTGTACCCGTATTCGTTGTCGTACCAGACGTACAGCACGGCCTTCGTGTCGGTGCAGATGGTGGCCAGGCCGTCGACGATGCCGGCCCGGCGGGAGCCGAGGAAGTCGCTGGAGACCACCTCGGGCGAGTCGATGTAGTCGATCTGCTTGTGCAACTCGGAGTGCAGCGACATGGTGCGCAGGTAGGTGTTGAGCTCGTCCTTGGTGGTGCCCTGCGTGAGGGTGAGGTTGAGGATCGCCATCGACACGTCGGGCGTGGGCACCCGGATGGCGTTGCCGGTGAGCTTGCCGGCCAGCTCGGGCAGCGCCTTGGCGACGGCCTTCGCGGCCCCTGTCTCGGTGATCACCATGTTCAGGGCGGCGCTGCGCCCGCGGCGGTCGCCCGAATGGAAGTTGTCGATCAGGTTCTGGTCGTTGGTGAACGAGTGCACCGTCTCCACATGGCCTTCCCGGATACCGAAGCGGTCGTTCACGGCCTTGAGCACGGGCGTGATCGCGTTGGTGGTGCAGGATGCCGCCGTGATGATGGTGTCGTCCGCGGTGATGGCGTCGTGGTTGATGCCGTGCACGATGTTCTTCAGCGCGCCCTTGCCCGGAGCCGTGAGCAGCACCCGGGCGACACCCGGGCAGGCCAGGTGCTGGCGGAGTCCGTCGGCGTCGCGCCAGCGTCCCGTGTTGTCGACCACGACAGCGTTCTGGATGCCGTATCGGGTGTAGTCGACGGTGGCCGGGTCGCTCGAGTAGATGACCTGAATCAGCGTGCCGTTGGCGAGGATCGTGTTGCCCACCGGGTCGACGGTGATGGTGCCCTCGAATGGTCCGTGCACCGAGTCGCGGCGCAGCAGGCTCGCCCGCTTGACGATGTCGTTGTCCGACCCGCGGCGCACCACGATGGCCCGCAGGCGCAAACCCTGTCCCCCGCCGGCGTGGTCGATCAGGATGCGCGCGAGGAGACGTCCGATCCGGCCGAAGCCGTACAGCACGACATCCGTGCCCGCGGTGACGAAGTCACCCTGCCGGTCGACGACATCCGCCAGCTCGGCCCGGAGGAATTCCTCCCGGCCGCGCCCGGCACCCTCGAGTTTGTAGGTCATGGCCAGCCGGCCGAGGTCGATCGACGCGGTCCCGAGCCGGAGGGTGCTGAGGGTCTGCAGCAGCGGCAGGGTCTCCTCCAGGGGCAGTTCCACATCGTCGATGTGGCGCGCGAAGCGGTGCGCCTTGAGCAGTCCGATCACCGACTGGTTGACCAGTCCCCGGCCGTGCACGCTCGTGACGACGTGATTTTCCCGATACAGACGGCCGATCAAGGGGATCATCTCTTCAGCGAGTGCCTCCCGGTTGATCCACGAGGCCAGAGCGCGATCAGATTCCTGAAGCAAAAGACATACCCTTCGTTCTCGACCGCATCGTTGCGCCGAGTGTGCAGACCCCCAGGCCTGAGTCTTCGTTGTGCTACTCGTCGAGCGCGAGTTCCTTCGGCAGTTCGAACTCCTTGGACGCGAGTTCCTCGACGTTGACGTCTTTGAAGGTCAGCACCCGCACCGACTTCACGAACCGGTCGGAACGGTAGACGTCCCAGACCCAGACATCTTTCATGGTCAATTCGAAGTAGAAGTCGTGCTCCGTGTCACGGCGCACCAGCTCGACCTCGTTCGCGAGATAGAAGCGCCGTTCGGTCTCGACGACGTACTGAAACTGCCCCACAACGTCTCGGTACTCTCGGTACAGGGCCAGCTCGACCTCGCGGTCGTAGTCCTCGAATTCATCTTCTTCCATGGTTCCTCAATCCTACGCTGTGATCTTCAGCCAGGATTTGCGATGCAGCAGAGTGGGTCCGAGCAGGGCGATCGCCGCCATGTGGGCGGGGCTGCCGTAGCCCTTGTTGCCGGCCCACTCGTAGCCGGGCGTCACGGCATCCGCCTCGATCATCAGAGCGTCGCGGTGCACCTTCGCGATCACGGATGCCGCGGCCACCGACGCGCAGTCCTGGTCGGCCCGCACGCGGGTCACCACGTTGAGCGGAGTGCTCAGTGCCCTGTTCAGCCAGTCGTCGTTGCCATCCAGGAGCACCACGGCGCCGGTGATGTCGACCCCGGCCGCGAACAGCTGCGCGAGGGCCCGCTTGCCGGCCAGGCCGAGCGCGGCGATGATGCCCAGTCGGTCGACCTCCAGCGGCGTCGCGAGGCCGACCGCTGAGTGCAGCGCCCAGGCGACAGCCAGCGGCGCAAGGAGCCCGCGCCGGGGTTCACTGAGCATCTTGGAGTCGCGCAAACCGGCCGGGAAGGCCGAAGCTGAGGCGTTGACGACGGCCACACCTACCCCCACCGGACCGGCAAGGGCGCCGCGGCCGACCTCGTCGACGCCGATCACGCAGGTCGCCCCGGCGGCCAGCAACGCCCGTTCGACGTCGAGGGTCGGATCCACGACCATTCCCTACCTCGTCTCCGTGGGGACGCCCTGGAAGACCTCCGGGTAGTCGTCGAGCCAGGACCAGCGCGCGGTCGGCCAGCTGATCACGAGGGCGCGCCCGACGACGTTGTCGATGGGCACGAACCCCTTGCCGGGGGTCTCGGTGTTGTAGCGGGAGTCCTTGGAGTTGTAGCGGTTGTCACCCATCACCCAGAGCGAGCCGTCCGGCACGACGATGTCGAAGTCGTCCTGCGAAACGCTCGTCTCCCCGGTCGGCAGAGACACATAGGGTTCGGACAGAGGCACGTCGTTGACGCTCATCTGGCCGAGCGGGTTGCAGCAGGTGACGTGGTCGCCCGGCAGCCCGATGACGCGTTTGATCAGGTGGTCGTTGCTGTCCGGCGCCGACAGCCCCACCGCGGCCATGACCCAGTCCACGGCGGCGATGACGGCGTTCTGCTCGAGGGGCGCCTGCGGCAGCAGCCAGCCGCCCGGATCCCGGAACACGACGACGTCGCCGCGTTCGACCGGGATCAGTTTCGGTTCGAGCTGGTTCACGATGATCCGGTCGTTGATCAGGAGGGTGGTCTCCATCGACCCGGAGGGAATGTAGAACGAGCGCACCAGGAACGTCTTGATCAGGAACGAGATGAGCAGCGCCACCACGAAGATGACCAGCAGGTCACGTATAAAGAGTGCAACGCCGCGCTTCTTGCGCTTTGTTTCTGTTCCCTGGCGATTGGATCGCGTGGGCAGAGAATTATCTGTCATTAAACCGCCTGAGCTCCTGACCCAGTGTACGGGTGAGGAGCTCAGGGGGAATTCAGCGCAAGCTGGAAGTCGACTGCGACGGGTGTTAGTCGCGCTTCTCCTTGATCTTGGCCTTCTTGCCGCGCAGGTTGCGCAGGTAGTACAGCTTCGCGCGACGCACGTCACCACGGGTGACGACCTCGATGCGGTCGATCACCGGGGAGTGCACCGGGAAGGTACGCTCGACGCCGACCTGGAAGCTGACCTTGCGTACGCAGAACGTTTCGCGCACGCCTTCGCCGGAGCGTCCGATGACGACTCCCTGGAAGACCTGCACACGAGAGCGAGCGCCCTCAACGATGTTGACGTGGACCTTGACGGTGTCGCCGGCGCGGAACGCCGGAATGTCCTTGCGGAGGGATGGGGCATCCACCTGGTCGAGAATATGCATACTGTTCGCTCTCTGTATCCGCCACAGGACGACTACGGCTTATGCGATCCGACACGCGAGGCGAGCGAATCAGCAAATGAATGAGTGTGTTTCGTGCCGATACCTTGCAGCTCCCCTGTGGCAGAGGCTTGCCACGGCACAAGCGATGATTATGTCACGAAACGCACCATGCCCGCAAAAGCTGGGTGAAGGTCAGGCCTCCGGCGCCTGACCGTGCTTCTTCCCGGATTCCTTCTTCTCGAACGACTCCCCGGGCGGGCGGAGTGAATGCTCGCGCACGATGATGACGGAGGGATCCGGCGTGGGGATGAAACCGTCGGTCGGCGGCAGCGTGGGCGGCACGGTCGGCAGGAACGCGGGGCCCCTCGCCGTCTCCTCGACCAGGAGCATCATGGCCCGCATGCTGCGGCGGGCGGCGGCGATCAGCTCCCAGATGGCGAACCAGAACGCGCCGATTCCGACCACGATCACCAGCGCGGCGAGGCCCGGTGCGACGTCGTAGGTAAAGCCCATGCCCACGATCAGGGCGTGCCAGAGCGTGAGGATGCCCACGTCGGCCCACGACACCATTCGGGTGCTGCGCACCTCGGTGCGGGCGAAGAAGATCAGGCTCACGGTGAGCAGGCCCACACCGACCACGAGGCCGCCGAAGAAGCTGCCGACCACGTCCCAGCCGCCGCTGCCGTAAACGGAGGCGCCGACCAGGAGCCATGCCGGAAGCACGAGGACGGCAATGAACTGCCAGTAGTAGAAGAACCTGCGTACGAACACGAAACCAGACTACCCGGGCGACCTGCTCCGGCGAGCTCAGTTCGCTGGCGGCAGAAGGTCCGGGCGCACCCGGGCCGTGCGCAAGAATTGCTGCTCCCGCCGCCACGCCGCGACGGCGCCGTGGTTGCCACTGAGCAACACCGACGGAACGTCGAGGCCGCGCCAGGCCGCGGGCTTCGTGTAGCTCGGATATTCGAGGAGGCCGTCCTCGTGGGATTCCTCGACAAGGCTTTCCGGGTTGCCGACGACCCCCGGGATCAGACGACCGACGGCCTCGATCATGGCCATCACGGCCACCTCTCCCCCGTTGAGCACGTAGTCGCCGAGACTGACCAAGCGCACCCGGCCGTCCTGCTCGAAGTGGTCGAAGACCCGCTGGTCGATGCCCTCGTAGCGTCCGCAGCCGAAGATGAGGTTCGATTCCTCGGCCAACTCCCGGGCCATGGCCTGCGTGAACAAATCCCCAGCCGGGGACGGGAAGATCAGGAGCGGACTGGCATCCGTCGCCGTCGTTTCGGGCATGACGGACGCATCCGGCGGCTCGGCACCCGGGTGCACGTCGGTGAGGATCGCGTCGATCGCGTCACCCCATGGCTCCGGCTTCATCACCATGCCGGCGCCGCCGCCGTAGGGCGTGTCGTCGACGGAGTGGTGCCGGTCGTGGGTGTGGTCGCGCAGGTTGTGCACCCGAAGGTCGATCAGCCCCGATTGCCGGGCCTTGCCGACCAGGGAGACGTCGAGGACGGAGAAGAACTCCGGAAAGATCGTGATGATGTCGATACGCACGGGAGAAGTCTACGAGCGAACGAGCGTGGGTTCGGCAGGCTCGGTCGCCTCGGCGGCCACCTCCGCGTCGACGTCGACTGCTTCACCGGATGCCGGGGCGCGGTTCACATGGGTACGGTGCGAGAAGTAGATTGGCAGCGCGGTGAAGAGGATGGCGCCCAGGACGTTGCCGAGGAGCACCGGGGCCTGGTTCCATACCCACCACTGCCCGACCGTGACGTCGGCGCCGAGCATGATGCCGGCCGGGATCGCGAACATGTTGACGATCGCGTGCTCGAGGCCGAGGCTGAAGAAGGTCGTCACCGGCAGCCACATCGCGAGGATCTTGCCCCCCGTGGACTTGGACGTATAGAACATGATGGTGCCGATGGCGACCATCCAGTTGCAGAGCATGGCCTTGATGATCACGACAAGGATGCCGCCGGCACCGACCGCCTCGTAGGGCAGCACCTTGTGCTCGGCGAGGTCGATGATGGCCTGGACCATCGGGTCGGACATGTCCGTGCCCAAGTAAGTGATCGACGTCGTGTAGAGGAAGGCGTACAGTCCGGCCCCGAAGAGGTGGGCGAGAATGACCACGAAGAAGTTCCTGAGTCCCCGGGTGACCGTCGTGCGCCTTTCCATGATCGCAAGCGGGACAAGGGCGAAGCTACCGGTGACCAGCTCGAGGCCCAATAGCAGGATCATCGCGAATCCGACCGGGAAGAGCACGGCCCCGACGATCGGCAGCCCGGTCTGGGCCGTGGCGGTTAAGGCGACGGTCGTGGCCGCTCCGAGAATCGCCCCGGCAAGCGCACCCCGCATCACCATTTGCCCCAGGGTCAGTTGCGTTTTAAGCATGCCAGAGTGAGTGATGTCATCGACGAGTTGGCTCGGTTTAACGTACGACATGCGACGGTGCTCCAATAAGAGGTCTGCCGCGTCGTGACGAGGTGGGGAGCCGGTCGGGCGCGGCGCGCCTCTCCCCGAGGAGGTGTTTCAGCTCCGGCCGGGGGCTCCGTCAACCTCGGCCTGGGGTTCTGATTCAGTTTCGGGGGCAGCCGTGGCTGCGGTGTTGTCACTATTGTCGACGTTGTCATCGTCGTCGTCCGGTTCCTCCGGGAGCTCTTCGAGCAAGCCGGGAGGCGGGGTGATGGTGACGATGCCGGTCGCGATGTCGACGGAGGGCACGATGGCCTTCACGAATGGGATCATGACCTCGGCGGCGGGGGTCTTCACGATCAACAGGTCCTGCGCGGGAAGGTGCTCCAGCCGCGCGATGGTTCCGATCTGGACGCCGTCGCGCACGACGGAGAGGCCGATCAACTGGTGGTCGTACCAGGCGTCTTCTTCGCCGGACTGTTCCGCGTCGTCTTGGTCGATCCAGAGGATCGCCTTGGCGAGGGCTTCGGCCGCTTCACGGTCGGGGACATCCTTGAAGAAGCCGACCGCGTGCTGGTTGTACCAGCGGAGCTCGACGAGCTCGATTTTCTTGCCGTGCCAGGGTGAACCCGTGGGCACCTGCAGGGTGAACACGGCGCCCGGGACGAAACGACGTCCCGGGTCATCCGTGAACAATTCCAGCTTGATCGCGCCCTTGAGACCGTGCGCCTTGGTCAGGCGCCCCACCCTCAACTGGCTGCGCGGAGTCGTACTGTCGTTCACCGAACTCATATCCAACTACTCATTTACCAGTTCAGAAATCGGTGTCGACGACGTCAACGCGCACGCGCCGGCCGTCGGCCAGCGCGGCCACGAGGGTGCGCAGTGCCTTGGCGGTGCGCCCGGAACGCCCGATCACGCGGCCGAGGTCTTCGGGGCTCACACGAACCTCGAGAACCTCGCCCCGTGGGGACGTCTGGGTCACAACATGCACATCGTCCGGGTGATCGACGATCCCCTTGACAAGATGCTCAAGCGCGGGAGCGAGCAAAATTACGCCTTGTCCTCTTCGGTTGCCTCCGCGGCAGCCTCGGTCTCCTTGGGTGCCTCTTCCTTGGCCACAGGCTTGACGGCCTTCGGCTTCAGAACCGGCTTCTTCTTCTCGTCGGCGACGAACGGAGCCTTCGGCTCCTTGAACTTCACGGTACTGACGGCGTTCTTGTCACCCTTGAAGATGCCCCAGTCGCCGGTCAGCTTGAGGAGAGCCTCAACCTGCTCTGTCGGCTGTGCTCCAACGCCCAGCCAGTACAGGGCACGCTCGGACTTGACCTCGATGACGGAGGGCTCCTGCGTGGGGTGGTAGATGCCGATCTCTTCGATGACACGACCATCGCGCTTGGTGCGCGCGTCGGCAACGACGATGCGGTAGTACGGTGCACGGATCTTGCCCATGCGCTTCAAACGAATTTTGACAGCCACAATTCTCCTGTGTATTTGATTTTTGGCGAACTGAGGGCCGTGAGCGTGGGGGCACACTCGGCACAAGCTCAATAAGGTTTTTTCCTGCGCCTGAGTAGAGGGTCGGACGCAAGAGAACTCGACTAATCATTCTGTCAGACATCGACGACTTTCTGATAATCGACCGGCTGGGCGGCGCGGTCATCACCGGACCCGCGTCCGGCTGGGGCGCCGCTTCGCCAATCGGTGTCAGGATTGTCACACAACCACGCCCGAAGGGGTGAACCAGGATCGGAAGGACCGCGCATGGGGATCGAATTTGCCCGGTCGAAACGGTCAACCATTGGCATCGAGTGGGAACTCGCCCTCGTCGACCGCGAGTCGGGTGACCTGGTCTGCCTGGCCGAAGAGGTGCTGACGGCTCTGGCCGCGCCCGACGGCACGCCGCATCCGCACATCACCGGGGAATTGCTCCTGAACACGGTCGAACTCGTGTCGGGGGTGCACCATACAGTTGCGGGCGCCGTCACGGATGTCGCCGTCCAGGTTGACGAGGTGCGCGCCATCACGGATCCGCGGGGCGTCGAACTCATCTCTAGCGGATCGCATCCGTTCAGCCAGTGGTTCGACCAGAAGGTCACGGACGAGGCCCGCTACCAGCGGTTGATCGACCGCACCCAGTGGTGGGGCCGCAACATGATGATCTGGGGCATCCACGTGCATGTGGGGATCGAGGACAAGGCCAAGGTCATCCCGATTTTGAACGGCCTGCTCGGCTACCTGCCGCACCTGCAGGCCCTGTCGGCGTCGAGCCCGTTCTGGGCCGGCGTGAACACGGGCTACGCCTCCAACCGCGCCCTCATGTTCCAGCAGTTGCCCACCGCCGGCCTGCCGTGGATCCTGCAGGACTGGGAGGCCTGGGAGCGCTACGTGGCCGATATGACGGCCACCGGGGTGATCGAGGATGCGACCGAGGTGCGCTGGGACATCCGTCCTTCGCCGCGATGGGGAACCATCGAGGTGCGCGCCTGCGACGGCGTGTCCACGACGGAGGAACTCGGCGCCATCGCCGCGTTCATCCAGTGCCTGGTCGACTGGATGTCTGGGCGTCTCGACGCCGGCGAGACGGTCGGGCCGATGCAGCCGTGGTTCGTTCGTGAGAACAAATGGCGGGCCGCTCGCTACGGCCTGGACGCCGAGATCATCACGGATGCCGCGGGCGCCGAAAGCCTGGTGACCGACGATGTGCGCCGGCTGATCGGCATCCTCTCCCCCGTCGCCGAGCGTCTGGGCTGCCTGGACGAGCTGCAGAGCCTGAACCGGATCATCACCGCGGGTGCGAGCTACCAGCGGCAGCTGCGCGTCGCCGAGGCGCACGGCGGCAGCCTGCCGGCCGTCGTGAAGTCGCTGACCCGCGAACTCCGCACGGGCCTCCCCGCATAGCTGACTGAGCCCTCATGGCCGTGGACGATGCGGGATCGCGGCTTGGGGGTTCCGAGCCGGGTGTTCGTGATGTCGACGCAGGCAGGCAGTGGACCGTGACGCGGGATGTGAGTGCGTTCCGGCCACCGTGTCTCTCGGGTCCGCGGCCCTGAAGCAACTCCGTCCCCAACGAATTCGACGGCGATTTTGGCGGAATCGGCCCGTCACACACCGAAAAACCCGTTTCACACCAAAATCTCCGTCGAATTGGTTCACCACCGAAGCCGGCGTTCCGCCTGTGATGATCAGCGTCCACGTGGTGCGGGCAGGACTGACCTTCCGGGAGCGATACCACCACTCGATTAGGACTCACGCATCTCGGGTGCAGCCCGTCTCAAGCGCGTTTTTTGTATCACGCCAGGCGAGCCAGTCAGTGAGCGAGGCCAGGTCGTAGTGCGGGCCGGACAGCCCAAGGGTGAACAGGCGGGCGCCTAGGTCGTAGAGCTCGTCGGCCTCGGTCACGGTGCGGGCCCGCAGCTCGGTGGAGATCTCGATCTCGGAGAGGTCCCGGCCCACCGTGTCACACCACTTCGAGAGCACGCCGAGCTTGTGCTCGAGCACCGCGGGAGTGGAAAACGAATGCCAGATGTCCGCATGTCTCGCCACGATCCGGAGGGTCTTCTTCTCGCCCCCGCCGCCGATCAGCACCGGGATGTCGCGCAGGGGCGGCGGGTTCAGCTTCGCCCAGCGCGCCTCGATCCGCGGGAGGTCGGCTTCGAGGGCGTCCAGGCGGGTGCCCGCGGTGCCGAACTCGAAGCCATACTCGTCGTAGTCGCGCTCGAACCAGCCGGAGCCGGTGCCGAAGATGAACCGGCCGCCGCTGATGTGGTCGATGGTGCGCGCCATGTCGGCCTGCAGGTCGGGGTTGCGGTAGCCGTTGCAGTTGACCAGCGCGCCCAGCTCGATGGTGGAGGTCTGCTCCGCCCAGGCCGCGAGGAGCGTCCAAGACTCGAAGTGGAGGCCGTTCTTCTCGCCGGAGAGCGGAAAGAAATGGTCCCAGTCGAACGCGATGTCCGTGCCTAGGGCCTCGACCTCCGCCACGGTCACTCGGATCTTCGGATAGAGGGCGTGCTGCGGGGCGATTTGCACACCGATACGCACTCGGTCGGCCCTGGGGGAAGGCGTGGAGGAAGGCGTTGAGGAGGTCATGCGCTCATCCTAAACCGGCGGCCGGGGGCATCCGCAGCGCAGTCAGCGGCTCAGCGTTTGCGGCGCAGTATCACCGACCGAGCATCTTCTGCAGGGCGGCCATCTCGTCTTCGGTGGGACCGCCCGCCTTCCTGGCGCCGCCGAGGCCGAAGCCCGTGCCGCCGCCCGCACCGGGGCCCGCGCCAGCGGGCTTCTCACCGGACGCGATCGCCAGGTTCTCCGCCGCGCGCTTGGCCGGGTTGCCCGACTTCGAGCCCTTCTTCTTGGGCTGCGGCTTGCCACGGCCGCCGCCGCCCATGCCGCCGGGGACCGGGCCCATGCCGGGGATGTTGGGCATGCCGCCCTTGGCGACCGTCTTCATCATCTTGGCGGCCTGCTCGAACCGGGACACGAGCTGGTTGACCTCGGTCACGGTCGATCCGGCGCCGCGGGCGATGCGCAGCCGACGGGATCCGTTCAACAGCTTCGGGGTGGTGCGCTCGGCCTTGGTCATCGACTGGATGATGGCCTCGGTGCGCACGATCTCGTGCTCGTCGAAGTTCTCGAGCTGCTGCTTCATGGCGCCGGCGCCGGGGAGCATGCTCATCATCTTCTTGATCGAACCCATGTTGCGCAGCTGCTGCATCTGCCCGAGGAAGTCGTCGAGGGTGAAACTGTCGGTGGAGAACTTCTCCGCCATCTTGCGTGCTTCGTCTTCGTCGAAGGCACCCTGCGCCTGCTCGATCAGGGTGAGGATGTCACCGAGGTCGAGGATGCGGCTGGCCATGCGGTCGGGGTGGAACGGCTCGAAGTCGTCGAGGCTCTCACCGGTCGACGCGAACATGATCGGACGGCCGGTGATCGAGGCCACGGACAGGGCCGCACCGCCGCGCGCGTCGCCGTCGAGCTTGGAGAGCACCACGCCGGTGAAGTCGACGCCGTCCTGGAACGCCTTGGCGGTGGCCACCGCGTCCTGGCCGATCATGGCGTCGATCACGAAGAGCACTTCGTCGGGGTCGATGGCCGTGCGGATGTCCGCGGCCTGCTTCATCATCTCCGCGTCGACGCCGAGGCGTCCGGCGGTGTCGACGATGACCACGTCGTGCATCTTCTGCTGCGCGTACTTGACGCCGTCGCGGGCGACCTTGACCGGGTTGCCGACGCCGTTGCCGGGCTCGGGCGCGTAGACGGGCACGCCCGCCTGGGCGCCGACGACCTCGAGCTGGGTGACCGCGTTCGGGCGCTGCAGGTCGGCCGCGACCAGGATCGGGGTGTGGCCGTCTTTCGCGAGCCACTTCGCGAGCTTGCCGGCGAGGGTGGTCTTACCGGCACCCTGGAGGCCGGCGAGCATGATGATGGTCGGCGGCTTCTTGGCGAATTCGAGTCGGCGCTGCTGGCCGCCGAGGATCTCGACGAGCTCCTCGTTGACGATCTTGACGACCTGCTGGGCCGGGTTCAGCGCCTTGCTGACCTCGTCGCCGAGGGCACGCTCGCGCACCTTGCCGGTGAAGTCCTTGACCACCTCGAGGGCGACGTCGGCGTCGAGCAGTGCGCGCCGGATCTCGCGCACGGTGCCGTCGACATCCGCCGCGCTGAGCTTGCCCTTGGTGCGGAGATTCTTGAACGTCTCGGCCAGGCGATCTGAGAGGTTTCCAAAAGTAGCCATAATGCGTTTAGTTTAACCGGTCGCGGAGCCTACGTTTGTTCGGGTGCGCAAACCGCATCCGAAGCCAGGAGTCACCATGTCCGTTGTCGTCGTCGCCGTACTCACCCCGAAGCCCGGTCGCAGCCAGGAGCTCCTGGACGCGTTCGCCGTGGTCTCCCCCACGGTGCACGCCGAGACCGGCTGCGAACGGTATGCCGCGCACACCGACGGTGACCTGGTGGTCATGGTCGAGCGCTGGGCCAGCGTCGCCGACCTCGCGGTGCACGCGACCGGCGCGGGAATCACCGAACTTGGTGCGCTCACCGATGACGCACTGGCCGCCCCAACGGACGTCAAGGTGCTGCAGAACGTGCCGTTCGGCGACCCGGCCAAGGGCACCATCCAGGAGGGGCACTGACGTCCGACCGGACTGCTGCGCTACTGCTCGACGGCGATCCGCACGGGGTCGCCGTGCACGTCGATCGTGACCACGAGCAGGGCGTCGGTGTCATCGGGGCTGATCGAGTACTCGAGCACCGCGAAGTGCTCCTCGCTACGGAAGTGGTGCGGGTGGAAACCGATCCGCTGCAGCTGGATGGAGCGCAGAAAATCGATTTGTTTGTCGCCCGAATCCCAGATCAGGGCGTCGTCGAGAACCTCGGGATCCATTTCGTCGAGTTCGGTCGTGATGTATGCGCCCGTCACCGAGCCCTCCTTGCTGAGGTCGGCCACGAGCGATTCGCGGGCCTGCGAATCGAGTCCCTCGATGTCGTTGACCATGGCCGCCGCAATGTCGAGCGCTTCGGCCGAGACGGACTCCTCGTCGGGGGAGCTGAGGTCGATCTGCACGTCCTGGTCGCCCAGTTCGGCCGAATCCGACCAGTAGACCTCGCCAGCATCGTCACTGCCGAGAATTCCGAAGAAATCGTGTTCGATGGTCATGACTGTCCTATCCGACGAGTTTTTGTGCGAAAACGTGCGGCGTGAAACCGGTGAGGTCGTTGATGCCCTCGCCCTGGCCCACGAGCTTGATCGGGATGCCGGTCTTCTCCTGCACGGCGAGCACGAAGCCGCCCTTGGCGGATCCGTCCAGTTTGGTGAGCACGAGCCCGGTCACGCCGGCATGCTGGATGAAGGCCTCGGCCTGGGCCAGTCCGTTCTGGCCGGTCGTCGCGTCGAGCACGAGGAGCACCTCGGCGATCGGGGTCTGCTTCTCGATCACCTTGCGGATCTTGGTGAGCTCGTCCATCAGGCCGCCCTTGGTCTGCAGCCGCCCGGCGGTGTCGATGATCACGATCTCCGTGCCGTCTTTCATGGCCCGCTCGACGGTCTGGAAGGCGACGGATGCCGGGTCCTGGCCGTGGGCCTGCGGCCGCACGATGTCGGCGCCCGCCCGTTCGGCCCAGGTTGCCAGCTGTTCCACGGCGGCCGCACGGAACGTGTCTGCCGCCCCGATCAGCACGCTGCGGTTGTAGGTGCGCAGGAACTTCGCGAATTTGCCGATCGTGGTGGTCTTGCCGACGCCGTTGACGCCGACGACGAGCACGACGGCAGGCCGCGCGCTGAGGTTGAGGGTGGAGTCGAGCTTGGAGAGCCGTTCCTCGAGGCCTTCGCGCAGCATCCGTTGCAGGTCGGTCGGGTCGGTCGTGTTGTACCTGGCGACCTTGGCCCGCAGGTCGGCCACGACCGCCTCCGTGATGCTGGGACCGAAGTCGGCCTGGATGAGCGCGTCTTCGAGGTCTTCCCAGGTTTCGGCGTCGATGAGCTTCTTCGCGAACATGCCGCGCAGTGCGCCGGAGAGAGACCAGGGGGTGCGTTCTGCCATACCTACAGCCTATGGCTCGTGCGGTATCTGCGCCGCTGCGCCCCAGGTGTGCCTCGCGCGAAGCGGCGCAGCCGGCGCGTACCGAGCGGTGGACCTCCGAACCGATGGTGCGGACCGGGAGCGGCACCGCCCCGATAACGCTCGTTCGTGCGATTCGTGCCGTCACACGAGCGACCCGACCCGGCAGAATGACGGGGTGACGGCCCAGACCTCATCCTCTCGTGTCGGCATCGTCCACATCACGGCACGTCCTTCCCGCACGGCCCGGTGGCGGTCGGCAGCCTGATGCGTACGCTGGCGGCCGCGCGGCCGGAGCCGATCGTTGCCCTCGGATTCGTCGATGTGCAGCGCCCGGACACGCCGGAGACCCTCAGCCCGGTGTGAGGGTGTTGTTCTGAGGGACTTTCGGTCCTGGAACGACCACCCGAAAACGAGCAGGAATGTGCAAGCCCCCCGACAGCCGCGCGGACCCGGTCTAGGGTGTCGGCATGGCAGTCAGCACAGGGCCCGAGAGTGTGCGCACCGGGATCAACCGGTGCATCGCGGCGTGCGACGCTCTCGTGACGGTAAGCGAGGACTGCGCGCACGCCTGCCTCCGCATCAAGGGCAACGGCGACATCACCCGCTGCTTCTTCGCCGACCTGGACTGCATCGAGGTGTGTTCGTCGACGAGCCGGCTGCTGTCCTGGCATGCGCGCAAGGACGGGCTGATGACCATCGCGCTGCTGGAAACCTGCCGCGAGGCCGCCCGGGCATCGATCGCGGCCTGCGAGAACATGGCCCGGCTGCATCCGGGCTGGCACACCTGCAGCATGGCCTGCCGCCGGGTCGACGAGGCCTGCTCGCGACTCCTGGCCGTGCTGCGCTAGCGTTCTTCACTCGACAGCGGCGAACAGCGGCGACGTGTCAGGATGCCTGCTCGTCATCCTTCGCGATGCGCTGCCCGACCACGGCCGAGACCCCATCGAGGCGCATCGAGACGCCGTAAAGGGCATCCGCGATCTCCATCGTGCGTTTCTGGTGGGTGATCACGATGAGCTGACTGGTGGCGCGCAGGTCCTCGAAGATAGTCAGCAGCCGGCCGAGGTTGGCGTCGTCGAGGGCAGCCTCGACCTCGTCCATGATGTAGAACGGACTCGGGCGGGCCTTGAAGATGGCGATCAGCAGGGCCACGGCGGCGAGCGAGCGCTCTCCGCCCGACAGCAGCGAGAGCCGCTCGATCTTCTTGCCGGCGGGCTTGACCGAGACCTCGATGCCGGTCGTGAGCAGGCTGTCGGGATCGGTGAGACGGATGCTGCCGCTCCCGCCCGGGAACAGCACCGGGAACACCTCGGCGAACGCCGCCTGGGTGTCGTCGAAGGCGCTGCCGAAGATGGCACCCATCTTCTCGTCGATCTCCTCGATGATGGTGAGCAGGTCGCGGCGCGTGTTGGAGAGGTCGGTGAGCTGCTCAGTGAGGAAGCGGTGCCGCTGCTCGAGCGCGGCAAACTCCTCGAGGGCCAGCGGGTTCACTCGGCCGAGCTGGGCATAGCGGCGCTCGGCGACGGTCAGGCGGCGCTGTTGGTCGTCCCGGTCGAAGCGGACGGGTTCGGAGGTCGGGTCTGGGCTGTTCTGGATGGCGCCCGGAATCGGCTGGTCGGGCCCGTACTCGGCCACGAGCACGTCTTCGGTCAGACCGAGGTCGCTGACGGCGCGCTCGAGCAGCCCGGACAGGTGCAGCTTCTTCTCGTAGATGGCCAGTTCCAGGCCGTGCACGGTCTCGGTGACGGCCTGCAACCGGGCGCGCAGGGCGCTGTCCTCCCGGCGCAGCGCTGCGATTTCCTCGTTCTGGCTGCTGCGCTCCGCCTCGGCGGTGGCCAGGCGCAGCCTGGCTTCGCTGGCGGAGGCGTCGACCGAGGCAAGCACCAGCGGGAGCGCCTCGGCCACCCGGCTGGCGGCATCCACCTGACGGCGACGGATGACCGCACGCCGGGCTGCCTCCTCGGCCGCCGCCCGCGCGGCAGTCTGCTGTTTCGCGAGCGCGTCGGCCCGCGCCTGCCCGGCGCGCACGCGTTCGCGGGCGGTCTCGGCCTGGAGCCGGGCCTCGACCTCGGCTTCGCGCGCGGCCTCGAGGGCGGCGACGAGCGCGTCGCGAGGTCCGGTATCCGGCACCGGGCGCGGCCGGGCGCGCTGTTCGTCGCGCGCGGTGCGGGCCATCTCGCTCGCGGCCTCGAGGGCGGCGACGGCCTCGGCCTGCAGCAGGAGGGCGGCGGAGAGCCGACTCAGTTCGGCGGTGGCCGCCTCGAGCTGCACGGTGGCCCGGTTGGTCTTCTCGGCCTGCACGGTCGTGCGGGACTCGAACGCCCGCACCCGGGCGGTGGCCGCCTGGGCCTGGGTCTTGCGGGCGGACAGCACGACGCGGGCCTCGGCGAGGTCGGCGACGACCTGCTCGAGCCGGATGCGCACCGCAGCGAGCGAGTCGGCGGCCGCATCGCGGTCGGCGATGAGCTCGAGGCGGCTGCGCCGGGCCCCGGAACCACCGCACAGCACGGTGTCGCTGAATACGTCTCCGGCCCGGGTGATGACGGTGATCGGGAGGGCTGCGCGCCCGGCGGTCGCCACGCCAACGGTCTCCACGCCAACGGTCTCCACTTCCTCGGATCGGGGTCCGAATCGGTCCACGGCGGCTCGGGCGGCGTCGAGGTCGTCGGCGATCGCCGTACGCCGGAGCAGGCCGAGCACCCCGGGTGGCGCGTCGATCACCGATTCGGCCCAGAGCAGCCCGGGCTGCACGGTGAGGTCTGGCCGGGTGTCGGGTGCGAGGACATCCGTCGTGCCGGTACCCGACGTGCCAATACCTGACATGCCGGTATCCGCCGTGCCGTCACCGGGCGCGTCGGCGTCGATCGTGCCGGCCGTCGCATCGCCGGTCGCGTCTGCGGGCGGGGCATCGGCCCTGGCGTCTTTGTCGATCGTGCCGGCCACGATAAGTTCGACCCGGCCGAGATCGTCGGCGCGGGCGCGCACGATGGCGTCGACGGCCGCGCTCCAGGTGTCGGCGAGCACGGCGTCGGCGAGGGAGCCGAGGGCGGCGGCGATGGCGGCCTCGTAGCCGGGCCGCACGCGCACATGCTCGGCCACCAGACCACGGATGCCCGCCGGGGCCGCAGCGAGCAGGGCCGCCGAGCCGTCCTTATGGTCCAGGGCGAGGGACAGTGCCCCCGCGCGGGCGGCGAGGGCGTCCCGTTCGCGTTCGCCGAGGTGCAGTTCGTCGCGCAGGCGTTCGACCTCGACCTCCGCCTGGGCGACGGCAGACCGGGCCGCGGCGGCAGCCTCGGCCGGGTGGATCTCGCCGGCGTCGACGGCGGCCGCGTCGAGCGCCGCGGCGTCCGCGGCGAGTCCGGCGAGGTGTGCCTCAGCCGTGTCGACCCGGCCACGGGCGGCATTGAGGGCGTTCTGCTGCCGCAGCACTTCGCCGCGCACGGAGGCCAGGCGGCCCGCGGCGGTCTCGGCCTGCCCGGTCAGCTGGGAGAGGTGGAGGTCGTGCCGGGAGACCAGCACGGCCTGGGCGGCGATCTGTTCGTCGAGGGCGTCGAGCCGGCCCCGGGCCTCCTCGGTGGCCGCGCGGGCGGCAGCCCAGGTGGAGTCGGCCACGTCGATGCGGCTACGCAGCGCGTCGATCTCGGCGGCGGCATCCGTCAGCATCGCCGTGGTCACGCTGGGGCCGGCGTCCACGGACTCGGCCTGCGAGCCGAGCAGGGCCAGCCGCTGGTTGGCGAGGGTGTAGAGGCCGCGCAGGCGCTCCTGCACGGATTCCAGGCCGAAGTTCGTGCGCCGGGCCCGGTCGACGGCGTCGCCGATCTGCTCTTGCTCGAGTCGGCGCAGGCGCCGCTGCCGGGTCTCGAGCTGTTCGGTCAGCACGAGTCGTTCGGCATGCCGCTCGCTCTCGGTGCGGCCGTGCGCGTCGAGCGCGATACGCAGCGTGACCACGTCGTCGGCGAGGAGCCGGGCCCGGGCGTCGCGGGCGACGGCGGCGATGATCTGCGCCTCGCGGGCGATGTCGGCCTGGCGTCCGAGCGGTTTGAGCTGCCGACGGATCTCCCCGGCAAGGTCGCTGAGCCGGGTGAGGTTGGCCTGCATGCCGTCGAGCTTGCGGAGGGTCTTCTCCTTGCGCCGACGGTGCTTGAGAATGCCGGCGGCCTCCTCGATGAACCCGCGGCGCTCCTCGGGGCTGGCGCGCAGCACGGCGTCGAGCTGCCCCTGCCCCACGATCACGTGCATCTCCCGGCCGAGGCCGGAGTCGCTGAGCAACTCCTGCACGTCGAGCAGGCGGCAGGTGCGCCCGTTGATCGCATACTCACTCGCGCCGTTGCGAAAGAGGGTGCGGGAGATGGTGACCTCGGTGTAGTCGATCGGTAGCGCGCCATCCGTGTTGTCGATGGTCAGCGTCACGGCCGCCCGGCCGAGCGGGCCCTTGGTGGACGTGCCGGCGAAAATGACGTCTTCCATCTTGCCGCCGCGAAGGGTCTTCGCGCCCTGCTCGCCCATCACCCAGGCGAGTGCGTCGACGACGTTGGACTTGCCCGAGCCGTTGGGCCCGACCACGCAGGTGACGCCGGGTTCGAAGGCGAACGTGGTGGGGTGGGCGAAGGATTTGAAGCCTTTGAGCGTGAGGCTTTTCAGATACATGGTTTCGCCCCCTTTCGTCGCTGACTCGGGTCGCGGCTGCCCGGCGCGCCGCCCCCAGTAACGGTACCGGACACAGCCGCCACCGCCCGGTAGGCGCGGTCCCTGGCGGTAGGCGCGGTCCCTGACGAATTCGACGGAGATTTTGCCGATTTGGAGCGGAAACGGATGTCTCGGGCCGGGTTTGAGCAAAATCTCCGTCGAATTGATTCGGAGCTGGGGCCGAACCCGGGCGGCAGGGGCGGCAGGGGCGGCAGGGGCGGCGCTACGCTGGCCGATCATGGGGACCTTCACCTTCGAGATCGACGAACTCGCCATCCCCGCCGCGCCGCAGGCTCCCGGCTGGGCCGATTTCGAGGCGGCAAACGGGGTGCGCAACACGGTCGAGGCGGAGGCGTATGGCACCACCGACCTGGAGCTGACCGCCGAAGAGCTCCTGCCGGACTGGCTCAAGCAGGCGTGGGAGCCCAAGCGCCTCCCCGTGGCCCGGTCCAAGGGACGCCTTGTCGGGCGCGGTCACTACGAGACCCTTCCGGAGGGTTCCGCCGAGCACGCGTGGTTGGCCGTGGAAGCGCTTCCCGAGTACCGACCGCGAGGCATCGGCTCAGCCCTCACTGCCCGGCTCGGGGCGATCGCGCACTCCGAGGACCGCAGCGTTCAGATCGTCTACGCACCATCACCGACAGCGCCGGGTGGGCGCCTTCACTCCCCCACCGGGTTCGGTTCGGTTCCGCTCGGCAACCCCGAGGTTCGGTTCCTTCAGGGCCGCGGCTACCTCCTCGAGCAGGTCGTGCGCGCCAGCCGGCATACCCTGCCGGTGGATCCCACGCAGCTACGTCGACTGCGCGACGCCGCCGCCGCGCACGCGGGTCCGGACTATGCAGTGCTGCAGTGGGTCGATCGCACCCCGCCGGAATGCTTGCCCGATCTGGCGGTGCTCTACACGCGCATGAGCACGGATGCCCCGAGCGCCGGCCTTGCCGAACCGGAGCAGCTCTAGACGCCCGAGCGCGTCATGCAGGAGGAGCAGAAGGCTGCCGCCGGCAGGCGCACGGCGTTGACCTCGGCGGTGCTGCATGGCCCGAGCGGCCACCTCGTGGGATTCACCGAGCTGGAGGTGCCGGCGGAGTCCCGCCGCTCGGTCAGCCAGGAGGACACTCTGGTGCTGCGCGAGCACCGCGGCCGCCGGTTGGGGATGCTGCTGAAGATGGCGAACCTCGAGCTGCTCGCGGCGAAGCGCCCCGGGCATCCGTCGGTGATGACCTATAACGCTGAGGAGAGCCGGCACATGCTCACGGTCAACGAGGCCATCGGCTTCGTGCCGCTTGGTTACGAGGGAGCCTGGCGCCGCGACGCCCTCTAACCCGGCCCTCCGGCCCTCGAGCCTGCCGAGCCCTGAATTTCCGAACCCTGAGTCCCAGAGCCAAAGACCCAGATCCCAAGACCCGACAACCAAAAGCCCAAAGCCAAAGCCAAAGCCAAAAAACAAAAGACCGCAAAGCCAGCAAAGAGGGCAAAGCCGGCACACGTAGCTGAGGCGAAGGGCGGCGACCGCCGAACACCCGGCCCTGATCGGCCTCGCCGGCGATCGTCAGCAGCTGCACGAGGGCATCGGCGGCGATCTGGTCCGTGGTGCGGGGGTCGTCCTGCATGCGTGTGGCCCACGCGGCTTTCGCCTTGTCGACGAAGCGCACCCCGCCGCGGCGAGGGCTGGTGATCGAGTCGAAGACGGAGAGCACGAACTCGCCGTCTTCGGTCGCGAAGAGGCCATTCAGACGCACCTTGCCGTTGCCGAGCCGGTAGACCTTCAGGAACCGGTCGTCGTGGGCCTGCTTCTCCCAGGCGGCAATGCCGGCCTCGTCGAGGCGGTCGCGCATGCGCCGCGCCAGTCTGAAGACCTGGTCCGTGTTCAGCGTCGACGCCTCGACGAGAAGCAGGGGTCAGGGCTTCGGTGAGCTTGTCGGCGGTGACCGTCGCGGCGATCTGGCCGAGACCAAAACGGATCGACTCGGCCGCGTCGACGGAGAGAGCGCCACTGGTGACCGCGCGGGCGATCGGCGCTTGCCAGGGCACCTTCGCAACGAACTCCGCGACCTCGGCGGCATCAGCGTCCGGCGACTCCACGGCCGCCTCGACGCGCGCCTGCGCCGCCTCGGCACCGGCCATCATCGTGCCGACCGAGACCAGTTTGAACGCGTCGGTCTTGGTCGAGCCCGTCACCTTTTGGATCAGCGCCTCGGGCGAGAGGAATCCCTGCTGCGCGGCCAGACCTGAATGGCCGAGTTCGAACCGGGACCGCCGGGCGATGGTCGCCGCCATCCACGCGGATCGCGTGTCGAGGAGGCGGCGGGCGGCCGCGATCTGCTTCTGACCGGCCAGCACCTCGGCGTCGGCGAGGTGCTCCTAGTCGGCGCAGGAGGAGTCCAGGCGGGCGACGGCATCCGTTGCCGCTCTGAGGTCATCTGCGGCGGTTGTCATGGTCCGCGGTTAGCAAAGATGGTGATTGAAGTTGAGAGTTATTCACTTGATATTCAAAAGAGTTTCGTATTTTTGTTCAACAGTCAGGCTTCTCGCGGGCAGCGAGCCTCAGCGCAGCCGTTGGCATCGCGGGCAGAGGTGTGAACTGCGGTTCATGAACTGCTGCCGCACGAGCAGTGTGCCGCAGCGGGGGCACGGTAGACCCTGCCGGCCGTACGTGTTGAGGCGGTGCGAAAAATATCCGGACTGACCATTCACGTTCACGTATTGCGCATCGAAACTGGTGCCGCCCTCGGCCAGGGCCCGGTTCAGGATGCTGCGGACCGCGCCGAGCAGCGCCCGCCCCTTCGCGGGCGACAGGGAGTCTGCCGGCTGCTCGTAGTGCACCCGGGCCTCAAAAAGGGCCTCGTCGGCGTAGATGTTCCCGATGCCGCTGATCAGGGTCTGGTCGAGCAGGGCGCGCTTGATCCCGGTCTTCTTGCGGGCCAGGGCAGCCAGGAAGAGCGGCGCCGAGAAGCCCGGATCCAGCGGGTCGCGCGCGATGTGCGCCACCTGCGACGGGATCAGCCCCGACCAGCCCAGGCCCGAACCGGCTAGTCCGTCCGCCCCGGTCGCGCCGCCTGCGAGCCCGGAGTACCCGGCCGTCAGCCCGTCGCGGGTGGGCTGCATCGAGTCCACGGCCATACTGCCGAAGATGCGCTGGTCGACGAAGTTGACCCACAGCTCGCCGTGTTCCGGGTGCTCGATCTGCAAACGGATGCGCAGGTGCCGGTCCGTATCCGATCCGGGGCTGCGCAGCAGCACCTGACCACTCATTCCGAGGTGCACGACCAGGGCGCGCCCGGAATCCAGCGGCAGCCAGAGGAACTTACCCCGGCGGACGGCGGCGACCACGCCCCGGCTCTGCAACAGGTCGGCGAAATGCCCGCTCGCGGAGTCATGGCGACGCAGGGATCGTGGCTCGAAGACCTCGACACCGACGATCACGGCGCCGGTTACGGCCGGCGCCAGGCCGGCGCGAACGACCTCCACTTCAGGAAGTTCGGGCATGCGAGCCTTTCAGCGTCACGGCCTGACAGCAGCTCAGGGAGCGCTGAGGCGCGTCCAGGCGTCGAGTGCGGCGGCCATCTCGGCGTGCTTCTTGCTCGTGCCCTCGCCGACCGCACTGACCTCACCCACGGTGACGGTGGCGATGAAGATCTTGGAGTGATCGGGTCCGCTTTCCGCGATGGAATACACGGGAACCCCGGTGCCCAGGCGAGCCGCGGCTTCCTGCAGGCTCGTCTTGGGGTCCATGGACACTCCGAAGTGCCCTGGGTCACGGAGGAGCGGCTCGATCAGGCGCAGCACGAGCGCCGTCGCCGTCTCTCCGCCGGAGTCGAGGTAGACCGCTCCGATGAGCGCCTCGACGGTGTCGGCAAGGATCGACGACTTGTCACGCCCATTGGTGAGGATCTCGCCGCGGCCGAGGCGCACGTACGCACCCAAGCCGATGCCGCGCGCGATGCCCGCCAGGGCAACGCTCGACACCAGGCTGGCCCGGCGCTTGGCAAGGTCACCCTCGTCGAGCTGCGTGTACTCCCGATAGAGCATGACCGTCACGGCCTGCCCCAGAATCGAGTCGCCGAGAAATTCGAGGCGCTCATTATTGGGTATGCCGCCGTGCTCGTACGCGTACGAGCGGTGGGTGAGAGAGAGCTCAAGCAAGGCCGGGTCGATCTGCACGCCGAGAGTCGCCAGCAAGGACGAAACCTCGGGATCGACGCTCACGAGTGCCGGCTCAGCGAGTGCGCGCCGGGCAGATGCCGACCGAAAACACTGATGCCGCGACTCAACGGAACGGGACCCTGAATCGGGACTCCCGGCATCCGTCGGCGCGGCATCAGGCGTTCGAGCACGACGAGACTAAACGTCGGCGACCTTGCGGCCCTTGTATTCCATGAACAGCGCCGTGCCGGCTGCGTCGGTGACGACCTTGGCGCGGTGCGGCAGGCTGTAGACAACTTTGCCGTTTTCCATGGTCTTGACCAGGGTGGGCGCTTCGGCCTTCCAGCAGGAACGACGTGAACGGGTGTTGGAGCGTGATTGCTTGCGCTTCGGGACTGCCATGACTACTTCTCTTCTCTATCCGTTTCAGCCTGGATGTCTTCATCCGTGCCGCTGCTTTCGGAAGCTTGGAATTCCATGAGCGCGGCCCACCGGGGATCGCGCTTTTCTTCGGGTAGGAACTCAGGGGCCTCGGCAAGCCGTTCACCGGTCTCGGGGTCGAGACCTGGGCAATCCGGCCGGCAAACCGGCTGGAACGGCAGTGACAACACCACCGCATCCCTGATCAGAGGTTCAAGATCCACGTGGTCATCTTGAACTTCACTTTCATAAGCTTCGTCTAGAGAGTACGCGAAAAGCTCGTGAAACTCGACTTGGACCGGCAATTCGACGTCGATGAGGCATCTGCCGCACTCTCCGGCGGCGATTCCGGACACCTGGGCCGACACGAGGATGCCCTCGTGCAGGGTTTCGAGGCGCAGGTTCGCGATCACGGTAGAGCCGGCCTTCACGGCGACCAGGCTCTCGCCGAGGTCTCCCGGCACGACGATTTCGAGGTGTCGTTCGTGCATGGTGCCCGGGCGGTTGATCAGGTCGCGCACATCGACCTTGTACGGGGTCTTCTTGAATCTACTCACGAGGGAAGATTCTACGCGTTCACGGCTGGGCGTCCGATTCGTCGCTCGCCGGGGCGCCAGAGCGATGCCGGCAGCAGCGTCGCCCGCACCCACAGGCGCCAGCCCGACACCGAATGGATGCCGCGGAGCACCACGTCGAGGTCGGCCACGCGTTCCGCCGCCCGCGCGGACTGCGCGTCGTCACCCGGTCGCCCGTAGTGGCTGCGCTCCGCTCCCACGAGGAGCCGGTCGAGGGCCTCGGCCGCGGCTCCCCCGCCCGGATCGGCGCCCTCCGTAACGCTCTCGGTACCGCCTACCGAGCCGATGAGAACCCGGAGCCGCGCGGCGAGCTCGCGCGGCGTCTCGGTCTCCCGCACGAAGACGCCATGGTCCACCGCCGTGTCGCTGACCTCACGCCACGCCTCCACGGCCCCGCTCTGCCCCGACAGGAGGCCCCGGCGCCGCAGCATCCGCCGGGTCACCCGGATGAGGGCCGGCAGAAGGAGCAGCGCGAACGTCCCGAGGACGAGCAGGCCGAGACGGATGATGCCGCCGCGCGAGTCCGCGGGCGAAGAAGCGTCGGCCTGGGCGTCAGCGGCGTTCTGGCCGCCGAGGTCCTCGGGGCGCGGCGCGTCCGACGGGCCGGCCTGGCCGGAATCAGTCAGCGGCACGGTGACGGCATTGTCCTGCGTGTACGCAGGCACGGCGCCGCGGCCGGGCGTGGGCTCGAAGGGCACCCAGCCGACGCCCTCGAAGTAGATCTCCGTCCACGCGTGAAGGTCGTGGGTGTCGACGCTGTACCGGCCGACCCCGGCGACGGAACCCGACGCGGACAGCGACCCGGGCTGGTAGCCGATCGCGATCCGGGACGGGATGCCGATCGAGCGGGCCATAGCCGCCATCGCCGAGGAGAAGTGCACGCAGTACCCGGTCTTCACCTCGAGGAAGGTGCTGACGACGTCAATGCCGCCACCGTCATAGCCGGCCTCGACGGGAGCCTCGGTGTCGTAAGCGAAGTCGCTGCCGCGCAGGTAGTCCTGCAGGGCCCGCGCGGCCTCGTACGCGCTCGTGGTGCCGGCGGTGACCTCACGCGCGGTGTCGCCGATCAGGGCCGGAGTCTCGGCTGGCAGCCTCAGGCTGCGCCGGATCTCCGCCGGATACGCACCCTCGGCTTCCCGCAACTGCTCCGCCGTCGGCTCCAACGTGAGCGCGGTGACGGTGTACTCCTGGCCGCGGGTCGTGTCGCCGGGGCTCGTGATGGACCCGGTCGCCTCGTTCCAGTACCAGGCGCCGAGCAGGCCGGTCACCGAGCGGGGCGGCGCCGGGATAGGCAGCCACCGGGCGGCCAGGTTGTCGATGCCGATGGTCGTGATCGTCTCGCTCGTCTTGATATCGGGTGAGAACCCTGGCGCCAGGTCGATGTCGTCTACGGCGTTCGCGCGGCTCCTGGGCGCCTCCCCGGCGGTCCAGTTGCGGCCCGAGAATTCATCGAGTGTCAGCAGCCGAAGGTAGGGCGGCCGAGTCGCCGTGGTGCGGAAGTGCAGCACCGGTTCGGCGTCCGGCCGGCGCAGGTCCTGACCGAGGTTGATCATGGGGCTGACACCGTTGGCGAACAGCAGGCTGCTGCCCGGGCGCGCGCGCGTGAGGCTGCCCCCAGGCAAGACGGGCGTGGCGACGCTGACCACGATTGCCGCCACTATCGCGACGCTGCCCACGACGACCGCTCCCTGAGAAGAGCCGGGCACGTGGCGCCGCCCGGGCGCGACCGTGCCGGGCCCCGCTACGACCGGCGGGCCGGGCAGGCTGCCGGCTCGGCGCATCCGGATCTCGACATGGAGGAGCAGGAGGTAGGCGGCGGCCGTGAGCACGAGGGCCTCCAGGTTGGCCTCGTGGCCGAGGGCAAGCCCCGGCACGAGCAGCGGCACCAGCACGGGCAGTCCGGCGAGCGCGGGCACGCGCAGGATGACCGCGAGCGTGTCGATCAGGATCGCGATCACGCCGGCGCCGGCGCTGAGCAGGAACAGGATGCCGGCGGTCGCCTCGGCCGGCGTCGATTGCTGCTCGATGGAGACCACCCCGGAGAGCGCCAGATCGCGGAACCGGTCGATCGTCTCCCCGGTCGGGATCAGCCAGAGCCAGCCGCTTCCGGCGCCGAAGAGCAGCGTCAGGACCGCCACAAGAACCCCTAATCCAGCGAGCGACCCGAGGAAGACGGGCAGGCCGGCGCGGCGGAACCCGGCGGAACCGAGCAGGACGCCGGCGGCCGTGAACGTCATCAGCCACCACCAGCCCGTGCCCTCGAGCAGCGGCCCGAGGCCGGCGTCGGCCACGACCAATAGCAATAGGAGTGCGAACGCGAGGGGCCACTCCGCCCGCTTGAGTCGGGCCGCGCGGGCGGAGGGGTCGCGCCAAGCGGTGCGAGTGCCCTGGTCGGGAGCGGCCTGGTCGGGAGCGACCCGGTCAGACGGCGTCATTCAGGGGCCTCCTCGCGCCGATGAAGTCCTCCCAGGCACGGGGGATGTCCGGGGTCTGGTGCACGGGGATGCAGCGCCAGCCGGCCTCGCGCAGCCGGCGCACGGCATCCGTTCGCACCGTGGGCAGCACGAAGGCCACCGCGGGGCGGCTCTGGGACACGAGGTCGGCGAGCTCGGCCAGATCCCGGTCGTCGACGGCGACGAGCACCGCGAAGGTCGGCAGCAGCCCGCCGGGCACCACGAGCGTGCTGAGTTTCGCGGCGGTCCCGGACTCGGGCGTACCGGGTTCGACGGATGCCGGGGGTCCGGGCTTCACTGCGGGGCCGCCGAACGTGTACGTCTGTTCTGCTTCGTCCTCGGCGGTCTCCGCCGGGTCGGGCGGGTCCGCCGGCTTGACCCCGGCCAGCCCTTCGAGCAGCAGCGCGACTCCGCCCGGCGGCAGGAAGACGGTGGGAGGGTCGCCGCGCAGGCCGCCGCGGCCGCCGGGTCGCCCCGGGGTGGCGTTCGCCTGACCCGGGCTCGCCAGTCTGCCGGACGAGCCCGAGCTGGGACTGGACAGGCTCGGTGTGGACAGGCTCGGTCCCAGCGCAACGAGGTCGAGCCGGTAGCCGGCCGCCAGCAGGTGCACCCCCACGGATGCCGCGAGCTCGACAGCCACCTCGAACGCCTGCTCGAGGCGCGGCCCGCCGAGATCGGTGCCGCTGTCGGCACCGGCACCAGTGTCGGCACCGACGACGGTCGGGCGGCCGCGGCGTCCGCGCAGCGCGGTGTCAAGCACGAGTCGGGCTCCGGGGTTGCTCTGCTCTTCCTCCTGCCGCACCATGATCGCGCCCAGACGGGCCGTGGCCGGCCAGTTCACGCGGCGCAGCGGGTCGCCCGGCCGGTACTCGCGCGCGATCAAGGGGTCTGCGTTGTGGTTCAGGTGCCGGAGCCGCTCCGGAACGTCGCCGTCGTTCAGGGTGCCGGTGAGGCCCCGGCCGGCCAGGGCGGTCACCCGGGGCGTCACCGCCAGGTCGTGCGGCTCCCCCACGGCCCACTCGCCCGAGGCAAGGCCGAACGGATCCGAACGCCCGATCAGCACCGGGCCCGTTGCGTAGAGACCCCGCCGGGGCAAGCTGAACCGGTACTCGAACCTCACGCTGTCTGCACCGGTGTCCGGGCCGCCCTCGTAGCGGTCGAGGGCCGGCAGCGGCGTTCCGGCCGGCACGGTCAGTCCGGCGTCGCCGGCGTCCCGCCCCCGCACGGTGTCCCGCAGATGCAGGCCCGCCAGGGGCCGGGGGGAAAGGTTCCGCACCCCGAGCCCCACGACGACCTCGCCGCCGGCCGGCACGACCGGTGGGCGCAGCATCCGGGTGACGCGCAGGCGCACCGGATGGATCGAGACGTACCCGAGGGCGGCGACGGGGATGGCCAGGAGCACACCGGCGATGAACAGAAGGTCGCGCTGGTTCGTCAGCAGGGCGAGCAGCAGAAGGCCGGCTCCCGCGGCGAGGAACATCCCGCCTCGAAGGGTGACCCGGGGAAACCGGACGCGCCGCTGCTTCGCCGGCATGGCGTCAGGGATGCCCGGTGGCACCGACGGGAACGGGGGTGGCCGCCACGATCCGGCGAACGATGTCGTCGACCACCGGGCCGCTGTCCTGATGGTGGCCGAGCACCCGGCTGCTCGCCACGAGGCGGTGCCCGAGCACGGCGACGGCGAGAGAGTCGATGTCGTCGGGCAGCACATAGTCCCGGCCGTGAAGCGCCGCCTGGGCCTTGGCCGCCCGGATCAGCTGCAGTGTGGCACGGGGGCTGGCGCCCAGGCGCAGGTCGCGGTCGTCGCGGGTGGCCCGCACCAGGCTGACCGTGTACTCCTTCACCGCGGGAGAGGCGAACACCCGCTGTACGGCCGTCATCATTCCGCGCAGCTGGGCGCCGGAGACGACCGCCTCGATGCCGGCCAGCGGGCTCGACGTGTCGCGGGCATCCAGCATCATCAGCTCGGACTCGGTGTCGGGGTACCCCATCGAGATGCGTGCCATGAACCGGTCCCGCTGGGCTTCGGGAAGCGCATAGGTGCCCTCCATCTCGATCGGGTTCTGGGTGGCCACGACCGTGAAGGGCAGCGGCAGCAGGTAGGTGGAGCCGTCGACGGTGACCTGGCGTTCCTCCATGCATTCCAGCAGCGCGGACTGGGTCTTCGGGCTCGCCCGGTTGATCTCGTCCCCGATCACGATGTTCGCGAAGATGGCGCCAGGCTTGAACTCGAATCGGCGGTCCACCTGGTTGAACACCGACACGCCCGTCACGTCGGAGGGCAGCAGGTCGGGGGTGAACTGGACGCGGCTGACCGTGCAGTGCACGGACTTGGCCAGCGCCTTGGCCAGCATGGTCTTGCCGACGCCGGGAACGTCCTCGATCAGAAGGTGCCCCTGGGCCAGAAGCACCGTGAGAGCCGTCGTGACGGCCGTGTGCTTGCCGTCGATGACGGTTTCCACATTGCGGATGATCGCACGCGCCGCAGCCTCGACGGCCGGAAGGTCCATCAGGGTCTCGTCGACCGTGTCGGCGACAGGGCCGCCCACGTTCCCGGCGAGCGCCGGAACGGAAACCGAGCGCAGGGGGGACGTATTCACACGCGTGTCTTCTGCAGGAACGCCGCCACGGCCGGCGGCACATACGGGGTGATATCGCCGCCGAGCGCGGCGACCTGGCGCACCAGGGAACTGGACACGTGGGCGTTGGCCGGGTCCGGCAGCAGGAAGATCGTTTCCACGGCGGCGAGGTTGCGGTTCACGATCGCCATCGGGGTCTCGTAGGCCACGTCCACCTGTGAGCGGATGCCCTTGATCAGCACGCTTGCGCCAACCTCCGTGCAGTATTCGACGAGCAGCCCCATGCCCCAGGAGGCCACCACGATGTTGCCCGGCAGCCCGGCGTCCAGGATGGACCGCTGCAGCAGGGAAACCCGCTGGCTGATCGGCAACAGAGCCGTCTTGCCGGGGTTGTGCACGACGAGCACGTGCAGTTCGTCGAAGAGACCGGACGCCCGTTCAATCACGTCGAGATGACCCCGCGTGACGGGGTCGAATGAACCGGGGACGACGGCGATCCTGCGCATAGCGATCACCCTAGCCCCAGTGCGTGAACGGTGCCTGAGCGCGCTCCGATCCTGCTGTCAGGACTTGGTGAGCGAGGCCCGCTCCGCGTCGTCGAGGCGCCGCCGCACCGCCTCCCGCAACGCCGGGACCGATTCGAGGTGCGGGTCGTGCTCGCTCAGGCGCTGCGCATGGCCTCTGGCCTCCCCGATCAGGTCGCCGTCGGTCGCCACCCTCAGCAGGCGCAGCGAAGAGCGGCCCCCGGACTGGTTGCTGCCGAGCACATCGCCCTCCCGGCGCAGCTCCAGGTCGACCTGGGCCAACTCGAACCCGTCGAGGGTGGCAGCGACAGCCTCGACTCGCTCGCGCGCGATGGTTTCGGCCTCCGAACTCGTGACCAGGAGACAGAGCCCCGGCACGCCGCCGCGGCCCACCCGGCCGCGCAGCTGGTGCAGTTGCGAGACGCCGAACCGGTCGGCGTCCAGCACCACCATGGCGGAGGCGTTGGGCACGTCGACGCCGACCTCGATGACGGTCGTCGCCACGAGCACGTCGATCTCACCGGCCGCGAACGCGCGCATGGCCACGTCTTTCTCTTCGCTGGTCATGCGCCCGTGCAGCGGTTCGATGCGGGCAGAGGCCAGGGCCGGGTTACGACGCAGTTCGGCGAGCACCATTTCGACGGATGCCGGCGCTGCAGCCTCGGGATCGACCTCCGCGCCCTCCTCGAGCTGTTTCGGGGCGATGGCCGGGCACACCACGAAACCCTGGCGGCCCTGGGCGAGCTCCTCCGCCAGCCGGGTCCACACCCGGGTGACCCAGCCGGGCTTCTCGAACACAGGCACGACGAACGTCTCGATGCCCTGCCGCCCCTCCGGAAGCTCCGCGATCGTGCTCACGTCGAGGTCGCCGAACACGGTCATGGCCACGGTGCGCGGGATCGGGGTGGCGGTGAGCACCAGCACGTGCGGCGGCACGGCCCCCTTCAGCCGCAGCGCCTCGCGCTGGTCCACGCCGAACCGGTGCTGCTCGTCGACGACGACCAGTCCGAGGTCGAAGAACGTGACCTTGTCGCCGAGCAGCGCATGCGTGCCGATCACGATCTTGGCCTGTCCGGACACCACTCGGAGCAGCGCCTTGCGGCGCTCTGCCACCGGCAGCTGCCCGGTGAGCAGGGTGGGCATCAGCGTGCCCGCCAGCTCGGGGCCGAGCGACCGCACGATCGTGCGCAGGTGCTGGGCCGCCAGAACCTCGGTGGGAGCGAGGAAAGCCGATTGGCCGCCCGTGTCGGCGACGGTGAGCATGGCCCGCAGGGCCACGACGGTCTTGCCGGATCCGACCTCACCCTGCAGCAGCCGGTTCATCGGGTGGGTCTCGATAAGGTCGGCGGAGATCTCCGTGGCCACGCCCTGCTGGTCCGCGGTGAGGCTGAAGGGCAGGCCGGCGTCGAAGCGCTCGAGCAGGCCGCCGGACGACGCCACGCGCGGGGCGGAGTGCTGCTGCCGAGCGGCGAGCCGCTGCTGCACCAGGGCGCTCTGCAGCACGAAGGCCTCGGTGAACCGCAGGGTGTCCCTCGCACGGCGCCAGTCCGCATCGGTTTCCGGGCGGTGGATCAGCTCGAAGGCCCGGCCCTGCGGCAGCAGCCCGCGCTCGGCGCGCAGCCCCGGCGGGATCGGGTCGGGCACCGGGCCCACGCTGTCCAGCAGGATCGCGATGGACTGCGCGACCTGCCAGCTGGCCACGGTGTTGGTGGCCGGGTAGATCGCGACGGGCTGCTCGATCCAGAGTTTGGCGGCCGCGGCATCCGTGGGCATCTCGGGTTCGTCGTCGGCGCCGGGGCCGAATAGCTTGTAGGTCGGATGCGTGAGCTGCAGGTGGCCCCGGTAGTCAGTGACCTTGCCCGCGAACATTCCGCGCATGCCGGGTTGGAGCTGCCTGGCCCGCCAGGACTGGTTGAACCAGGTGAGACTGAGGATGCCGCGGCCGTCGGAGATCTTCACCTCGACGATCGACCCCTTGCGGGCTTTCATCGGGCGTTCCTCGACCGAGCGGATCTCCGCCACAATGGTCACGTTCTCGTCGAGCGGCAGCAGGCTGATCGACGAGAGCTCGCCGCGGCGGGCGTAGCGGCGCGGGTAGTGGCTGAGCAGATCGCCCACGGTGTGCGAACCGAAGGCCTTGCCCAGGGCGACGGCCGTTTTGCCGCCGACCACGGTGGCCAGCTTGCTGTCGAGGGTCACTGGGGCGAGAGTCTCCCCAGCCTCCGAATCGGTCATGTCTCGATCGTAGGCGGCACGTGCGACATGCGGCACCGCGTCGGCGCGAGTGCACCGCGACCGCGGCCGCCGACGGGCGATAAACTCGACAGGTTATGACGCGAATCGTCGCCGGGTTTGCCGGTTCCCTGCCCCTGGCGGTGCCCAAGACCGGCACCCGCCCCACCAGCGACCGTGTTCGGGAGGCGATCTTCTCCGCCCTCGACGCGCGCGACATCATCCGTGGCGCTCGGGTTCTCGATCTGTACGCCGGGTCGGGCGGGCTCGGCCTGGAGGCGGCCAGCCGGGGAGCGCGCATCGTGACCCTGGTCGAGAACAACTTTGGCGCCGCGCAGATGTGCCGCAAGAACACCGAGACCGTGCTGCGGGCGGCACCGGGGCGGGGCGCCCCGAGGATCAAGATGAGCAGCCAGGCCGTGCAGTCGTTCCTCGCGGCCACCGGCGAGGGGTTCGACCTGGTCTTCATCGACCCGCCCTACGACCTGGCCGAGACCGAGCTCGGCCACAACCTTGCCGCCCTGGCGCCGCTGCTCGACCCGGGCGCACTCGTCATCGTGGAGCGCAGTTCGCGCTCCCCCGAACCGGTCTGGGGGGCGGGCCTCGCATCCGACCGGCGCAAGGACTACGGCGACACGACCGTCTGGTACGCCTCCCCCGTGCTGCCGGCGGCCTGAGGCGGTCTCAGGCGACGGCGCCGTCCCAGCCGCGGTAGGGGTCCCAACCGGCCTGGTCGTGGGGGCGGCCATCCACCAGGACCGAGCCTGCGGCATCCGTCACCACGCCGACGGCGCGGAAGCCGGCCGGCAGCACGGCGCCCGGCGGGAAAGTGGCCAGCAGGCCGTGGTCCTCGCCGCCGCCGAGGGAACGCTCGACATTCTCGCCGAGGGCCGACCGGGCGAAGTCGATGCCCACGCCGCTGGCCCGGGCGAGGCGCCCGGCGTCGATGGCGAGTCCGTCGGACACGTCCAGCATCGCGGTCGCGCCGGCGCCGGCGGCGGCCGGACCTCGGTCGATGGGCGGCACCGGTGCGAGCTGCGCGGCGACCGCCTCAGGATGCTGCGCCCGCAGTGCGTCCGCCAGCGCAGCATCCGGAACACCGTTTTCGTCCACGGCGAGGCGGAAGAGCAGGTCCAGGCCTCGGGCGGCCTCACCGAGGCGCCCGGCCAGGACCACGACGTCGCCTGGCCGCGCCCCGGAGCGCAGCACGGGCTCGCGTCCCTCGAGGTCGCCGAAGGCTGTCACAGCGAGCGTGAGGGCGTCGGACGCGGACAGGTCGCCGCCGACGACGCCGCAGCCGGGGGCCAGCGCCTCGCAGCAGTCGCGCACCCCGTCGGCGATGCCCTCGATCACCGAGATCGGCGTCGACGGCGGGGCGGCGATCGCCACCACCAGTGCGGTGGGACGGGCCCCCATGGCGGCGACGTCGGACAGGTTCGTCGCGGCGGCCTTCCAGCCGAGGTCGTGCGGGGACGACCAGGCGAGCCGGAAATCCGGACCCTGGATCATCATGTCCGTGGTGACGACGTAGCGCCCGTCCGGGGCCCGCATCACGGCGGCGTCGTCGCCGGGGCCGAGGAGCTGGGCCGCGGAGCCCGGCAGTCGCGGGAAGATCCGGGCGAGAACCTCCCCTTCGCTCAGGTCGGCCAGCGTCGCACTCATGGGGATCATCGCGCCCGCAGAATTCGTCATGCTTCAAACGGTAGCCTGAATGCAATGACTCCCCGCATCCGTTTCCTCCACACCGGCCTCGCGCTCACGCTCGTCGCCGGTACCGTGCTCCTCACCGGCTGCACGGTGGTCGTGCCGCTGGAACCGGCCGCGGATGCCGTCAATCCCACCTGCGCCGACCTCATCGTTCGCCTTCCGACCTCGGTGGCCTCGCTTCCGGAACGTGAGACGAACGCCCAGGCCACGGGCGCGTGGGGCACCCCGAGCGCGGTCCTGTTGCACTGCGGCGTTGCCGTGCCCCCACCGACGACGCTCCCCTGCCTCACGGTCAACGGCATCGACTGGATCGAAGACGACTCGGATGCCCCGCTCTACCGCTACACCACCTACGGCCGTGACCCGGCAACCGAACTGGTCATCGACTCGGACAAGGTCAGCGGGTCCACGGTGCTCGTAGACCTGGCGCAGGCCGTGGGGAACATCCCCGCGACGGGCCAGTGCCTCGGCGCCGCGGACCTGCTGCTGCCGACCGACGGCGAGACGGTGGCGCCCGCTCCATAGCCCGCCACCCTGCCGCCCCGCCGTCCTGCTGCCCCGAGTCGACAGCTTTCGGGGGTTGCGGCCGCACGGACGAGTGCGGGTACGGAGTTGTCAAGTGTTACGTCTCATTTCGTTATGCCGCGACGTCTGGGAGCAGCGCCGCCGGCCGGCCCGTAACGTCGCTGGGGAGTCGCCGTCACACGGCGTGCGGCCTCTGATGGACGGGGACACGACATGCTTCTCACCGGACTCGGCCTGGGCGTCGCCCTGGGCTTCACCATGCAGCGGGGCAGGTTCTGCGTCACCGGCGCTTTCCGGGACCTGTGGCTCACGGGCAGCACCCGCTGGCTGACGGCCTTTCTGATCGTCATCGCGGTGCAGAGTGTGGGAGTCTTCGCCCTCGACGCTGCCGGTGTGATCACCCTCGACCCCCAGCCCTTCGCCTGGCTGGCCACGATCATCGGTGCGTTCATCTTCGGGTTCGCCATCGTGCTGGCCGGCGGATGCGCCACGGGCACCTACTATCGCGCCGGCGAGGGTCTGGTGGGCAGCTGGTTCGCCCTGATCTTCTACGCCCTCTTCTCCGCCATCTCGAAGACGGGCGCGCTGTCCGCTCCGGTCGCGGCGCTGCGCGGTATCACCGTGGAGGCTTCCACCATCCACGGCGTCCTCGGCATCTCACCGTGGGTGCTGGTCGCGGTGCTCGTCACCGGCGTCGGCCTGCTCGCCCGGCACCACCTGCGGCTGCGGTCGTCCCTGCCGGTCGCGTCGCTCCCGGCCCGCACGAGCGGCATCCGGCATCTCCTGTTCGAGAAGAAATGGGGCGCGTTCACCACCGCCCTGATCATCGCGCCGCTCGCCATCCTCGCCTGGCCGCTCAGCTGGGCAACCGGGCGCGAGTCCGGGCTCGGTATCACCGGGCCGTCCTCGAACATCGTCAACTACCTCGTGCGCGGCGATCCCCAGTTGATCGACTGGGGAGTGTACCTGGTGATCGGCATCCTGCTCGGCTCGTTCATCGCAGCCAAGGGCAGCGGCGAGTTCCGGGTGCGGCTGCCCGATGTCACCACCACCATCCGCAGCATCCTCGGCGGGGTGCTGATGGGCGTCGGAGCCAGCCTGGCCGGCGGCTGCACCATCGGCAACGGCATGGTCGACACCGCCACCTTCGGCCTCCAGGGCTGGGTGGCGCTGGTGTTCATGATCATCGGCACCGGCGCCGCGACGCGCCTCTTCATCACCGGGTCCGCGCGGGTAGGGGTCTCCCCCGCTCGCGTTCCGGCCAACCAGTAGCAACCCCGCAGCCAACCAGGAGAAAGAAGCCCGACATGGCACAGTACGTACTTGAGACCGACGGTCAGGTCTGCCCGTTCCCGCTCGTGGAGGCCGGAGCCGCAATCGAGAAGCTCGACCTCGGCGACGAGCTCACCATCAACTTCGACTGCACGCAAGCGACGGACGCCCTGCCACGCTGGGCGGCGGAGAGCGGCTACCCGGTCACCCACTTCGATCGCGTCGGGGACGCCCACTGGACCATCACGGTGCAGAAGGTCTGATCGCCGCGCCGGGCGCGCGGCTGGGCGGCTAGACCGCCAGGTGCAGCGCGGCCGGCGCGGCGCGGTGGGCGATCGCCACCTCGATCAGCTCATCAATCAACTGCGGGTAGGTGAAGCCACTGGCCAGCCAGCAGCTCGGGAACATCGAGATGGGGGTGAACCCGGGCATGGTGTTGATCTCGTTGATCACCCAGCCGTCATCGGTGAGGAAGAAGTCCACCCGCGCCAGGCCGGCGCCGTCGATCGCGTCGAACGCGCGGATGGCCAGGGCCTGCATCTGGGCGAGTTCCTCGGAGGTGAGGTCGGCCGGGCAGACCAGGTCGATGCCGGACGCACCGAGGTACTTGGCGGCAAAGTCGTAGAAGTCCCGCCCGGTGACCCGCACCTCGCCGGCGACGGATGCCCGCGTCGGCTCCCCAGGACGCCCCTGCAGCACCGCGATCTCGAGTTCGCGTCCGCGCAGCCCGGCCTCGATCAGAACCTTGCTGTCCTCGAGCAGAGCAACCCGCATCGCCTCGGCGAGCTGGTCCAGGGTCGACACCCGACTCACGCCCACGCTCGACCCTGCACGAGCCGGCTTCACGAACACGGGCAGCCCGAGCTCCTCGGCCGCCGCGAACGCCATCCCGGGAGCCTCGGCCCAATCGCCGGCGGTGATGGTACGCCACGGGGCGACCGGGAGGGCAGCCTGCTGGAAGACGGTCTTGGTGAAGTGCTTGTCCATTCCGAGCGCCGACGCGAGCACGCCTGAGCCCACGTAGGGCAGCCCGACGAGTTCGAGTAGCCCCTGCACGGTGCCGTCCTCGCCGAACGGGCCGTGCAGGATCGGGAAGACCAGGTCGACGTTACCGAGCGAACGATAGCCGGCGCCGTCACTGACGGTCAGCTGGCGGCTGAGGCTGCTCTCCGGCCACCGGATGCGGGTGCCGTTGTCGAAGACCTCCGGCAGTTCGTCCGCGTCCAATGTGAACCGGGCCGGGTCATCCGCTTCGAGCACGAAGGCTCCGTCACGGGTGATGCCGACCGGAATGACGTGGTAGCGATCGCGGTCAATCGCCGCCAGAACGCCGCCCGCTGTGGCGCAACTGATCGAATGTTCGCTTGACCGACCCCCAAAGAGCAGCGCCACCGTGAGCTTGTTCGTCATCAATCGTCCTTTCGCCCTGCGGCTCCGCTGAGTCCGTGGTCAGGTGCGGGGCGAGATCCCGCGGTTTCAGAGTACCGGCCAGCACCTGGCGGACCTGCTCAACGATGGGCATGTCCACCCCCTTGGCGCGGGCGAGATCGAGAATGGGGCCGACGGACGCAAGACCCTCGGTGGTCTGCTGCATCTGCTTGACGACGTCGTTGATGCCGTAGCCCTGGCCGAGGAGCCGGCCGGCGGTGTTGTTGCGCGACAGCGGCGACTGGCAGGTCGCGATCAGGTCGCCCAGGCCGGCCAGGCCAGCCAGCGTTTCCGGATGCGCGCCGTAGGCCACCGCGAAATCGGTCATCTCCACGAGACCGCGGGTGATGATCGACGCCTTCGTGTTCTCCCCGTAGCCGACGCCGTCGACGATGCCGATGGCCACGGCGATGAGGTTCTTCAGCACGCCGCCGAATTCGGTGCCGATGACATCCGTGTTGACGTAGGAGCGGAAGTAGCGGTTGCGGGCCAGCATGGCAACGGCCTGCGCGGTCTCGAGGCTGTTCGAGGAGACCACGGCCGCCGTCGGCTGTTCCTTGGCGATTTCCAGGGCCAGGTTAGGTCCGGAGATCGCCGCGATCAGGTCGGGGTTGATCGGCAGGATCTCGGCGATGATCTGACTCATGCGCAGGCCGGACCCGCGCTCGACGCCCTTCATCAACGACACCACGATGGCGCCGGGAGCCAGGAACGGCTCAGCCAGGATCAGGTTCTCGCGCAGCGACTGGCTCGGCACCGATACGAACACCTGCTCGGCGCCGGCGAGGGCCAGGTCGAGCCTCGCGGTGGCCCGCAGGCCCTCCGGCAGGTTGATGCCGGGCAGGTAGTCGCTGTTGCGCCGGGCCTCGGTGATCTCGCGGGCGAGCTCGGGACGGCGGGCCCACAGCACGACGTCGGCCCCGCCGTCGGCCAGGATCTTGGCGAACGTGGTGCCCCAGCTGCCGGCACCGAGAACGGCCACCCGTTTGCCTGGCTGAACCTTAGGCTTCAAAACGGCCGGTCTCTTTCTGATCGTGCTCGGTCGGGTTCCAGCGCTTGGACGGCGCCGTCTCACCCCGAAGATCTTCGAGCAACTGGGTGATGGCGGCCATGACGAGCGTGGTGGCCTCGTTGAGCGTCGCCGGGTCGAGGTTGCGGCCCCGGAACTGCGCCAGGTCGAGCGGGTCACCGATCTTGACCAGCACGGTCTTGCGCGGGAATAGGTTCAGCCGCTTCGAGTAGCGCGGCATGATCGCCTGCGCTCCCCAGTGGGCCACCGGCACGATCGGGATACCCTGCTCGAGAGCGATCCGCACAGCGCCGGTCTTGCCACGCATCGGCCACAGCGCGGGGTCCCGGGTCAGCGACCCCTCCGGGTAGACGACGACCATCTGGCCACGTTCGACCAGTCGCTCGGCCGCCTTCACGGGCTCGCTGCCGCGCACGCTGCCGCCGCGCTGCACCGGGATCTGTCCCGACTTGTGCAGCAGCCACCCGATCACCGGGATTTTGAAGACGGATGCCTTCGCCATGAACCGGGGCGCGCGCCCCATATTCCAGCTCATTACCCCCATCAGAAGCGGGTCGATCTCGCTGAAGTGGTTGGGCGCCATCACGAACGCCCCCGAACGGGGGAACTTCGCGGCGTCGGTGACCTTGTACCGCACGGCGAGATTGATCACCGGAAGGATCATCATCGCCAGCACCCAGAACACGGATGGCCGCCGGGTCTCCGAACGCTCCCGCCCGGGGTTCACGACGTCACGGGAGATGTGGGTCTGGGGCGTTGGATCGGACACGGACGCTGGATCGGATGCTGGCACAGCCCCATTATCCTTCGAGATCGAAGTCAGCCCCCAACAGTTGAAGCTTGGTGATGAAGTTCTCGTAGCCGCGGCTGATGATTCCGACGTTGCTGACGGTGGAGGTTCCCTTCGCGGTCAGCGCCGCGATCAGGTGGCTGAAGCCGCCGCGCAAATCGGGAACCTCGATGTCGGCGCCGGTCAGTTTCGTCGGCCCGGTGATCACGGCCGAATGGTTGAAGTTGCGCTGGCCGAACCGGCAGGGGTGCCCGCCGAGGCATTCCCGGTGGATTTGGATGGTGGCGCCCATCTCGACGAGAGCGTCCACGAAGCCGAAGCGCTGCTCGTAGACGGTCTCGTGCACGATCGAGACGCCGTGCGCGTGGGTCAAGGCGATCACGAGCGGCTGCTGCCAATCCGTCATGAAGCCGGGGTGCACATCCGTCTCGATGATGACGGGCTTGAGGTCGCCGCCCGGGTGGTAAAAACGGATGCCGTCGTCTTCGATGTCAAACGCCCCGCCGACCTTGCGGAACACGTTCAGGAACGTCAACATCTCGGGCTGGCGTGCGCCGCCGACGAAGATGTCGCCGTCGGTGGCCAGGGCCGCTGCCGCCCAGCTGGCCGCCTCGTTCCGGTCGAACAGGGCGCGGTGGTTGTAGCCCTCGAGGCGCTCGACGCCCTCGATCCGGATCACCCGGTCGGTGTCGACCGTGATGATGGCGCCCATCTTCTGCAGGATGTTGATGAGATCCATGATCTCGGGCTCGATCGCCGCGCCCTTGAGCTCGGTGATGCCCTCCGCGCGCACGGCGGTCAGGAGTACCTGCTCGGTCGCGCCGACGCTCGGGTAGGGCAGGGATACCTTGGTGCCCTTGAGCCCGTTGGGCGCGGACATCCGGATGCCGTTGGGCTGCTTCTCGACGACGGCGCCGAACTTGCGCAGCACGTCCAGGTGGTAGTCGATCGGGCGGTCGCCGATGCGGCAGCCGCCCAGATCGGGGATAAACGCCTCCCCGAGGCGGTGCAGCAGAGGGCCGCAGAACAGGATCGGGATGCGCGAGGAACCGGCGTACGCGTCGATCGCCGCGAAATGCGCGCTCTCGACGTCGACCGGGTCGAGCAGCAGTTCGCCGGGCTCGGCGCCGTCGGTGACCTTGACGCCGTGCACTTCGAGCAGCTGGCGCACGATGCGCACGTCGCTGATGTTCGGCACGTTTTTGAGCGTGCTGGGACTCTCACCGAGAAGGGCCGCGACCATGGCCTTGGTGACCAGGTTCTTCGCGCCTTTCAGTTCGATCCGGCCGACCAGGGGGATGCCGCCGCGGATGGTGATTCGGTCGCCCTGCAGCCCGACGGCCGCGCCCCAGTTCTGGGCGTTCTCGCGGTTCTGCGCGTCCGACCGGTTCTGGTCGTCTTCACGGTCCTGGGTGTTTTCGCTGATGGTGCTCACAAACGTACCTGCCTTGCGGGGAGAGTGCGGGGCCGCCATGGCTCCCGGTGGGATTCGAATTCTGCGATCCGCGCTTCATCGCGCAGGGTGAGTCCGATGTCGTCGAGGCCCTCGAGGAGGCGCCACCGGGTATAGTCATCGATCTCGAACGGAACGGTGAGGCCGCCCACGCGGGCGGTCCTCGACACGAGGTCGACCGTCAGTTCGACTCCGGGACAGGCCTCGATGATGTCCCACAGACGCTGGGCGTCGGCCTCGGAGATCTGGCCGGCGAGCAGACCCTGCTTGCCGGAGTTGCCGCGGAAGATGTCGCCGAAGCGGGGGCTGAGGACCACGTCGAAGCCGTAGTCGCGTAGCGCCCAGACGGCGTGCTCCCGCGAGGAGCCGGTGCCGAAGTCGGCGCCGGCCACGAGCACGCGGGCACCCTCGTAGGCCGGATTGTTGAGTACGAAGTCGGGGTCGGCGCGCCAGCGGGCGAAGAGGGCGTCTTCGAAGCCGGTCTTGGTGACGCGCTTGAGGTAGACGGCGGGGATGATCTGGTCGGTGTCGACGTTGGAGCGGCGCAGTGGAAGCGCGATGCCCGTGACGGTTGTGAACTTTTCCATTACTTACTCGTCTCCATCCTGGACCAGGTCCCACGGGCTCGAAAGCGTACCGCGGATGGCAGTCGCCGCCGCGACCAGCGGGGAGACGAGGTGCGTGCGCCCGCCCTTGCCCTGACGGCCCTCGAAATTGCGGTTGCTCGTGGAAGCGCACCGCTCGCCGGGAGCAAGCTGGTCGGGGTTCATGCCGAGGCACATCGAACAGCCGGCGAAGCGCCATTCGGCGCCGAAGTCGGTGAAGATCTTATCGAGGCCCTCCGCCTCGGCCTCGATGCGCACCCGCGCAGAACCGGGCACCACCAGCATCCGCACGCCGGGGGCCAGGCTATGGCCCTGGATGATGTTGGCGGCGGCGCGCAGGTCCTCGACCCGACTGTTGGTGCAGGAGCCGAGGAAGACGGTGTCTACCCGGATCTCCTTCATCGGGGTGCCAGCCGCCAGGTCCATGTACTCGAGGGCGCGTTCGGCGGCCGAGCGCTCGTTGGCGTCGATGATTCCGGACGGGTCCGGCACGGTATCGCTCAGGGACACGCCCTGCCCGGGGTTGGTGCCCCAGGTCACGAAGGGTTCGAGAGTGTCGGCGTCGAGCAGCACCTCGGCGTCGAACACAGCGCCGTCGTCGGTGGCGAGGGTGTCCCAGTAGCCGACCGCGTCGAGCCAATCCTGGCCTTCCGGGGCGTGTGCGCGACCCTGAAGGTAGTCGTAGGTGATCGCATCCGGGGCCACCATGCCCGCGCGGGCGCCGGCCTCGATCGACATGTTGCAGATGGTCATGCGACCCTCCATGGAGAGGGCGCGGATGGCGCTGCCGCGGTATTCGAGCACGTAGCCCTGGCCACCGCCGGTGCCGATCTTCGCGATCACGGCGAGGATGATGTCCTTGGCCGTCACGCCGGGGCGGAGAGTGCCGTCGACGGTGATCGCCATGGTCTTGAAGGGTGTCAGAGGCAGAGTCTGGGTGGCCATCACGTGCTCTACCTCGCTTGTGCCGATGCCGAGCGCCATGGCCCCGAAGGCGCCGTGGGTGGAGGTATGCGAGTCGCCGCAGACGACGGTGATGCCCGGCTGGGTCAGGCCCAGCTGCGGTCCGACGACGTGCACGATGCCCTGCTCGATGTCGCCGAGCGAGTGCAGGCGAATGCCGAATTCCTCGCAGTTGCGCCGCAACGTCTCGATCTGGGTGCGGCTGGTGAGGTCGGCGATGGGCCGGTCGATCGCCAGGGTCGGCGTGTTGTGGTCTTCCGTGGCGATGGTGAGATCGGGGCGGCGCAGAGGGCGTCCGGCCAAGCGCAACCCGTCGAAGGCCTGCGGGCTGGTGACCTCGTGCACGAGGTGCAGGTCGACGTAGATCAGGTCGGGCGTGCCGTCTTCGCCCTTGGCGACGAGGTGTTTGTCCCAAACCTTTTCGGCCAGAGTACGCGGACGTTCTTCCAGCAGTGGTGCGTCAGTCATGTGTGTGCGTCTTCCTCAACGATGGGTATGCAGCCAACCAGAAACTCCACGACGAGAGAGGCCTCAGAACTGGGACTCGTCGCGGCAGGGAAGAGGGAGTCGACGCAGCAGCACCCTGACAGGCTAACACTGTGCGTGTGCGAGCTTTGCCTGACGCCCCTCATTCGAGGGTGCTTTCCGCTGTGTCCACGACGTCACTCTATCTGTGACGCGCTGCTTCGCCCGTGTCGGCGGTGTCGTCCTGCTCGGGGTTGCCCAGTTCCGACTCCACATAGACGACCGTCACGTTGTCGTGTCCGCCGTGGGCCAGAGCCGCGTCGACAAGCACGTCTGCGCGGGACCGGCTGGGCAAGCTATCACCGTCATAGGATGCCAGGATCTTCGCGATCTCGGCCGCGCCGAGTTCCTTGGTCAGTCCGTCGGAGCAGATCAGGAACGTGTGCCGCCCGGACGCCGGTAGCAGCCACACGTCGGCGTCCACGGACTCGTCGGCGCCGATCGCGCGGGTGATCACGTTGCGTTCCGGATGCTGCTCCGCCTCGTCACTGGAAATGAGACCCGCGTCGACCATCTCCTGCACAGCGGAATGGTCGACGCTCAGCTGCGCCAACGTGTGCCCGTCCCAGGTGTAGACCCGCGAGTCGCCGACGTTGAAGGCCATCCAGTGGAAGCCGACGTCGTCGCCGGCGTCGACGAACGCGATGCCCGACAGCGTCGTACCGGACACCGCGGTGCCGTAGTCGTCGACGGCGCTGAGGTCGCGCACCGCATCGTTCGACGAGTGGATGGCGTCGAGCACGCGTTCCGGGGTCGAAGGTGCGTCGCAGGCGATGTGTTCCTCGAAGACCCGCACGACTGTCTGGCTGGCCACGTCGCCCTGGGCATGACCACCCATGCCGTCGGCGACCAGGAAGACCGGGGCCTGGGCCAGGAAGCTGTCCTCGTTGACCTTGCGCTCGCGGCCGACGTCGCTCCGGGCACTGAACACGAACCGCGCACGGGTTGCGGGGAGCACCAGTTCGCTCTCACTCTGCGAGGCCACGTCAGCTCCTGTGTTCGAGTGCGTGCGAGGCACGTCGGCGAATGTCACTCCTCGACGAAGTGGGGGATCTCCTCGGCGAGGGTGTGACCGCGCCGGCGAGCATCCCGCCGAGCCTTGATCAGGCTGGCGATGGTGGCCACGGCCATGGAAACCACGATCACCCCGAGAGAAGTCCAGGTGTCGATCTCCGGAGCCCAGCCCACGCCCTCGCCGCCGTTGATGAAGAAGACCTCATTGTTGTGCAGGGCATGGAAGACAAGCTTGACGCCGATGAAGAACAGGATGAATGCGATCCCGTAATTGAGGTATTCGAGGCGTTCGAGCAGCCCGCCCAGCAGGAAGTACAGCTGACGCAGCCCCATCAGGGCGAACACGTTCGCGGTGAACACGATGAAGGGGCTCTGCGTGATGCCGAAGATCGCCGGGATGGAGTCGAGGGCGAAGACCAGGTCGGTGGTGCCGATCGCGAGGAGCACGATCAGCATGGGGGTGAAGACCTTCTTGCCGTCGACCAGGGTGCGCAACTTCGAACCGTCGAAGGTCGACGAGATGTTCATGTGTCGGCGCAGGAAACGGATCAGCCCGTTGTCGGCCTCGTCCACGTCGGGCTCTTTTGCGACCGCCTGGTGCACGGCCGTGTAGAGAAGAAACGCGCCGAAAATGTAGAAGATCCAGCTGAAGTTCTCGATCAGCTGGGCTCCGAGCAGGATGAAGATGCCGCGCAGCACCAGCGCGATGATGATGCCCACGATCAGCACCTCCTGCTGGTACTTCCGGGGCACCGAGAACCTCGCCATGATGATGACGAAAACGAACAGGTTGTCGATGCTGAGGCTGTACTCCGTGAGCCAGCCGGCGAGGAACTGCCCCGCGTGCTCGGCGTCGCCCAGGACCAACATCAGCAGGGCGAAGATCAGGGCCAGTCCCACGTAGAAGGCAACCCACAGGCTGGCCTCGCGCACCGAGGGCACGTGCGGCCGCTTGAAGACGATGAGGAGGTCGGCAACCAGGATGAGCGTCAGGACGACGAGCGACCCAATCTCAAACCAGAGCGGGAGAGCAATTTCCATGCGCGTAGAGCCTTTCAATGAAGGGGATGCTGGAGGCAGCAGGAAACCTGAGAGTCTCTCCCGTATCGATGGATCGATACCGCCGTGTCGGGCCCCTGCGCCGCGGCCCGTGTTGACGTTCACGGCGAGGTACCCGAAACGGGCACGGGGATACTCCCCTTCACTCCGTGGAGTCTACCGGGGTCTCGCTTAAATAAGACACCCGGTGCCCCTCGAAAAGAAGGAAACCGGGCTGGTGTGACCCCAGCGGGATTCGAACCCGCGTTACCGCCGTGAGAGGGCGATGTCCTAGGCCGCTAAACGATGGGGCCGTTTTGCAACTCACCTAATATGCCACACGCCGATAGCTAAAACCAAACTGAGCGGCTCAGGCGTGCACGAGCAGGGCTTTGGGTACCACGTCGACCTGCACCGGCATCGCCCCGACCCTCTCCCCGTCGGCGTAGGCGGCGACCCGGTCGGCGTCGATCCGGATGCTGCAACACCGGGTGATTTCCACCTGCGGCAGGGTTGTATGCGTGCCCGAGAATACCTTCGGGAAGACGCGGAGGAAACCCGCCCGCGACAGCGGGGCCACGATGAAGAGGTCCAGCAGGCCGTCGTCGATCACCGCACCCGGAACGACGCGCATGCCGCCGCCGATCGACACGTTGTTGGCTACGGAGATCAGCATGGCCCGCATCCGGCGTGGCCGGCCGTCGACGGTCAGCCGGTAGGAGATGGGCCGAAACGTCGTCAGCACCAGCAGGATGGCCAGGGTGTAGCGGCTCTTCTCGCGGGGCCGGCGCATCCGGTTGGCCCGTTCGTCGACCACGGCGTCGAACCCGGCCGAAAGCACGCCCGCGAACCAGATCGTCGTGTCGCCGCACCGCACCCGGGCGGCGTCTATGGCCCGCGGCGGGCGGGTGAGGGCATCGAGCAGGTGACGGATGGCAGCATCCGTGTCGTCGACCGGGATCCCCAGCCCGCGCGCGAGGTCGTTGCCCGTGCCGCACGGCACAATGGCCAGGAATCGACTCGTACCGGCCAGGAGGTTGGTGCCAAGGCTGACCATCCCGTCGCCGCCGACGACCACGAGCGCGTCGACCCGCGACACCAGTGCGCCCTGGACGTCGCGGCGAAGCGCGTCGAAGCTGGGGGCGCTCAGACTGGTCACCTGGTGGCCGGCCACGACCAGGGCCTGGGCAACCCGAGGGCCGACGTCCCTGCGGCGACCGAAAGCGGCGGCGTTGATGGCGACGACGAGGTGAAGACATGGAGGCACCGCTCCAGTATGGTCTCAGCTTGCAGCGCTCTGGGATTGGGTATTAGCTCAATCCATGAAACTGACGAAACTCGAGCACGCGGCTTTGATTCTTGACAAGGCCGGCCAGAAGTTATTCATCGATCCCGGCTCGTTCACGAGCCCGCTCACCGACACCGCCCGAGCTGTCGCCGTCGTGCTCACCCACGAGCACCCCGACCACTGGACCCCGGAACAGCTGGACCGCATCATCGCCCTGAACCCCGACGTGGCGATCTTTGCCCCGGCCGGGGTCGCGGCCGCCGCCGCCGGCTATCCCGTGACCGTCGTCAGCGCGGGCGACACCGTGGAGGCCGGGCCGTTTCGGCTGCGCTTCTTCGGCGGCACGCACGCCATCATCCACAAAACGATCCCGGTGATCGACAACCTCGGCGTACTCGTCGACGAGGAGCTCTACTACGGCGGTGACTCGTTTGCGATTCCGGAAGGCGTGACAGTGCAGACCCTCGCCGTTCCGGCCGGCGCGCCCTGGCTCAAGATCAGCGAGGTGATGGACTACGTGCTGGCCCTCGAGCCGCGCCGCACCTTCCCCACCCACGAAATGGGACTCTCCCGGGGTGGCAAGGAACTGTCCAACGCCCGGATTCAGTGGGCCACCGAGCAGAACGGCGGCGAGTTCTTCCCGCTCGAGCCGAACGAGTCCCTTGACCTGTGATGTTTGACGCTCCTTTCGGGGGGTAGCCCTGTAGGAATCCCACAAACAATATATAGTCAGCGCGGAATGCGTTAGCCCTGGCCCCGAACTTTTCCGGGCTTCGGTTCGTGGCTTCTCCCCACTGCTACGGTCGTGTCACTTCGGCGCGCCACCGTGCCGCACGGCCGTGAACCACCGGCCGTGACGTCGGAGTCTGACCGCGCACCGCACACCACACCACGCGAGTTCCGGCATGCCCGCATGCCTGCTCACGTCTTTCAAGGAGCCTCAATGACGAGATCTGACCGTGCACTACCCCGCCCAGGCACCATTGGCATTCGCTCCACTGTGGCCGGGCTCAGCCTCATGCTGGTCATGCTGCTGACGTTCTTCTTCCTGACCACCGGGCGGCTGGCCAGCGGCGCCGGAGAACTCTCCACCGGAGCCGTCACGGTGGAAACCGGCTCCCTGAAAGTCACCGGCGGCGCGGCACAACTCGCCGTGGGCGCCGAGACGCTGTCGGAGGGCGCGGCCGCCGCGGCCGCCGGTGCGACCGACCTCCAGGCCGGGGCGACCCGGGCCAACACGGGCGCCATCAGCCTGGCGACAGGTGCGGCGAACGCTTCGGCCGGCGCCGGCACCCTCCTCGACGGAGCACTCACGAGCGTCAGCGGCAGCACCAGGCTGGTGCTCGGCGCCGAATCGGCCGCACGGGGCGCGGAGACGCTGTCCGCCGGCGCCGCCACCGCCGCCAGCGGAGCGAGCGCTCTCGCCGCCGGTGCCGGAGCTGCTGCGACCGGTGCGGCGACTCTCGCCGCCGGCGTCGCCACAACAGGGACCGGCGCCATGAAAGTCTCCGCCGGCGCAACGCAGGTTGCCGCGGGTGCGGCAACCCTGGCCACCGGCGCCGGCCAGGCTGCCCTCGGCGCCAGGACGGCTCGCGACGGCTCGGTCCTGCTCGCCGTTGGAACGGCATCCGCCGCCCAGGGCACGAACCAGGCCCGGCGCGGCGCCGAGGCCCTCGCGCTGGGGGCGACCGAGCTCAGCGACGGAGCCCGCAGAGTCGCTGCGGGAGCCACGAGGCTGGATGCCGCACTCGCCACCCTGGCCGACCAGGTCGAGGCGGACACGATCACCCCGGACGCCCTTCTGGCCACTCTCCAGGGGCTGAGCTCCGCCGCCTCCAGCCTGCACACGGGCACCACGGGGGTTGAGTCCGGGGCTGTTGCCCTTCGGGACGGTTCGGCCGTCCTCCGCGACGGATTGACGCCCCTGAGCGAGGGCACTGCGGTGCTCCAGACGAGATCCGCAGAACTGCGCGACGGGCTCACAACCCTCGCCGCCGGCGCGGCCCAGGTGTCCGGCGGAGCTGCCGCGGTGGCCGCGGGGACAGGTGCCGTCGCGACGGGGGCCTCGGAACTCCAGGTCGGTACGCGGGCCCTCACCGCCGGTTCCGAACGGGTTGCGGCCGGCACCAGCGTGGTTTCCACCGGTGCAAGCTCCCTCCAGGGCGGCACCAGCCGAGTAGCCGCCGGCGCCTCGTCGTTGTTCACGGGAGCGACGACCCTGGCAACTGGCGCTGTGAGTCTCGCCGACGGCGCAACCCGCATCTCGGTCGGCGCCGGGTCATTGACCGACGGCACGCAGACCCTCGCGGCGGGGGCGTCCACGCTGGTCGCCGGCACCACTGCGCTCGAAACCGGGTCCACTGCCCTGGCCGAGGGCACCGAGAAGGTGTCGGACGGATCCGGGACGCTCCTCGACGGTGCGAACACGCTCGCCGCCGGCACCGCCGAGCTGAGCGCCGGCTATGCCAAGGTGGCCGCGGGTTCAGGCAAGCTGGCCGATGGCGCCGAGACGCTGAGCTTCCATCGCTCGGCTCCCGGGATCATGGTCCTGATCGGATTGGTCCTGGCAGGGGCAACCGTCTGGCTGGTCCGCCGCCTGAGAATGGGGCGCTGACCGAGAACCGATAGGCCGCGGGGCCTGGATCCACTGATCCGGGCCCCGCTTTGTCCGGCCCAAAACCAAAGAAGGGATGCACCGCCCCTGCACAGGGCGCACCCAGCTGACGCGGCATCGGTGCAGCTACTGTAATTTTGATGGCTCTGCACACGTGCGACCCGATGACTTCTCCCCCGAAGGATGCTGCCCCTATGACTGTTCCCGTTCTCTCGGCCCAGAACATCGGCAAGTCCTATGGGAGCGGGGCGAACCGTTTCGACGCGCTCAAGGGAGTCTCCGTCGACATCCGCGCCGGTGAATCCGTCGCCATCGTCGGCAAGAGCGGGTCCGGCAAGTCCACGCTCATGCACCTGTTGGCGCTGCTGGACGCCCCGGACAGCGGCGCGCTGCTGGTCGAGGGAACGGATGCGAAGAAGCTCAAGGGCAAGGAGGTGAACCGGCTTCGCAACCAGGACTTCGGGTTCGTCTTCCAGCAGTTCTTCCTCACCGCCAATGCGAGTGTGCTCGAGAATGTCGTGCTCCCCCTGAAGATAGCCGGGGTCAGCCCGAAGGCGCGCAGGGCGCGCGGAATGAAGGCCTTGGAGCAGTTGGAGCTGGCCGACAAGGCGAAGAACAAGGCCATGAACCTCTCCGGCGGGCAGAAGCAGCGCGCGGTCATCGCCCGGGCCCTGGTCAACAACCCGAAGGTGATCTTCGCGGACGAACCGACCGGCAACCTCGACACGGCAACCGGAGCCGTCGTCGAGGACATCCTCTTCTCCCTCAATAAGGACAAGGGCATCACGCTCATCATCGTCACCCACGACATCGATCTCGCTGCCCGCTGCGACCGCCAGATCTTCATCCGGGACGGGATCGAGGACATCACCAGATCTCCTGAAGCCATCTCGAAGCCCGAGGGAGCGCGCGCATGAAATTCGTCGACATCATCACATCCGCGATCGCGAACAGTTTTCGCAGCAAGCTCCGCACCGGCCTGACCGTCATCGCCATCTTCATCGGCGCGTTCACGCTCACCATCACCAGCGGCATCGGCACCGGGGTGACGAGCTACATCAACAGCCAGGTCTCGGCGATCGGTGCGGCGGATGTGCTCACGGTCTCCAAGACCGACGACGCCGCGGCGACGGAGAGCGACGGACCGGCGGCGTATGACCCGGAGAAGGCCACCACGATCAGCCTGGGCAACGGCTCGCGCCCCGGTAGCACCATCCAGGCGCTCACCGACGCCGATCTCGACACGATCAAGGCCACCAGCGGCATCCTCGGCGTCGACCCGGCGGTGCAGGTGACGCCCGACTTCATCGAGTACGACGGCAGCGGAAAGTTCGAGCTGACCGTGAACGCGCCCGCCACCCTCACCACGGCCGACCTGGCGGCCGGGGCTCAACTGGACAACGAGAGCGCCACCGACCAGCTTCTGCTGCCGACCACCTACCTCGACGCGCTGGGCTTCAGTACCCCGGAGTCGGCCATCGGCCAGACCGTCTCCATCGGCATCACTGATTTCGCGGGCACCCCGCAGCAGGTTCCGGCCACCATCGTCGGCGTGCAGAACGAGACCATCCTTGGCGCTGGGGCCGGCCTCAACCAGCCGCTGACGGACCGGCTGCACGACGTCGAACTCGCCGGCACCCCCGCCGGGGCACCACAGAGCTACGCCAGTGCGACCGCCCGGTTCGACCTGGACGCCTCCGACGAGGAGATCGTCGCGATCAAGGCCGACCTCGCCGACCAGGGCTACGCCTCGCAGACCGTCGCGGACCAGATCGGCTCGTTCGAAACCGTGATCAACGTCATCATCGGCGTGCTCAACGCCTTCGCCGTGATCGCGCTGATCGCCGCCGGCTTCGGCATCATCAACACGCTGCTGATGAGCGTGCAGGAACGCACCCGGGAGATCGGGCTGATGAAGGCTATGGGCATGAACGGCGGCCGTGTCTACGCTCTGTTCAGCACCGAGGCCGTCTTCATCGGCTTCCTGGGCAGCGCCCTGGGCGCGCTCGTCGCGGTGGGCGTCGGTTCGGTGATCAGCAACATCCTCGCTACGACCGTGTTCGAGAACCTGCCCGGACTTCAGGTCGTGCAGTTCGCGCCGAGTTCGATCGCCATCATCATCGGCGTCGTCATGTTGATCGCCTTCCTGGCCGGTACCCTGCCCGCCCGGGCCGCGGCGCGGCAGAACCCGATCGACGCCCTGCGGTATGAGTAGCACGGGCCCGAGCGGTGCGGGCCCGAACGGCCCCGGTCCGGCCGGCCCCGCCGCCGACCTGGGGCTGCGCGCCCGCAAGCGCGCGGCCACCCAGTCGGCGCTGGAGCGGGCCGCCATCTCGCTGGCGCTCGAGCACGGCTACGACCGGGTGACGGTCGACATGATCTGCGAGGCGGCCGTGGTCTCGCCGCGCACCTTCTTCAACTACTTCGGCACGAAGGACGGCGCGTTCCTCGGCGGCGCGCCGCCTCAGCCGACGGATGCCGAGCACCAGGCGTTCGTGCACGGCACCGGCCGGGACGTGCTGGGCGACCTCGTCGAAATGATCGCTGCCGCCGTGGCCGACCACTCCCCCGACACGGAACTTCTCCGTAGCCGCAGGGTGCTGATCGAGCGCACCCCGGAACTCCTCACCGGGGAGACGTCCCGCATCGCGGAGCTGGAGGAGCATCTGGTGCAGCTGGTCCTCGACCGCTTCCACGTCCAGGGGCGCACCGAGACGGGCACCCCCGATCTGGCCGACGAGGCCAGAATGGTCGTCGCCCTCGCGGGCAGTGTCATGCGCTACTCGATGCAGAAGTGGTTCTCCGGCGGCTTCACCGGCAGCCCCGGCGAGTTACTGCACCACTCCCTCGCCCTGGTGCAGCGCCTGACGGGGACGGCTGTTCCGGCGCCCCGCTAAGCTAACGGGCGCCGCAGCGTCGCAGTGCCCGCAACGGGCATCCATCGTGACGTAATCTCGGAGATTTTCGGGAAACCCCGGTTTTCGCGCCCGGCTGAGCGGCGTCATGCGAAAATCTCCGAAGTTAGCGCGGGGTGGCGCACCGGGTCTCGACGAGCTCGAGCGCCGAACGGGAGCCTCCGGACGTCGGGTCGCCGCTTCTCGACGAGCCCGACCACCGGTTGCTCGACCGGCGGCAGGCCAGGAACGCTCGCGGCGCTACGCGGTGACGAGCTCGCGCCAGTCGGCCAGCGGCAGGCCGTGGGCTTCGGACACGGAACGGTTCGTGACCGCTCCGGCGGCGACGTTCAGGCCGAGGGCCAAGGCGTCATCGCGCTCGAGCGCCGCCTTCACGCCAAGGTTGGCCAGTGAGAGGGCGTACCGCAGGGTGACGTTGGTCAGCGCGTAAGTCGACGTGTTCGGCACGGCGCCGGGCATGTTGGCGACGCAGTAAAAGATCGAGTTGTGAACGCGGTAGGTCGGGTTTTCGTGCGTGGTCGCGTGGGTGTCCTCGAAGCAGCCGCCCTGGTCCACGGCAATGTCGACCAGCACAGAGCCGGACTTCATGCGCGCCACGAGAGCGTTGGTGACCAGCTTCGGGGCCTTGGCGCCCGGGATCAGCACGGAGCCGATGACCAGGTCGGCATCCGTCACGGCATTCTCGATCTCGTAGGAGTTGGACGCGACGGTTTTCAGCCGGCCCTGGTACTGCGCGTCGAGCTGGCGCAGCCGGTCGATGTTGATGTCGAGGATCGTGACGTCGGCGCCGAGGCCCATTGCCATGGCGGCCGCGTTGGTGCCGGCGACGCCGGCGCCCAGCACGACGACCTTCGCGGGGCGCACCCCGGGCACGCCGCCGAGCAGCACGCCCTTGCCGCCGGCCGGGGCCATCAGGGACTGCGCGCCGACCTGCACGGCCAGTCGGCCGGCCACCTCGCTCATCGGGGCCAGCAGCGGCAGCGCGCGGTTGGCGGTCTGCACCGTCTCGTAGGCGATGGCGGTGACGCCGGCTTCGGCGAGGGCGCGGGTGAGGTCGGGCTCGGCGGCCAGGTGCAGGTAGGTGAAGAGGATCAGACCCTCGCGGAAGCGCTGGTACTCGGAAGCGACCGGTTCCTTAACCTTCATCACCATGTCGGCGCGGGCCCAGATCTCGTCGGCGGAGTCGACCAGCTCGGCGCCGGCCACGTGGTACTCGTCGTCGGTGATGTGCGATCCGAGGCCGGCACCCTTTTCGACCAACACGGTGTGACCGGCGGCCAGGAACTCGTGCACGCCCGAGGCTGTGATGGCTACGCGGAATTCGTTGTTCTTGATTTCCTTGGGTACACCGATGATCATGGCCGACTCCGTTGCTCAGTACTGCTCAATTGAACTTGTGACAGGGGGCTGCGGCGCCACTTTCGACAGTGAACCGCAGCGGGGTCAAGACTAAATCCACCAATTCGGCCCGAACCGCACGCCGCCGTCGGGCATGAGGTCCAGCGGCGGAGACCGATGCCGACAACGGCTCCACCGCAGCATAAATAAGTCTTGCGTTCAGGGGTTTTCCTGGTGATCCCGGTCGGCTTCGCTCCGGACCGCACCGGTTACCGAAATGAAGAACCGCTTTGTCACTCGACAGTTGTCGCGCGTCAACCCGGCAAGCGTCGCCTGATGTCCGTTTCCGGCCTGCTCCGGCCCCCTAACATTGAGCCAATGAGAACCGCGGAAATCGAAGACCTGGTCGAACACCTCGCGGCCGGCCTTGACCGCGCCCTCTCGCTCGAGGATCTCGACGGAGGCCTGCTGGCGTACAGCCGGGACCAGCCGCTCGCCGACAGCGTGCGGGTCAATTTCCTGTTGAGCAAGAAGGTGCCCGCCGACGTCAGCGCCTGGCAGTTGCAGCACGGAATCAGCACAGCGGTCCGTCCCGTCGCCGTCCCCGCCAACGCCGCGCTGGGCATGCTCGGCCGCGTCTGTGTGCCGCTGATGGTGCGGGGGTTCCGGGTCGGCTACCTGTGGGCGATGCAGGGGTCGCACGACGAATCCCCGGAGGCGATCCTCCGTGAGCTACCCGCCGTGCGCGGCCAGCTGGACCGGCTGGCCGAGACCCTGCTCGACAGCAACACCGCCGAATCCGAGCACCGCCGGCAACGTGAGGCCCTATTCCTGGCGGCCTGCCAGGCGGAGACATCCGCCATCGAGGAGATCGCGGGCTGGCCGCAGATTCATGGGACCGGCCCGTGGCATCTCGCCACCCTGATGCCCCGCCCCGTCGAGCAGGCCGACGGCGGCGACGCCACGCCCGATTTCGCCGCCGGCGTTCTGCTCCAGCGGATCTCGGCGCTGCACGCTACGGTCGGCATCGACGCGGCCCGGTTCAGCGCCGGCACCGAGACCCACGCGGTTGTGCTGCTGCGCGATTCAGCGGGCAAGGTGGCACACACCGAGATGCTTCACCGCTATCGGTACGAACTCGCCCGGCGCGGCGGCACCCCCGAGCGCCCCGACCTGATGGGCTTCAGCGAGGTGTTCACCGATCTCAGACGGTTCCCGGATGCCTACATCCAGTCCCGCAAAGCGGTGCAGGCCGCCGCCGTCGACGCCCGGTTGGGCACCATCGCCGATTTCCGCCAGATCGGCGTCTACCAGTTCCTCGCGGCCAGCAGCCGCAACCTTTCCCCCGTGGAATCGGTCTACTTCGCCGAGCTGCGGGACTTCGACGACAACCACGAGTTGCTTCCGATGCTGGAACTGCTCTACGACACCGACGGGTCGGTTCAGGATGTCGCGGCGGCCCTGCACCTGCACCGCAGCAGCATCTACAACCGGCTGGCGAAGATCCGCACCCTGATCGGCGCTGACCCGCTGGGCGGCCAGGTGCGGCTGGAACTGCACCTCGCGATGAAGGCAGACCGCTGGTCGCGGCGGCCGCGGATCTAGCGCCGGACGAGCGTGGCCTTCTCTGCTTGAACGTCGGCCTTCCACTCCACGATCCGGGCCTGCTGCAGCGGCGCCTTGCGGTTGACGTACCACGCGGCGCCGAGGGCCAGAAACCAGACGGGGGCCACGACCAGCGCGAGGCGCGTGTCGTCAGCCTGGCCCAGGGCCCAGAGCATGAAGGCGAAGAACGCCAGCACGACCCAGGGCATGAACCGAGCGCCCGGCATCCTGTATTTCGAGGCGGCGTGCAGGTGGGGACGGCGGCGCAGGAAGGCGAGGTAGCTGACCATGATGATGGACCAGACGAACATCGTCAGCACAGATGCCACCGAGGTGACAAGCGTGAAAGCGCCCATGAAGGAATCACCCGTATACAGCAGCACCAGCCCGGCCAGCAGGAATATGCAGGAGAACAGCAGGGCGTTCCTCGGCACCTTGCGGCTGCTCAGCGTGCCGAAGGTCTTCGGGGCATTGCCGTCCTGCGCGAGGCCGTAGACCATCCGGGAGGTCGAGTAGATGCCGGAGTTGGCACTCGAGGCGGCGGAGGTGAGCACGACCAGGTTGACGACGATGGCCGCGACCCCCAGCCCGGCGAGGGCGAACATGCCGATGAAAGGGCTGCTGCCTTGGTCGATGGTGCGCCACGGGTTGACCGACATGATGATCACCAGGGCACCCACGTAGAAGAGCAGCAGCCGCAGCGGAATGGTGTTGATGGCCCGGGGCAAGTTCTTCTCCGGGTCCCTCGTTTCCGCGGCCGCGGTGCCGACAAGCTCGATTCCGGCGAAGGCGAAGATGGCGATCTGGAAGCCGAGCACGAAGCCGGCGACGCCGTGCGGAAACATCCCGCCGTCGTTCCAGATGTTCTCGAAGCCGGCCACGGCACCCGACGGGGAGGTGAAGTGCGTAATGATCATTACCAGGCCGGTTCCGATCAGGGCCACGATGGCGACGACCTTGATCAGCGCAAACCAGAACTCGGCTTCACCGAAGGCCTTGACGCTCGGCAGGTTGAGCAGGATCAGCGCAACCGGAGTGAGTAGCGCGGGGATCCACAGCGGCGTGCCCGGTGCCAGCACGTCGACGTAGCCGGAGATGGCCACGATGTCGGCGACGCCGGTGACCACCCAGAACGCCCAATATGACCAGCCGGTGAAGAAGCTCGCCCACGGGCCGAGCAGGTCACCGGCAAAGTCGCTGAACGACTTGTAGTCCAGGTTGGACAGCAGGATCTCGCCCATGGCCCGCATCACGAAGAAAAGCATGAAGCCGATGATCATGTAGACGAAGATCACGGCCGGCCCGGCGAGGGAGATGGTCTTGCCGGCGCCCATGAATAGCCCGGTTCCGATCGTGCCGCCGATGGCGAGCATCTGGATGTGCCGCCGACTCAGCGAGCGAGCAAGGCTCGGATCCGCGTGCGAGTCTCGGGCTGCGGCCCCGGTACGTGAGGTTCCGGGTACCGCGGTGGTGCGTTCAGGCATGGGGCTTCTTCCTCAAAACGGCACAGACGCAGCCACCCAGAGGACGACCGTGTCAACCCGTTGGGGCCTCACGGTTGTGAAGCGGCCCGACTCGGGTTCTGAAGTAGCAACGCTACGTCCTCGGGCGGGCGTCCCCCGAACCCGGGTGGCAGCCGAGGCGCACCCCAGCCCGCACCCCGCGGCCGCGGGCCAGACCTGATCGACAGGTGTCGAGCATCCGCGGGCCAAACGTCGTCGGCTGTTCGGGCGTGGTGATCCCAACCGGACACAGGGTCAGGACAAGATGTCTTTGGTGGAGAACCGGCCGTAGGCCAGGGTACCGAACACGGCGATGTAGCCCAGTTGCAGGAGCACGTTGTCGCCGAACGAGCCCAGGTCCATGGGCTGCCGCAACAGGTCGGCGAAGCCCAGCCAGTAGTGGCTGAAGAGCCACGGATCCAACCACGACAGTTGCGGGAGCACGTCGAGGATCTGCACGACGACCGACACCACGACCGTGGCGGCCATCGCCCCCACGGGAACATCGGTGAGGGTGGAGATGAACAACCCGATCGCCGCGAAGCCGAGCAGCGAGACGGTCACGTAGAGCGAGATCAGCCCGGAGCGCAGCAGCGATTCCGGCACGCTGATCACATCGCCCGAGAGCAGTGTCACCGGCCCGACCGGGAACAGTGCGGCCCCGATCAGGGTCCCGGCCACCGCAAGGGTCAAAGTCGCGGCTAGGCAGAACACGGCGACGCCGGCGTACTTGACGAGTAGCAGGCGCAAACGCCCGGCCGGGGCCACGAGCAGGTAGCGCAGGGTGCCCTGCCCGGCCTCCCCCGCGATGGTGTCGCCGGCGACGACGCCGATGGTGAGCGGAAGGAACAACGGGATGGCCACGATCATGGCGGTGAACGCCACGAACAGGCCGTTCTGGGTGACCCGGTCCAGGAAGGGCGGGCCCTCTCCCGGTGCCAAGGTCTCCGACGAAAGCCGCACGGCGACGGCGAGCAGGATGGGGATGAGAGCGATGGCGACCAGCATCGCCCAGGTGCGGCGGCGGCGGAACAGCACCGTTAGCTCGGAGCCGAGCAGGGCCGGTCCGGCTGATCGGCGCCTGCTCGGAACGCCGTTGCCCGACACCTTCGAGCTCGCCACGCTATTGGAGGACATCGAAACCTTCTCCGGTCAGGGCCACGAAACGTTCTTCCAGGCTGGATTCCTCGATCAGAAAACCGCGCACGCGCACGCCACCGGCGACGAGAGCCGTGACGATGGACTCCGGCTGCCCGGTCAGGTCGACCGACATTTCTCGGGGCAGCGGAGCCGCGACCCAGGGGTCCTGCTCGGGCACGTCGCTGTGCACGGGTGCCAGACCGAGGCCGGTCAGCACGGCTGCGGCCGCGGCGGCATCCGGTGTGCGCACGCGGACCCGCGTCTGGCCCACGTGGCGCAGGTCGGCCAGCGTGCCCTGGGCCACGAGGTTGCCGCCGCTCATCACCGCGGCGTGAGTGCACATCTGCTCCACCTCGGCGAGCAGGTGGCTCGAGACGAAGACCGTGGTGCCCTCGGCCGCGAGCGACCGCACCAGGCTGCGCACCTCGCGGGTGCCCTGCGGGTCGAGCCCGTTCGTGGGTTCGTCGAGCACGAGCAGCTCGCGCGGCTGCAGAAGCGCGTTGGCGATGCCGAGCCGCTGTTTCATGCCCAGCGAGTAGGCAGCTACCTTCTTGCCGGCGGCGTGGGTCAGGCCCACGCGCGCCAGCGCCTGCTCGACCCGGGCGCCTCGCGTGCTAGACGGCGCGTTGCGGTCGGCGGTGTCGAGCCGGCGCAGGTTGGCGGCTCCGGAGAGGAATGGGTAGAACGCCGGTCCCTCCACGAGGGCGCCCACGCGCGGCAGCACCGCGTGCAGACTGTCGGGCATGCTCTGCCCCAGCACGCTGATCTGCCCACTGCTGGCCTGGGTTAGGCCGAGCAGCATGCGGATGCTGGTGGTCTTACCGGAGCCGTTCGGCCCGAGGAATCCGAAGACCGCTCCGCGCGGGACGGCCAGGTCGATCTCGTTCACGGCGATCTGCTCGCCGAAGCGCTTGGTGAGACCCCGGCTCTCGATCGCGAGATCGGGAGCCGGGGTTGCGGCTGTCACTGTGTCGTGATCACTGGGCGGCGGCGGCCCGGAGCATCTCCACCGGAACGGATCCGGCGAAGACACGGCCGTCATCGGCGAGAAACACGTTGACCAGGGCTGTTGAGAATAGTCGCCCACCATCGACCGCGGTCGCCAGTTCCGACATAAGCGGGTTGGCGCTGAGTTCGGACGGAACGGATGCCGCGGGCACTTCGACGATGGCGTCCCAGCCGCTTCCCGTCACGAGGGGAAGCTTCTCAGCCGGAATCTCAGGCTTGGCCTGGTCGGCGGGCATCTCGGTCATCTCGGGCATGTCCGGAAGGGCGACCTCTTCGACGGTGGTGCCGGCTGGCGGGCTGAAGTCGAACAAATCGGCGGACGGGGTGCTGAAGTCGACGGCGGTGAAGCCGACCTGAAGAGCGGGGTCTTCCTGGCCGTCGGCGCGCACGGTGACTTGCAGCGGCACCCCCGTCTCAGAGTCGACCGAGATCGACACCGATTCGACCAGGGTCCGTGTGGTCTTGGGGGTGAGCACCAGCTCATAGGCCGTGCGACCGGCCACGGTGCCGTCGGTGCCGACCGAGACGGTGGTGCTCGGGTCGATCTCACTCAAAAAGCGCTCGGCAACCTGCGAGGGCGTCGACAGGCCGGCCGGGGCAGAGTCAACTATTTCGGCGAACTTCGCCTCGGCGATGGCCCGGGCGTCGGCGGGGATGGTCAGGTGGCTGGCGGTGTTGGTCTCGGAGTCGTAGGTCCATACATCCGTACCGTTACTCACCACGTTGCGTTCGGCCATGCGGTCCTGGATCTGCACGCGGGCTTTCGCGGGACCGTCGGAGTCACTGCCGTCCACATAAATGCGGGCCGTGTGCGAGCCGCTGAAGAGTTCCATCACGGAGGCGAGCGCTCCGGTGGCCGCCGCCCCCGGTTCGGTCGTACCTTCCGGTGCGGATTCGGCCATCGAGTCGCTCATGGACTCGGACATGCCGGCGCTCAGGTCGATGTCGGGTAGTCCCAGCTCGGCTGTTTTCTCGACGGTGCCGGAGAACGCATTGATGGTGCTGTCACTGACCATGAGTAGCACTTGCTCGGGCGTTTTGTCGGGCAGATCGACGGCTGCACCGGCCTGCAGAGGTACAGCAATCACACCGGCGGCGATGACAACCGGAACGACGATGGCGGGAAGCCACTTGGTTGAATTGCGTGACATGATCAACGACCTGTTCCGAAACGATTCATATCCTGATGCTACGCCGGGGCTCTGACAGTCGGCTCGGAATCCCGCTGGGAGGTTGCTCACAAATAGAGACGCCGAGCCGTGAGCGGGTGAGCCCGCTAACGTCTAACCGAAGAGTTCGCCGAGCCAGTTCTCCTTTTTCTTGGGACGGTACCCGTCACGATTGTCGTAGCCACGGTCTCGGTCGTCATAACTCCGGTCGCGCTCGCCGTACTGCGCGCGGTTGCGGGTGTCCGGATACGGCTGAACCGGTGCCCCGGCGACCGGTGGGACCGGCGCTGCCTGGGCGGCTTCCTTTTCCACGCGGTCGAGGATCTTGTCGAGTTCGCCGCGGTCCAGCCACACGCCGCGGCATTCGGGGCAGTAGTCGATTTCCACACCACTGCGTTCGCTCATCACGAGGGTGGTTGAGTCATTTGGGCACTTCATAAGATTCCTCCAGGACGTCGTGGACTTTCGATCCTAGACGCCCGACCGGACTGATCCTGAGAGTCGTCGGATGACAGAAATCGTCCCTATGGATGTTCACGGGCGCTCGCGGTGGTGTGAGGGGAGTGCGCACCAATCGCTTTCGGCGGTAACGGTTTCACGGATGGACAACTCCGTCCTGAACGAATTCGACGGAGACTTTGCCAAAATTTGCCGAGAATCCGACGAAATGCAGTTTCACACGAGAATCTCCGTCGAATTGGTTCGAGACCGAACTCGGCGCTCCGCGGATGATGAACAGCCTCTCTACCGCCGTCGCGCTCGTGTTCAGTCGGACTGGCCGACGCGAAGACCGGATATTACGCCCGGCAGAGCCCCGTCTGGCTGGTCACCATCCTCAAGGCCGCGCCCGGACGATCCATCAACGACGAAGTCGTCTTCGACCACCTTGACGTGTTCGGATGGAGCGATGGCCAACGGCGAGAGATCGACGACCACCACACCCTTCAGCTGGTCGACGTCGCCACTGCGACCGGGGCGTGGAACACGATGAGGGATATCGACGCGCCTGCGGCACCAGAAGATCTCAGCAACGCCCTCGACTGCAACCCGATCGCACGTCACTCCCTCGACGCCTTCTCCCCCTCGGCCTGACAGTCGACGTGCCATCCGCGACGAACCAAAAGCAGCGAATAGACGGACCACCATTGCAATGCGGTCGACTCAATCGAACCATTTCCCGAAGGACTTCGGGCGTTGCTCTCCGAACCCGGCCTGTCCGTCGACGATGACCGCGTCCGTGTGATCTGCCAGTGCGCAGCGGCACGGGCTCAGGGCAGACAACTATTCGCTGTTTCGAACTTTCCTAGTCTTCTGCGGCCCGTGATGTCGCCCAATCCAATGAGTGCCGAACCTGGGTGGCGGTGAGTCGTGTGGTGCCACCGCAGTTGGTGCACTCGTTGGCGTACGACCTGGCAAGGGGAAACAATGGCACTAAGAACAGCGTAGACTTCGTCGACTTTTTCACCACCCGCTGCTGGGCCAAAATCCCACAATATCCGCACACAAACGAGACAACATTTATTACGGCACGATGCGCACGCGTGCCGAAGAGAAGGAACACGATCTACTTCCCCGATTGCGCGGCGGGATCGGACACGGATTCGGACTTCTTGTGTCGAGGCCGGTCGTACTCATCGGCGTCTAAACGATTCGGAATGGTCACTTTTTCGGGTTCCCTGCGCTCATACGGGACTGCGCCGGCAGATGATTGATGACGTTTGACATTGTGGTCTTTCCAGGTGCTTATGGAACGGCACGACTCTCTTCACCGCGGCCGCGGCAGTGCCGTCAATAATATGTTGGCCCGTCCCATCCGAGGGACATGCCGCAGACACCTCATTGGGTAATCTGCTGGCCGAGGGACCCGTGACCCGGCTGTTCCTGTCCGCTCCAGCGTGCTGGGACTGGGACTGGGTCATCTCAATCATGGCCGCGGTACCGCGGGTGGTCACGCGTCGGTGAGCGCTCTCGGGCCCCTCTCGGCACCGCCCTCGGCCCGGAAAGCGAGCCGGCGCAAAGTCTCCACGTTTCGCATACTAATGGCCGGGTCGCGCAGGAAGGAGGGCACGAACCGGCCGGGGCCGGCGGTGGCGTCCTCGGTGATGCGCACGACGCATCCGCCACCTCGTGCCTTCACATCGAGGGCCACGTGGGACTTCCCGATCGGCCAGCCACGGGCCGTGAACAACGCGTGCCCAGGTGATTCCCACTCCAGAGCGGAGGTGGAGTCGTCGATCAGAGCCGGCCAGACGCCCACCGAGTGATGGATGGAGCTTCCGGCTGTCGGCCAGGCCGCATCGACAGCCCGCATGCGGGAGGCTGCGACGATCCAGCTCGGGTACAGCCAGACGTCAGCGAGGACGGCGAAAACGTTCTCGGGCGGACAGCTCATGGTGCGGTAGGTCACGGCCACTGTGTCACCTATTTCTGGTTAGTCGGAGAAAGATCGGGGGCTGTGCGCACCCCGAGGTCGTGTCGAAGAGCGCTCAGAGCCGCGTACCAGCCGGCCAGGCCGTGCACGCCGGGGCCCGGCGGTGTGGATGACGAGCACAGGTACACGCCGCTCAGGGGGGTGCGCCAAGGGTCAGTGGACAGTACCGGGCGGCGCACGAGTTGGGTCAGACTCACCTCGCCGGCCGAGATGTCACCGCCGACGTAGTTGGGATTGAGCTGTTCCATCTCCGTCGCGGTGCGACCGGCGCTGGCCAGGATCGTGTCACGGAAACCCGGGGCATAGCGCTCGATCTGGCGCACGATCGCTTCGGTCTGGTCGATGGTTGAGCCGCGCGGAACATGGGTGTACGCCCAAAGAGTGTGCTGACCGGCCGGCGCGCGACTGGGGTCGGTGCGGCTGGGCTGGGACACGAGAACATACGGCTCCTCGGCGTGTCCGCCACGCGCAACGGTGTTCTCGGCTCGCCGGATCTGAGCCCGAGTGCCGCCCACGTGCACGGTGCCAGCCGCCCGCACCCCGGCAGCCTGCCAGGGCACCGGACCCGAAAGCGCGAAGTCGACCTTGGCGACGCCGTTTCCGTACCGGAAGGCGCGCAACCGTCGCGCGTAGGCGCCGGGAAGCTCGCCCTCGGCGAGTCGCAGGAGCGCACGCGGCGTCAGGTCAAGCATCACCACGCGGGCCGGCGGCAGTTCGCTCAGCCGCCGCACCTCGGTCGACGTGACGATCTCACCGCCATGAGCGAGCAGATCGTCGACCAGCGCGGTCACGATCGCGCCGCTGCCGCCGACCGGTATCGGCCAGCCGCCCGCGTGCGCATACGTGGCGAGGGTGAGGCCCGCACCGGCTGTGACGATGCTCGGCATCGACCTGATCGTATGGGCGCTGACGCCGGAGAGCAGGGCAGGCGCGGCTTCGCCCGAGAAGCGCAGGCCCCAGAGCGGGCTGCCCTGTTCGAGGGAGCGTAAGCCGAAGCGCAGCGCGGTGACCGGATGCTTCGGCAGTCGCAGGAGCTGCGCACCGGTGAACTGAGCGACCTGCTCGGCATGCGCCACGAGGGGCGCAAACAACCGATTCCAGGCCGCGCCGTCCCTGCCCAGTTCGGCGACGGTGCGCGTCAAGCTGCGGTAGGCGAGGCCGGCGGTACCGCCCGGCAGCGGGTGGCCGTAGGAAACCTCGGGAATTGCCAGTTCGATCCGATCCGCGAGCCCGAATCGTTGAAAGAACTCCGAAGCCAGCGCGAGTGGGTGCACGGCGGAGCAGACATCGTGGTGGAAGCCCGGCAAGGTCAGTTCTGCGGTCGCGGCGCCGCCACCGACGCCGGCGGACTTCTCGTAGACGCGCACAGAGAATCCGGCCCGGGCGAGGATGACCGCGGCGGCGAGGCCGTTGGGCCCGGAGCCGACCACGATCGCATCAACTTCCGGCACTCCTCGGCGCGCAGTCACCATGTCACTCTCCACTCGTCATGGGAAGAGTCTTCCCTAGTGCCCTGACGTCGTTCACAGACACCGTGCCGACGACAGCGATTGAGTGTCCCCGGTGCGAACAGTGTGACTGGAAATACGCAAATCTCAGGTTTTCATAAAAACTCACGGTAGTGCTGAGGTGCCTGGACTCGAACCCAAACAACTGACAGTAGTCTCGGCCGTGCGGCCCACCCGCTACAGGGGCAAAATGCCGCGGATTTCCGCGGTTTTGATGTGGCAAGTGCACGCGCTGGCACGGACGAATACGGGCCAACTCTGTTCACGCCAAGGGGTCTTCGGTGCGTTTCTGGTCACATCCTCGCGCGTGCCGTACACAGAGTGAAAGGCCTCTCATAGACCGAAGGCGGCACTGGATGCGCCGCCACATCCGTCATCGATGTGCGATTTTGTCGGCGGCTCGACGCTGGCCGGTGAGCCGAGGTACGAGACGCACGAGGATCACCATGACGACCAGCTCCACGAGGGTCTGGGTCACCACGGCCAGTGCGGCCACGGACAGAGACTCCGCGAGCGCAAGCGCCAGAGGGAGCACCACCAGGGAATTGCGGGTGGACCCGCTGAAGACGAGCGCGCGGGTCGCCGGCACGTCCGGGCGTGCGAGTCGACTCGCTGACAACCCGACGACGACCATGATGACCGGGAACGCGATGTACAGCGGCACCACCAGCAGAAGCGAGGCTATCCGCGTGCTTACCGCCGCGATCTGGGATCTGCTCAGCTTCGATTGCCCGGCCGAACCGATGCCGACGGCCAACCCATTGAACCGTGACCGCAGCCAGCAGGGGAATCACGATCAGGAAAAGGAACGCCTCGAGGAACGGCTCGATCTCGATCATCGAGACGGTGTTCGGGCCGGCGAACAGCAGCAGGTAGATGGGAAGTAGAACAATCTGCAGAAGCATCAGCAGAGGTGTGGCCGCCAGGAGTCGTTCACGTGCCCCGCCGGCCAGACCGGTGAACCCGATCACATAGTCGACACACGGAGTCAGCAGCACGAGCGGGGCACCGAGGAGCAGTGCCCGGGCGCCGGCAACGAATCGTGACGGGCCGAACGCGACCACCGGAACGACGATGAAGTCGACGGCAATCGCGGTGCCCAGAAAACGGATGTCCACAATCCGCCGGCGCTCCATCCACCGCACGGGTCCCGCCATCGTGTATACGCACAACGCCCTTACCCTCGCGTCGGATGGGCCGATGTCCGGCTCCCGTCGGTGAGCGAAGAAGGATCCACCTTGAGCGCTATCATCGTTTAATGACGATCAAATCTTCGGTTCTGTCCGGTGGGTGCGAGCAACGCAATCCTGCGGCGGCGCTGTTCCACTCCCTCAGTGACCCAGCCCGGTTGAGCATTGTGAAGCGAATGGCCGGCGGCGAGGTACGGGTCAGTGACCTTACCGACGAGCTGGGCCTCGCCCAGTCCACGGTTTCGGCGCACGTTGCGTGCCTGCGTGAGTGCGGCCTGGTGGAAGGCCGTATGCAGGGCCGCAGCGTGTACTACTCGCTGTCTCGTCCGGAGCTGATTGACATGCTCGCCCAGGCCGAGGTTCTACTCGCCGCAACCGGCAACGCGGTCAGCCTGTGCCCGATCTACGGCACCGGCAGTACCGGCGTCCCCCTGACAAAGAAGCGCACACCATGAGTGCTACCTGCGGTTGCAGCGACGAGAAAAACGGGACCAAGGCATCCGAAGAGGAGGAGACCGCCAGTTTCTGGCAGGTGAGCGAGATCCGGGCGGCGGCAGCCTCCGGTGCACTTCTCCTTGCCGCGTGGATCGTCTCGCTGACCGGCGGCCCCCAGGGGCTGCTGCTACCGCTGGAAATCATGGCGCTTCTGATTGCCGCCTGGACATTTGTTCCGTCCACCCTCCGACGACTGCTCAAAGGCAAAATCGGGGTCGGTACACTGATGACGATCGCCGCCGCCGGCGCGGTCGCGCTCGGGCAGTTCGAGGAAGCAGCGATGCTGGCATTCCTCTACGCGATCTCGGAAGGGCTTGAGGAATACTCCCTGGCGAAAACCCGCCGCGGTCTGCGCGCACTGCTGGACCTGGTCCCGGTTGAGGCGATCGTCCTGCGCGACGGCGCCGAGGTCACCGTCGCCCTGTCAGCACTCGCCCCCGGCGACCGCATGGTCGTCCGGCCCGGGGAACGTCTAGCCACCGACGGGAGGATCATCATCGGCCGCACGTCCTTGGACACCTCTGCGCTCACCGGAGAGTCCGTCCCCGTCGAGGCGGGACCGGGAACCGAGGTCTATGCCGGGTCCATCAACGGCACAGGCCCGCTCGAAGTTGAGGTCACCAGCACCGCTGAGAACAACTCGGTGGCCAGGGTCGTTCAGATCGTGGAAGCCGAGCAGTCCCGCAAGGGGCCCGGTCAGCGGCTGGCCGACTCGATCGCCAGCAAGCTGGTTCCGGGCATCCTGATCGTTGCAGTCCTGATCATCATCTTCGGCTTCATCGTCGGCGAACCACTGCTGTGGTTCGAACGTGCGCTCGTCGTTCTGGTCGCCGCCTCGCCCTGCGCCTTGGCCATCTCTGTCCCGGTCACCGTGGTCGCCTCCGTCGGCGCCGCCAGCCGCATGGGCGTTCTCATCAAGGGCGGGGGTGCCCTGGAAACCCTCGGCCGGATCCGCACCATCGCATTGGACAAGACCGGAACCCTCACCCGCAACAAACCCGCCGTGATCGATGTCGCCACCACCGGATCCGCTTCCAAAGACGATGTCCTCTTCCTCGCGGCCGGTCTGGAATCCCGGAGCGAACACCCCCTCGCCCACGCCATTCTCGCCGCGGCTCCGGACCGGGCGTTTGTCACCGACGTGGATACCGTCCCCGGCGCCGGCCTGGAGGGCCGGGTGGACGGGCGACGTGTACGCCTCGGCCGGCCGGGGTGGATCGATGCCGGCCCCCTGGCCGCCGACGTCCAGCGGATGCAACAGGCCGGCGCCACCGCTGTCCTCATCGAGGACAATGGGCAGGTCATCGGCGCCATCGCAGTCCGTGACGAGCTGCGTCCCGAAACCCGGCAGGTCATAGACCGGCTGAGCGCATCCGGATACACCACGGTCATGCTCACCGGCGACAACCTGGTCACCGCCACCGCCTTGGGGAAGGCTGCGGGCATCACCAAAGTCCACGCCGACCTCCGCCCCGAGGACAAAGCGGAAATCATCCGCACCCTCAAAGCCCGCCAGCCCACAGCCATGGTCGGCGACGGCGTCAACGACGCGCCGGCCCTCGCAACCGCCGACACCGGCATCGCCATGGGCGCCATGGGCTCCGACGTCGCCATCGAAACAGCCGACATCGCCCTGATGGGCGAAGATCTGAACCACCTACCCCAGGTGCTCGACCACGCGCGGAGAACCCGGAGCATCATGCTCCAGAACGTGGGCCTGTCCCTGCTGCTGATCGCCGTGCTCATTCCCCTGGCACTATTCGGCACGCTCGGCCTGGCCGCCGTGGTCTTGATCCACGAACTGGCCGAAATCGTCGTGATCGCCAACGGCGTCCGGGCGGGCCGGCTGAGCCGCACAACCGCGCTGGGAGCCGCGCAGTCCGCCCCAGCACTGGAAGCGGCAGCGTGAACGCCGAAGCCACGCTCTCGCGCGGGGTGGCCCCCGACCTGGGGTTGATCAGCATCCGGCTTCTCTACAACCCCCGCGCGTCCGCCGGGACGGCACGAGGATTCAGCGGAGACGCCAGAAACTTCATCGACCGGCTCGACAGGTGGACACTCGTAGCCTGGCCGTATCAGCCACCGCAACGTGCTCGCCCGTGTGTAACACACTGCGCATGAATGCATGAGGATGGTTGCACACTCGGCCCAGAAAGTGAGTACGTCGAGTTGGCCGTGGAGGTCTTCGCGATGCTCGCCGACGCCACGCGCATCCGGGTCATACTCGCGTTGCGGGACTCGAACTGTCGGTGAACCAACTGGCGAAAATCGTCAACAAGTCCCAGGCCACCGTATCGCAGCATTTGGCGAAGCTGCGCCTCGCCCGCATCGTGACTACCCGGCGCGAAGGAACCCGGGTGTTCTATCGCCTCGCAAACGAGCACGCCCGCCAGCTTGTCCCCGACGCCATCTTTCAGGCCGAACACGCCCTCGATGGCGTTCCGGCCCACCACCGGCACCCGCACGACACCGCCAGCACAGACCTTGAGGTGGACGCGCATGCGTGACGTGTTGCGGAACACCGCCTACCGAAAACTGTTCAGCGCCCAGGTTGTGGCGCTGATTGGCACCGGCCTGCTCACCGTCGCACTGGGGTGCTCGCCTTCGATCTGGCCGGCGGGGATGCCGGCATCGTCCTGGGCAGCGCCTTGACGATCAAGATGCTCGCCTATGTGGGCGTCGCCCCGGTCGTGTCCGCGCTCACCAGCCACGTCCCCCGCAAGGTGCTGCTGGTGTCCTCAGATGTTCTCCGGGCCGGGGTCGCGATCTCGCTCCCGTTCGTCACCGAGGCCTGGCAGATCTACATTCTCATTTTTGTGCTGCAGGCCGCTTCCGCGACCTTCACGCCCGCGTTCCAGGCGCTGATCCCGGATGTTCTTCCTAAGGAAAGCGAATACACGCGGGCGTTGTCGCTGTCCCGTCTGGCCTACGACCTGGAATCCCTGCTCAGTCCCATCCTGGCGGCCGCGCTCCTGACCGTGATCAGCTACCATTCCCTGTTCGTGGGAACAGCGCTCGGCTTCGTCGGCTCGGCCACACTCGTGCTCTCCACCACCCTCCCGGCGATGAGATCCACCGCAGCCGCACCGTTCGTCGACCGGCTCACTCGAGGCGTGCGCGTGTTCTGGCGCACCCCGCCGCTCCGTGCACTGCTCGCGATGAACATCGTCGTCGCCGCGTCTACCGCGATGGTGATCGTCAACACCGTCATCCTCGAGCAGAACAGCCTCGAACGAACCCAGGTCGATTTCGCGATCACCCTCGCCTGCTACGGACTCGGCTCCATGCTCGTCGCCCTCAACCTGCCGCGGGTACTGGATCGCTATCCGGATCGACGCGTGATGCTGACCAGATGCGCCATCCTCCCGAGCGGGCCCGTCGCCGTCGCGCTGCTGGTCCTGGCTAAGGACTCCGCGCCGGCCTGGCCCGGCGTGCTCACGGTCTGGTTCGTTCTCGGCGCCGCGACCGCACTGATCCTCACGCCGTCGGCCCGGCTCCTCCGCCGCTACTCCGACGACACCAACCGGCCAGCGGTCTTCGCCATCCAGTTTTCGCTCTCCCACGCCTGCTTCATCATCACCTACCCGCTGGCCGGGATCCTCGGGGCAACGCTCGGACTTGCCCCGACTGCCCTCGTCCTGGCCGCTATCGCCGTACTCGCCGGACTCGCCGGACTCGCCGGGCTCGCGGCGGTCCGGTCGTGGACATCGGCGTCAACACAGCTTCAGAAGGCCAATAGGTGAAGGACTACGGCTTCGTGTGAGTCAACATGCCTGAGACTTCGATCTGCCCTCGTGTCCCGACTGTGACGCCGACCTTGTCGAGGTGCAGGTCCGCGGTGGCGGGTCTACGTACGGTGGCCACGAGGAGCTTGCTGGTCCGGATTGTCTCCTTGCCGGTGGCGCTTGTCACCTCGGCGATCACGTCGCGGGTGCCCTCGGATTCTTCCTGCGACACCAGCCGGGAGCGCACCCGGACGGTCATCTCGCAGCCGAGCGGGGAGAACAGTTGTGCTTGTTCGAGGGCCACGTAGCCCCCCCCCCCCCCNCCCCCCCCCGGACCAGCGATGACTCGGGCGCTTCGTCTAGCTCCATGCGTTCGCCGAGGTCAGCTAGCCCACCTCGGACAACCCCGCAATGGGTGGTGCCCACGGGGCGGAGCCGGTGGCCACAAGGTACTGGTCCGAACGCATGGTTTCCTTGCTGCCGTCGTCCGAGGTGATCTCCAGTAGCGGCTCCTCCGTAGTTCCCGTGAACGTTGCGTCGCCGTGACGGAAGGCCCAATCGTATTCGGCGATCAAGTCCCCCTAATTGCTGGCCCGCATCGTGTTGACCAGAGCGCGCTTACCCTCGATTAGCTTCTTCATATCCACCGGCTCCGCAGAGGCTGCGATGCCGGGGATTCGCCTCGCATCCAAGGCAACATGGCGAGCTTCGGCGGCCGCCAACAAGGCCTTAGACGGCATACATCCCGTATTGACGCAGGTGCCTCCGATAGTTGCACGCTCGACCACTACCACTTGCTTGTCAAACCTGGTCGCCAGGATCGCGGCCGCGAATGCTGCACCACCGGAACCGATGATCGCCAAGTCAAAGTCGGTCGGCGTGTTTTTACACATGAATCCTCCAAGTGCTTTCAATCGGCAATCGCGCTGCCGCCGCGCAGTGCGGTGTGCACGGACCTCAAGTCTCGACCTTCCTCACGGCTGGAAGGTCAAGCCGGACCACGAGTCCGGTCATGGCAGGAGCACAGGGTGCGCATAGGAGGAACGGCTGATGTGGCCGGGATGACGGCGAAAACGCTGCGCTATGTCGAGGATCGAGGCTTGCTTCCTCCGCCGGACAGGATGCGATCCTGACGAGATCTGCAGCTACCTGAAGACCTCGCGTCGAACACATTGAACCGTGCCATGGGCTGCGGGACCAGCGGCATCGGAGAGCATGTGCTCTGACCGCCGGTCGCCGCGACCGCATCAGCAGCCGATGCGCAGGCGCGTTTTTGCTCAGGCCTGTATAGAAAGCAGTATTATCGTAAATAATACAATTCGACAAATCATGGTCTCGCTGAGGGTCCGTCCGAAGAGACAACGGCATGAGTGACGGGAATGCAATGAACGGAAGACGTGCAGTGGCCATGGGCGCGATCCCCCTGGTCATCGTGGCGGCCGCGACGGCAATTCTGATGACCACAACCGATGACCCGGAGGCCCGGGTAGCCATGCATGAGGTCTCGTGACTGGAACGGTCTGGGTCGCCAACGAAGATGGCGCCAGCCTGACAGCCATCGACGCGGCCTCGAACAAGGTCGCAACCCCCCTGACCGGTCTTAAGAGCCCACACAATGTGCTGGCGACAGCCGATGGGGAGTCCGTGTGGGCCGTCAGTGGATCCACGTCTATGGCGATCAAGCTCGACGCATCTACGTTGGCTGTGACGGGAATGGTCGCCACCGGCGCCATGCCTGCTCACGTTGTCGTCACTCCGGATCTCACGACGAGTTACACAACCAATAACGCTGACGACACCGTGACGGCAGTCAATGCCTCGACGATGCAGTCGGTGGCCACCATCCCCGTCGGGACAGGCCCACACGGGCTCCGGCCAAGCCCCGATGGAAAATGGATTTACGTCGCCAACATCGGCGGAACGATTCTGGGCGTCGTCGATACCGCAACTAACTCACAGGTCGCAGAGATTGAGGTCGGCGCGGCGCCCGCCCAGGTGGCATTCTCGCCGGACGGACGCTTCGTGTACGCCTCGCTCAGTGGGGAAAATGCCGTTGCCAAGGTAGACGTGGCCACCCGCAAGCTGATCGGAAAGACCGCGGTCGGCTCAAGACCGATCCAGACGTTCGTGAGCCCGGACAACAAGTACCTATTGTTATCAACCAGGGCACCGACGACGAACCATGCACAACAGTCTCGATCCTGAGTGTCGATACATTCAAGGTTGTGAAGAGCGTGAAGACGGGCGACGGCGCCCACGGCGTCGTCATTGACCCCTCCAGCCGACACGCGTACGTCACCAACATGGCCGCAGACACGGTCGCCGTCCTCGATCTGAAGTCGCTCACCGTTGTGGCACGTATCCCGGTCGGATCCACACCAAATGGAATCAGCTTCTCAACGCAAACCGTCGAACCGTCCCCGGAAACAAAGTTGGAGCTTCCGGTGGTTTCTGGCGACTCGTCGACGATGAAGCACCAGGTACTTAGGCGCTGGCGGCGCAGTGCGCATGGGGGAGGTTAGGAGCGGACCAATCGTGCGATTGCGATTGAAGCTTCCTTGATCTTGGCGTCGCCTTCTTCACCGCCGGCAGCGACAGCGGCAACAACACAGTGGCTCATGTGGTCCTCGAGTAAGCCCAAGGCCACGGACTGCAGAGCGCTGGTCATAGCTGATATCTGCGTCAGAATGTCGATGCAGTACAGCTCATCTGCAACCATTCCCTGCAATCCCCTGGCCTGTCCTTCGATTCGTCGGAGGCGCTTCACATACGCGTCTTTGCTTGATATGTAGCCGTGCGGGCCAGCGTGGGTTGCCATCGCGCTCTTGTCGCTGAAATCACTCATTGGTGTGTGTATCCGATCTGGTCTGCCCCGCGCGATCCTGGTGGCCTGCCGGCAAGTGGTGGCACTTTGAATTTTCCGAGTATACCCCCGGGTGGTATACCTCACACGCGGCGGGGTGACCAACTGTGCGCACCGATCTCATGTTGACCGGGTACCCCCCTGGGGTATACCGTGGATGTATCCCCTGGAAGTACGTCCCGACGGTTGCTTCGATTGCCGGGGAACGAAAGGAATCGCGAATACTATGTCGACGTCGAATAAGAACGACCTTGGTCTTACTGACTCTTCGTGCACGTGCGGGTCGCACGATCACAAATCCGAGCGCACCGCAGAACCTACCGGCATGACCACCACTTTCCAGGTATCGGGAATGACCTGCTCTCACTGTGTGAAGAGCGTGACGGCCGAAGTGGGCCAGGTCGCCGGAGCCGAAGCCGTGGACGTTGACCTTGTTCCGGGCGGCGTCCCCGTGGTCACCGTCTCCAGCTCCAGACCCCTCGATCCCGCCGCTGTGGCCGCCGCCATCGATGAGGCAGGCTATGAACTGGTCACGGCGACACGATGAGTGGAGAGCAGGTCGACCTTCTCGTCGGCGGCATGACCTGCGCCTCCTGCGCGGCGCGAATTGAAAAAAAACTCAACCGGATGCCCGGGGTCGAGGCATCGGTGAACTACGCCACCGAGAAGGCCAGTGTCCTCATCCCTGACGGCACGACGGTTGAGGATGCCATCGCGGTGATTGAGGAGACCGGATACACGGCCGCACGTCCGAAACCGCCTGAGGCGCCGACACTCGATGTGCCCACGGACCAAGACCGCGAAGTGGCCAGCCTGCGCCAGCGGCTGATCCTGTCCGCCGTGCTCGCCACCCCCGTGCTCCTGCTCTCGATGATCCCCCCGCTGCAATTCACCAATTGGCAATGGCTGGCTCTCACCCTTGCCGCCCCGGTCGCCGTCTGGGGAGCATGGCCGTTCCATCGCGCTGCCTGGGTGAATTTGCGCCACGGTGCTGCGACTATGGACACCCTGATCAGTATCGGAGTGCTCGCCGCACTCGGCTGGTCGCTATACGCTCTCTTCCTGGGGATGGCTGGAGTCCCGGGCATGACCATGGCCTTCAGCTTTACCGCCACCCCGGGAAGCGGTGCCGATGAAATCTACCTGGAGGTCGCATCCGCCGTCACGGTGTTCATCCTGGCCGGCCGTTACTTCGAGGCCCGTGCGAAGAAACAGTCTGGTGCCGCGCTGAAGGCGCTGCTCGAACTCGGGGCGAAAGAGACGACCCTTCTGCGGGATGGTGTCGAGACCACCGTCCCCACCGCGTCGCTGGTCGTCGGCGACCAGTTCGTCGTCCGTCCCGGCGAGAAGATCGCCACGGATGGAACCGTTGTAGAAGGTAACTCGGCGATCGACGTCAGCATGCTCACCGGCGAGTCCGTTCCGGTCGAGGTCGGGCCCGGCGCAGCCGTGGTCGGCGCCACCTTGAACTCGGGTGGTCGCCTGGTCGTGCGGGCCACCCGCGTTGGCGCGGACACGCAGCTCGCCCAGCTAGGCCGCTTGGTCGAACAGGCGCAGACCGGTAAGGCCGAGGTACAGCGCCTCGCCGACCGGGTCTCAGCGATCTTCGTCCCGATCGTGATCGGGTTGTCGCTGGCCACCCTTGTGGTCTGGCTGCTGCTCGGAGCAGGGACCGTCGTCGCATTCACCGCGGCCGTGGCAACGCTCATCATCGCGTGCCCGTGCGCGCTCGGCTTGGCGACCCCGACCGCTCTGCTCGTGGGCACCGGGCGTGGTGCGCAGTTGGGCATCCTGATCAAGGGACCCCAGATTCTCGAATCAACCCACCGGGTAGACACCATCGTGCTCGACAAGACCGGCACGGTCACGACCGGCCGGATGACGCTCGTGGCCGCCGTTCCCGTCGCTGGTGGAGACGAGCAGCTCCTGCTTCACCTCGCCGGAGCCGCGGAAACGGGTTCCGAACATCCCATCGCCCAGGCGATTGTGTCTGGTGCCCGGGAACGCGCCGGCGAACTACCGTCACCTGAGTCCTTCGCGTCGACGGACGGTCTCGGCGTTCAAGCCCTGGTCGGCGGTCGGGTCGTTCTCGTGGGACGTCCGCGCTGGCTGACGGAACAGTGGACTATCCCGCTTCCGTCAGAGCTCGAGACGGTGCTGGCCGCCTTCGAGGCACAGGGTCGAACCGCGGTCGCCGTCGCCTGGGACGGCCAGGCCAGGGGTATCCTCGCCGTCTCTGACGTCGTCAAAGACACCAGCGCTGCCGCGATCGCGGAGTTCCGTCGCCTGGGTCTGCAGCCGGTGCTTCTCACCGGCGACAACGAGGCCGTCGCGGCCTTCGTTGCGGCTGAGGTCGGTATCAGCGACGTTCGTGCCGGTGTGCTGCCGGCCGAGAAAGCGCAGATCATCCGGGAGCTGCAGAGCGAGGGTCGCGTTGTTGCCATGGTCGGCGACGGCGTGAACGACGCTGTGGCACTGGCCACCGCGGACCTGGGCATTGCGATGGGGACGGGAACGGATGTCGCCATCGAGGCCAGCGATCTGACCCTGGTCAGAAGCGACCTCATCGCGGCAGCTGATGCGATCCGACTCTCCCGGCGCACCCTGTCGACCATCAAGGCCAACTTGTTCTGGGCCTTCGCCTACAACGTGGCGGCGATCCCGCTGGCCATGCTGGGCTTGCTCAACCCGTTGATCGCCGGCGCGGCCATGGCACTGTCATCTGTTTTCGTGGTGAGCAACAGCCTCCGGCTGCGCGGCTTTCGCGGACTCAACGTGGCGGGTGCCCCGATACCTACCGGAACGCTCACCGCACATCCTGCCACCATCGGGTGACCTGCGAGATCGCATCCACAGGTCGAGCAGTGTGAAAGTCGATACTGTCGAGGGGTATGCGCGGGAACCAACCGCGACAGGAACGGGACCGGAGGCGACATGAAGCTGGATAGCACAGCACACGTGGTTCCCCGCACGAGGCCTGTCCTCCTGTCTGGTTTGGTGGCGTTGGTCGCCATGGCCGGACTCCTGTTCGGTGTGCTGGCCATGAACTCCACGCATGCCAGTCACGAGACGGGTGGGACCGCGGTTGCATCTGACCCCACCGCGCAGGTCGGTGTCTCCCCCGTTGTCACGGCGGGCGCTGTCTCGGCGGTTTCCGTCATCGCACACACCGGTCTTGGAGTCGTGGATCGTTCCGATTGCATGTTGGACTGTGCGATCCTAGCGATGACCTGCACCATCCTGCTGGTGCTCGCTTCGCTGATCCTGCTGGCTCGGTTACCGTCAACGTACCGCAGGCTGTTCGACGCGGGCGGGCACATCGCTCGGCTCTCTCACCGCCTCGTCCTGGATATTCACAGGCCGAATCTGACCATTCTTTCCATCAGTCGCATTTAGACCGAACCGCCGCCGACGCGCCCTCATGGACGCGTGGCCTCCTCGCGCCCGCCGGCGCCTCGGTTTCTCAAGTCTGACTAATGAATGGAAAAACAATGCTCAAATCACGTAAGTACCTTCTGACGGGGGCGGCCCTTGCCGCCGTGCTCACGCTCAGCGCCTGCACCAACGGGACAACCCCCGACAGTTCGTCCGGGTCGTCCAGCACCTCCACTGCGTCCGCTTCTTTCGGGTCGGCTGATGTGACTTTCGCACAGATGATGATCCCCCACCACGAGCAAGCTGTCGAGATGAGCGAGGACATCCTCGCCAAGGACGAGGTCGACGTGCGCATCACCGACCTCGCCACGCAGATCAAAGCCGCTCAAGAACCGGAAATAGAGCAACTCAGAGACTGGCTCGCCGAGTGGGGCACCGATGAGACCAGCACCGGCGGCATGGATGGGATGTCGGGGATGGGTGACGGTTCCGACGGAATGATGTCCGACGACGACATGATGGCCCTCGAAAATGCGTCGGGCCCGCAGGCCGGCGAGCTATACCTGGAACAGATGATCGTCCACCATCAGGGCGCGATCATGATGGCGGAGCTGGAACTGGATGAAGGTCGAAACGAGGACGCCAAGGCCATGGCGTCGAACATCGTCACGAGCCAGACCGATGAGATCGATGTCATGAAGGACATCCTCTCCACCCCGTAGGACCCCTCACCTTTCCCGGCGGTAAAGCCTATCGAGACCCGTCGCCGTTTGCGGGCGGCAGAAAAACACCAGCGTCATCGGCAGCCCCGCAGGCTGGCACGCAAATCGCGCCGACAACAGTCCGACCGACCGGCTCCGCCACCAGTGCGGCGGCGATTGTTCGGCGTCGTGGCGATGGCCTTCGTCGCGCTTTTCGCCGTCAGTGTCTCGCTCCCCGCTCTCGCTCGCAAAACCCGGCCCGGCCGCGGCGAATCCACAGAGCCAACTGGCCGCTGACGCGCCCCAGGTCGTGCCCATCAACGAAGCAGACACCGTCAGCGTCTGCGCGACGTTTTCACCGTGGGACGAGTGCAGAAGCCGTAGCCAGGCGCCTATAACCAAAGGTCGGGCAGCTATGTCAAGGACGTGGCTTCGCCAGTTCAGCGGCCGTTCACAGTCGGGGTCTTCATCACGACGGACTGCGGTCCGCGCGTGCCGTCCTGCGACCGCTGCTCGAGCTTCAACAAGGGCCTGGACATGAATCCCGGCGTGAACACTCCCAGCCAGGCAGTCGCGGACGGCATCGTGAAGGACGTCTCGGCAACCGACGCCAGCGGACTCGGCGTGTGCGCCATCATCGAGCACATGATCGACGGCCGCCTGGTCTCGCGATGGTGGCAGTGGGCGTTGCCACCCTGGGGGCTGGAAAATGATGCTACCGATGCCCTCCGGGCGCGGCGGCGGAACGAGCATCGGCTCGGTGTACGGACTCGGAGTGTTCTCCGGTGCCGCCAGCGCGTGCTGCGCCCCAGTCCTCGCCGATGTGGCGGCGCTCTCCGGTGCCGCTTCGTCTTTCCCGGCCGCCGCCGCAGTGGGCGTCGCCTACGTATTCGGGATGGTCGCGCCCCTGTGCGCCTTGGCGTTGGCGTGGGACAGAAAAAACTGGGGAGCAAGTCGCCTGCTCGCGGCCACGACCATTCCGATCGGGCCCGGGGCCCGGTGGCGGTTGCCCGTGGGAACAGTGCTCTCAAGCGGGTTGATGATCGCCATTGGCGTGCTCACCGTCGTCCTCGCGGTGCAGGGACCGGGCATGGCACCGGACGGGTGGCAGGTTGAACTTGCCGCAGCACTGGGGCACTGGGCCGCCGTCATCCAGCAGTTTCTGGCCTTCATTCCAGGGTGAATCTCGACGCTCGCCGTCTTCGCCGCTCTCGGCGCTTTGGTCTGGACGGCGCTCCGCAGCCGAAAGCACGCAGCCACGCCGACTGCCTCCGGCAACCGACCCGACCAGGCGCATACGCGCGCCCAGACAGAGGAGTCACAGTAATGGCATCACGGAAGAAAGGCCGTCCGGGCATACGCCCGCAGTCACGCGCCAGGAGCACCGGGTTGCGCCGGGCAACGATGGTCGTGGGCATCTTGGCGGTTGCGGCAGCCATCCTGGTAGTCATGGAAAGCACTTGGAACGGGACCCCCACGGCTGTGGAAAACACCGCCTCCATCAATTACGCCGTGGGTGCTCCCGGCCCGGGCGCGGAAGCCCCCGACTTTTCTCTCGCTTCCACGGCCGGGGGGACGGTCAATCTCAGCGACTACCGTGGCGAGTCCGTTCTGCTCTTTTTCCATGAGGGGATCGGGTGTCAGCCGTGCTGCGACCAAATCCGCGGTCTGGACGCCGCCCAGACCGAGCTGCAGTCTGTCGGCGTCGATCAGCTCCTCACCATCACCAGCGGGCCGGTGGACCTGATCGCCCAGAAAATGGCCGACGACAAACTGACGGCGGACGCTTTGGCCGACACCCGTCTGGATGTCTCCCTGACTAACCAGACCAACAAGGACGGAATGATGGGTGAATCCCGCAACGGACACAGCTTCATCCTGGTTGGGCCGACGGGGGAAATTGAGTGGCGCGCCGACTACGGCGGCCCGCCTAACTACACCATGTACGTGCCGGTAGACGAGATCCTCACCCAGATGCAGGCTCTCCGGACCGACGCCTGATGCGAATCACCGTACTGACGCAAGCCTCGTGCCACGCCTGCGATCAAGCCAAGCTGGTAGTGTCCCGACTCTCCGCGGACTACTCCTTTCAGGTCGAGGCGATCGGCCTGGACACCGATGAAGGCCGGGCTCTGGCCGCTCGGAACGGCATCATCTTTGCCCCCGGCATCCTGATCGACGACGTCATGTTCAGCTACGGGAGGCTATCGGAGAAGAAGCTGCGGCTCCAGCTGTCCCGCCCCGACGTAGCTGCCCAGGGGCAGCCGGGCTCGAACGGCAGCTCACAGAACGTTGCCGTACACCACAATGCACATCAGCAATAGAGAGGACCGTCCAAATGGAACACCCGAACACAGAGGACAGAGCACATCGGCAGGCGATCGTTGCGGCCGCACGAGCACAGCTGAAGCGGGACGAGCGGCGTCGGAGCTTCTGGATCTACGGCTTGGGCACCGTCGTCGCAATCACCCTTGTGGCGACCGTTGTCTCCATCTTCATCGTCAACCAGAAAGACCAGGACGCGGCGAGATCGGCAGCAGACAAGCCAATCAGTGGCGTGGAGAGTTCTGATGGATTGAGCCGCGACCACGTGGTCAACGAGGTTGCGTTTCCGACGCTTCCCCCCGTCGGCGGAGATCATTCGGCCGAGCTGACAAACTGCGGCGTGTACACGAAGCCGGTAGACACCTGGCGGGCCGTGCACTCGCTCGAGCATGGCGCGGTGTGGGTCACCTACCGATCCGATCTGCCGCAAGAGCAGATCGACACTCTGACGGCTGATGCCGAGTCGAACCCATACGAACTCTTGAGCCCGTATCCCGACCTCCCCGCCCCGATTGTCGCCAGCGCCTGGGGAAAACAACTGCAACTGGACAACGTGGATGACCCCCGCCTGCAGTTGTTCCTGCAGACCTACCTACAGGGCCCACAGACACCCGAACCCGGCGCACCCTGCTCTGGTGGCGTCCAGGGCTGATCGGCACGGGATCCCGCGGGCGCAGCAGGGACCGTACGTTACTATGGAAGGTAGTTGATTAGGGGTTTTCGTTTCCATTAGAGCGTAGAAGGGAACAACCCATGGTGCGCCCACTCGGCACGCTGGAACAGCACGTCATGGATCGCATCTGGTCCTGGGGGCGCCCGGTCGCCGTTCGCGAGGTGCTGGAGGATCTCCAACGCGAGCGCACACTCGCCTACACAACGGTAATGACAGTTATGGACAACCTGCGCCGCAAAGGCTTTCTGACTCGGGAGAAGGACGGCCGTGCGTATCTTTACCGACCTGCGCAGACTCGTGAGCAGCACACTGCCGCGTTCATGGGGGAAGTCCTTGCCGGAGGAGCTGACACTTCGGTGACATTTTTGCACTTCCTCGACCATATTCCGCCAGAGGAAGTCGCCAGCCTCCGTCTTGCCCTTGACGAGCACCTTCAGGGTCGCACAAGCACCACGCCATGATTGCTCCAGCCGTTTTGGCGGTCCTCGCCGTGATTCTGGCCGTCCTGGGGCCGACCCTATTGCGCCGGATGTCGTGGCTCGAGCGGTCTCCCCGGATCGGGATCACTGCGTGGCAAACGCTGAGCGTCTCAATTGTTTTGGCGGTGCTGCTTGCCGGTTCGAGCCTGGCCATCCCCGCGATTCCCTGGACCATCAACCTCGCCGACTGGATCCGTACCTGCGCGATGGCCCTCCTCGCGCAATACTCCACGCCAGGCGGTGCCGTGGTCAGCGCCACCGGCGCTGCCGCCGCAAGTGCCATCCTCGTCCGGGTCGCCTATTGCCTGGCCGCGGACCGGGCAATCGCAGCCCGTAACAGGAAAGTACAACTGGACGCCCTGGCCCTCATTGCGCGACCCCACCTCCGATACGACGCTCTCGTCGTCGACCATCCGGCCGCCGCCGCGTACTGCCTACCAGGCAGGGTCCGTCAGGTCGTCTTGACCAGTGCCGCCCTGTCGGCGTTGGATCACAATCAGCTCCTCGCCGTTCTGGCCCACGAACGGGCCCACCTGCGGGGACGTCACGACCTCATCCTCGCGGCGGCCGACGCGCTACAGCATGCATTCCCCCGTGTCCCAGCATTTCGAACCGCACGCAGAGAACTGGGCCGGCTCGTCGAGATGCTCGCCGATGACAGTGCGGCCCGTCATAGTGACCGGACCACAGTCGCCACCGCCTTGGTGCGCCTGGCTGAACACGGGCTGACCCCCGCGGCGGCCCTCGGTGCTGGCGGAGAATCAGCTCCCAGCCGAGTTAGGAGACTTATTTCACCGACTCGGCCCCTCGGCGCCGGGAAGACAATCGTCGCTGCTTTGGCTATGGGATTGTTGATCGCATTGCCCTTGTTCCTCGCCATCGCCCCCGCATCCGCAGCGGGAACAATGGACCCGTGCCCGGAGGACGAGCAGTCCTTGACGATGTGATCGACGCTGCGCATTCCCCCGGAAGCCCGGATCTCACACTGCAACCGCACTGACGGCCATCGAACAGGTGTTGAGGCTGAATAAGAACCTCAATTCGGCAGATGCAGCGTGTCCACCTCCGCGCGCAGTGTGGTCAACTCCATTTCATCGGCCGCCGACAGCGACTTCGGCGCATCAGCTGTCGTCTTCCCTCGCATCATGAACCACATCATCAAGCCCATAGCCGCTGGGCAGGCCAGGAGGGCCAGACCATAGAGCGCCGTACTCACCGTGACGCCTCCGGGCTTTTATTGCCAGCCTCCGACGAAGCGTCGCCAGCCGGGTGATGGGCCATCATCTGCTCGTGCATTTTCGCCATGCCGGGTGCACCGGCCGTCATGTCAGCCGTGTCGGACATCCCGGCCATCATCTGTTCGTGCATTTTCACCAGGCCAGGTGCTCTGTGCATCGCGGCCATGTGTCCGCGGGCGCTATCCTCGGCCTGACCCGCCGGGGCCGGAGGGCTGCTGCCCTCGGCCGCGTAGGCCGGAGCGACGGTGCCTGCTGCAAGCAACGCTCCAGCGGCCAGGGAGATGATCCAGATTCGTGAGCGCATGAGCGCCTCCTTCTTTGTCTACTATCTTTCATAGTAGTAGCCGAAGTTGGCTCCCGTCGCAGTGAACCGCGGTCACACAGGAAAGCCCCTGTCAGGAGTCGTTGTTACTTTGCTTCAATGACGCCCATCATCCCGTTGTCCTCGTGATCGAGGATGTGGCAGTGATAGACAGTCCGTCCGGCGAAGTCGTCGAAGGCGATGCGGACCTTCACTCGTCCCCCTGCCGGAACATTGATAACGTCTTGCCGAACCACCAACTCGACCGCCCTGCCATTTTCCTCAACGAGCTGCATTGGCCAAACGTGCAGGTGCAGGGGGTGGTCCATCTGGCTGGTGTTTGTCAGGGTCCATTCTTCGATGCTGTCGGCCTGAACCGTGGTGTCTGTTCTGTCCGCATCGAACACCTCTTTATTAATGGTGAAACTCATCATCGAGCCGCCCCTCATCCCGCCCATTCCCATCCCGAACGTGAGCTCGCGACGCGCCGTCACGGGCCGCGAACGAAGATCTGGGGGCACGGCCTGCTCGGGGACTGCGGACAGGGCGGTCATCGCATCACCGGACACCGTTAGTGTCGCCACTGAAAAGCCGCGAGGGTTGCTCTGAGCGTCCTGCCCGCTGGGTCCAGCGCCGCCGCCCATCATCCCGCCCATCATTCCGTTCGGGCCGCCGCGGTCGTAGGGCAGCGTCTGGAAGATGGATGTTCCTGAGACAGCGGTAACCAGGAGGTCCGCTCGGTTGCCGGGTAACAGCACTACCTCATCGACGTCGCCGGGGGTCTGGAACCGTCCCGAGTCGATGCCGAGGAGTTGTAGCTCCTGCCCGTCGAGACGCAGCCGCAGGTACCGGGACACACAGGCGTTGACGATGCGCCAACGTTCGCGTTCCCCCGGACGGGCGGTCATGACCGGATTCACCTGCCCGTTGACCAGAACGAGTTGTCCTTCCCGTCCCGCCATCTGTTCCATCGGCGTGACGGGAGGGATGCGGCCCAGGCTGTCCAGTGTGATGTCTGAGATGACGAGCACGCGCTCTCGCGTTGCCCTGATGGGCGTGGGGTCCTCGACAATGATGGCCCCGTAAAGGCCGCCGAAGACCTGATCGGCGACGAACCCGTGGTGGTGCGGGTGATACCAGTACACTCCCGGCGGGTGATCAGGCGGCAGCTGATATTCGTAGTCGAAGGACTCTCCGGCCTTCACGGTCACGAACATGTTGTCGCCGTTGTCCGACGGAGAAACATGCAATCCGTGCACGTGCAGGTTGCTCGGATCGTTGAGGCCGTTGTGCAGGCTCACATTGAGCGTGTCGCCCGCCTGAACGCGTAGGGTAGGCCCCGGCACGCCCCCGTTATAGCTCAGCACGGTGGCACCGCGACCGGAAATCTTCACGTCCCCCGGTGCAGCATCCAGGCGTACCTTGAGGCGGCCATCGGCGCTACGCAGCTCGGGAGGCTGAACCAGTGGATCCCCGGAGGGCGCCCCAAAGCCTGAGCTGGTGGCCGAAGGCGATGCTGTCTGCTGGCTCCAGAGAAGTCCCGCTCCCCCGGCAACCGTGCTCGCCAGCCCGAGGCCACCGAGCGTGAGAGCGCTTCGACGGCTGAGAGGCTTCACCACTTATCCTCGCCCAAGACTGCGCGCTGTTCGCGGTACTGCTCTGCGGTCAGCTCACCCCTGGCGAAACGTTCATCCAGTATCTGGCGCGCGCGGCCTAGCCCAACCTCTCCCCCCTGTTTCCGCCCGACACTACGATCGCCAGAAAACAGCCGAACCATGAGCACGACCAGCAACGAGATACCGACAATTGTCAGCAGCCCGAAGAGCCAGTACAGCCCCATACTTCCTCCATAGCCCCACATCATGATCCGACTCCTTCGACTCATATTTCGAGAATAGACACTGCCGCAAGCATACCCCTTGGGGTATTTTGGACAATCAAACGGCGTGCACCACTCCCCCTTTTCAGGCGGTGCATCCTCCCGGAAGGGGTAGTCGTTCAGTGCGCCTCAAGCCGTCACGGCGAGCAGCGAACGACAAGTGAGCCGTGAGCCGGTAGAAGCATTCCGGAATACTATCTATCCTAGTAGCGTTGCCTGATTAACGCCCCAGAGGCCCTACGACAGCCTCCCACCGACGAGGTGGATCGCCCCGATCGTATACCCCCCATGGGTATAAGGTGAGAGTGTTCGACACGGAGATTGTCGCTGTGAGGCCGATTCTTCAGAATGGAAGATTCACATGACTCAGGAAGCCGAAACTACTGTCCTCGAAGTGCAGGGCGTTCAATGGGCATCCTCGCGAGCGATCGTTGAGTCGGTGCTCGCCCGCCGCCCCGGCGTGTTGAGCGTTGATGCGAATCCGGTAGCGCAAACCGCGAGCGTGACCTTCGATCCCAGGCAGACCTCCGTCACTGATCTGGCGGCATGGGTCCGGGAATGCGGTTACCACTGCGCTGGACGCTCCGTGCCCGATCACATCTGCGATCCGGTGGCGTCATCCGTCACCGACCACACCGAACATGAAATGAAGACCGGACAACCGCCTCGAACCATGCAGGAGACCATGGGGCATGGTGGCGCGCACGGCGACATGTCCATGGCCGGCATGATCCTGGACATGCGCAACCGGTTCATGGTGGCGGTGATCCTGTCGGTTCCGATCACCCTGTGGTCGCCGATCGGCCGCGACGTTTTCGGTTTCGCGGTTCCTGCCCCGTTCGGGCTGCGGAATGACGTTTTCGCGTTGATCCTGTCTCTGCCGGTCATATTCTATTCGGCTTGGATCTTTTTCGATGGGGCCTTCCGGGCGCTGCGGGCTCGAACCCTGGACATGATGGTTCTGGTAGCCGTCGGTGTCGGAGCGGGCTGGCTCTATAGCCTGTCTGTCACCCTTACCGGTGGTGGGGAAGTTTTCTACGAGGCTGCGACCGTTCTGACCAGCTTCGTCCTCCTGGGCCACTGGTTTGAAATGCGTGCCAGGGGCGGCGCAAACGACGCCATCCGCACGCTGCTCGAGTTGGCACCGTCGATGGCATTCGTCATCCGCGACGGGGAACCGGTTGAGGTCCCGACCGCGGAGGTTGTCCCGGGCGACCTCCTCCTGGTTCGGCCCGGAGCAAAAGTTCCAACTGACGCCGTCGTAGAAGACGGTGAGTCCGACATCGACGAATCCATGGTCACCGGGGAGAGCCTTCCCGTCGCCAAGAGCATCGGATCCAACGTGATCGGCGCCACAGTGAACACCACCGGAACCCTTCGCGTGCGGGCGACCAAAGTCGGCGCCGATACCGCACTCGCGCAGATCGTGGCCCTGGTTCAGGAAGCACAGAACTCCAAGGCCCCCGGACAACGGCTAGCCGACCGCGCGGCCTTCTGGCTTGTGCTCGTGGCCCTGATCGGAGGTAGTGTCACCCTGGGTGCGTGGCTCTTGGCCGGCGCGAGCCTTCCTACCGCGATCCTCTTTGCGATCACCGTCGTCGTCATCACCTGCCCGGATGCGTTGGGCCTGGCGACACCGACCGCCATCATGGTCGGCACCGGCCTGGGCGCCAAACGCGGTGTCCTCTTTAAAACTGCGACCGCGTTGGAGACTTCGGCTCGAATCGACACGGTCGTCCTGGACAAGACGGGAACTCTGACCCGGGGCGAACCAGAGGTGACGGACTTCATTGCTGTTGGGATGGATGAGGTCGAGTTATTGGCCCTTGTCGCTGCAGTGGAACGGGAGTCCGAGCATCCGCTCGCCGCAGCCGTCGTCAGTTACGCCGTCGGGCGCGGCGCGACTGCGTTGGAAGCATCTGCGTTCCGCAATGTTCCGGGACATGGTGCCGGCGCCACAGTCGCAGGACGCCAGGTGTTCGTCGGCAACCGCAAACTCATGGTCGCCCAGGGCATCGATATTGATCCGGTGTCCGCCCAGCGTCAGACGTTGGCCGCGACCGGACGGACGGCGGTCCTCGTCGCCGTCGACGGGAAGGCCGCTGGGGTCATCGCCTTGGCCGACGCCGTTCGAGAGACCGCGGCGGCCGCCGTTGTCGCTCTTCACGAAGCGGGAATCGAGGTCGTCATGCTCACTGGCGACAATGAGGCGACCGCGCAGCGGATCGCATCCATGCTCCAGATCGATGTTGTGATCGCCGAGGTGCTCCCGGAAGACAAGGCCGCGAAAATCAAGGAGCTGCAGGCGTCCGGCAAGCGAGTCGCGATGGTCGGCGACGGAGTCAACGACGCTCCGGCCTTGGCACAGGCGGACCTGGGCATCGCCATCGGGGCGGGGACGGACGTCGCCATCGACACGGCGGACGTAGTCCTGATGCGGTCAGACCCCCTCGACGTCCCCATCGCCCTGCGCATCGGGAAAGGCACCGTGCGCAAAATGCGCCAAAACCTCGGCTGGGCGGTCGGCTACAACGCGATCGCGCTCCCCATTGCCGCCGGCGTTTTCTTTCCGACGTTCGGCATCCGGCTCAGTCCGGAAATCGCCGCCATCTCCATGTCCGGCTCCAGCGTCATCGTCGCGGTCAACGCGCTGCTGCTCAAGCGGCTGCGCCTCCCGCGACAGCCCGAGAGCACGACGGCCACCACATCGGCTGACGGAGCAGGGAATGACGTCGGAGTTTCAGCCTGATCTGGCGCCGGCCCGCAGGGGTACCACGACCGCGAATCTGGCTCCCTGCCCTGTCCCTCCCGACGAGGCCGTCACGTCCCCGCCGTGCGCACGCGCTATTTCCCGGGCGATCGTGAGACCGATCCCTGATCCGGCGGAGCGGCGGGCCTGTCCGGGCACACGGTAGAACCGCTCGAAAACACGGTCTGTGTCCTCCTCGGCCAGGCCCACTCCCGTGTCGATCACGACGACCTCACCACGGCCGTCGGCGCCGTGCGTCGTGATCGTGACCGCACCGCCCGCCGGGGTGGCGAGCAGGGCGTTGCCGAAAAGGTTGGTCAGAACCTGGGTGATCCGGTCCGGGTCCACGTGCACGGGCAGCGGCGTGGCGACGTTGAGTGTCAACGTCACGCCCGAATCTTCGAATTGCGGAGCGAGCCGGTTGGCCGTGCGGCGAGCAAGATCGGCCAGGTCGGCATCGACTGGATGCAGGTCGAGCCGCTGTTCTTGAGCGCGCGACAGGCTGGACAGGTCATCGGAGAGGCGATGCAGGCGGCGCAGTTCCTCGCTGAGGGAGGCGAATGTGTCGGGGCTGGCGGTGAACACGCCATCGATCAGCCCCTCGACGTAGCCGTCCAGAACGGTCAGTGGGGTTCGCATTTCATGCGCAACCTCCCCGAGCAGCCGGGTTCGCCGTGACTCGGTATCGGCCAGGGCCTGGGCCAGCGTGTTGACGTCTGTGGCCAGCGCTGCGAGTTCCGGCTCGGAGGGGACGGGGACCCTGCCTCCGTATTTTCCGGCAGCGATCAGTTTGGTCGCGGCCCGCACAGCGTTGAGGGGGCGAAGTAGGCGCCCCGTGACTGCCGCGGCGACGAAACCTGCGGCGATGACGCTGGCCAGTACCCCGACGATCAGCGAGGTCGTGAGCGCGGATAGGAAGGCGGAGCGCACGCTGGTCGCGTCCATGGCCCCCATCGACATTCCGGTGCCCTCACTGTCCATCATCATCCCCAGCCGGTCTTCGAACAGTCGAGGAGCGAGCAGCGAGATCGTCAGATAAGCCACCATGCCGCCGACCACGGCAATAGCGGCATAGGAGATGAACAGGCGCAGCGAGAGGCGCATCTTCATCTGGGCCCGGCCACAAACTTGTAGCCCACGCCCCGCACCGTGGCGATCAGGTGTGGATCGCCGGCATCGTCGCCGAGTCGTGCGCGCAAACTGCGGATGTGAACATCGACGACCCGTTCGTCGCCGTAGAAATCGTAGCCCCAGACTTTTTTAAGCAGTTGTGCCCGGGAAAACACCCGCCCGGGCTCGGTTGCGAGTGCGGTGAGAAGATCAAACTCCAGGCTCGACAACCCCACGGAGACTCCATTCGCCTCAACCTCTCGGTGGGCGGGTTTGATGGACAAGCCATCGAAGCGAAGCAGGGCGTCTCTGTCGGTTCGCTCATCCCGATTGTCACGACGGAGCATTGCCTTCACTCGAGCCGTCACCTCGCGCGGGCTGAATGGCTTGGTCACATAGTCATCCGCACCCACACCGAGCCCCACGAGCTTGTCGACCTCCTCCGCCCTGGCCGTGACGAGGATCACGTACGCGTCGCTGAAGCCTCGCAACTGCCGGAGCACCTCCAGCCCGTCGATCCCCGGCAGCATTACATCCAGCAGCACGAGAGCGGGAGGGTCCTTATGGAGTACCGCAAGCGCCTCGGCGCCGTCCGCGGCCTCCGCTACGTCATAACCTTCCGCTTCCAGGTAGCCGCGCAGGACCGTCCTGATCTGCGCCTCGTCGTCGACAACCAGGACCTTCTGCATCGCTCACCCCTTTTCTTCTGATTATCGCCGTCCGGCGGCACGGACTCTGCACTGCGCCCCAGGGACTCGGCGAGGGAGTACCAACTCAGGCCTTACCTCTCGAGCACCTGCAACCGTTCTCGGTATTCCGTTTCATTCAATTCACCCTTCGCGAAGCGATCATCGAGTATTTGACGCGCTGGACTGCGCTCGCCTTGTCCGCGGCTCAGCGGAGTAGTCCCGCGGAACCCTCCGCGTTCAGTTTCGTCAGCAAAAGCCCGCACAACCCAGACAACAAGGAGGATGACTGCGACGAGCATGAGCAGCCCTACCGGCCATCCCCACGTCATGTTGTATCCGTTTCCCCACATCATTTCTTCTGCTCCTTCAGTTTCTGTTTATTTTCGTACATCCAGGCAGCCCGTGGACCGCTCCGCCTGTTCAGGAGACGGTCAGGTCCGCGCCATTCCCAAGCCCATCCCTACGCCCATCCCTGCGCCCGAGTGCATACCGACTCCCGAACCCATGCCCATCCCCTCACCTGGGGTGTGGGTCGCGCTCAGCATCGGGTCAATGCGGCTCCTCATCTGTTCTACGGCTGCCTCCCCGTCATCAGATGACAGAGTGGTGTTGGAGTCGAGAGTGGTCCTCTGCTGCGAGAGAATTACGTCTTTGAGCCCAGAAACCGATTTTCCCTGGGCTTCAGCGACATCCGCGAGGGACCCACCCGACTGGACCCGGTCCTGCAGCTCCGTCCGACTCAAGCCGAGGTAGCTCGCGATCGCGACCATGGGCGAACTCTGCCCGAATGTCATGCCGGCCAAGTGGCCTGACCGGTGCTCGCCAACTGACGACGAGGTCGTCGATGGTGGCTGGGAAATAGCCCCATCACCGGTAGATGCCTGCGCCGCGGCAACACCGCCCGTGACAAGCGCTCCGACAAGCCCGAGTCCCGCAACACCAGCGGTCACGTTCTTCCGATTGAATTTCATCAGTCTCAACACCTTTCGCGTTCAGCCACCAAGTTGGTGTCTACACACCAGCATGCAGACCGCGCATGAAGCTCCAGCCCCCGAGCATGTGAAGGTTTGATGAAACGCGCTGGCCAGGCTCATACCGATCCGCAAAGCGCATGCCGACGGTCGTTATGCGTCGATTCCTGGCACCAGCGGCGCAGCAAACCATCCGTCAACTGATCGAGTCATCGTCTGAAAATCAGATTGTCCACCGCATCCCGACAAGCCGGGAAAGACATCGCAGTGTGCACCTTGGCGCTGCGGGCTGAACGCCGAACGGCGTCGAGTGTCAGTCCGGTTGCGTCGTGACGAAAGCGAATCAACCCGGGCGGCGAAACGCCGCTGCAGCCCCGCATGGAGCTTGTGATAGTGATTCTAAACACCGGAGCGGGCCCGGGCCAAGGGGAGAGGATGGGCGATGGGTGATATCGCCGCGAAATCCTGCACCTATTACTGCTGGGGTACCTGGACTCGAACCAAGAACAACTGAACCAGAATCAGTCGTGTTGCCAATTACACCATACCCCACTGCCTGTTCCTCAGAACGGACCGACTCGTAACTCTAACCCACTCAGAGTGCCGGGACAAACCCAGAGCCGAAATCATCGCCGGCTCGAGCCGATTGCCGGGGCAGACCCCGAGGGGCCCGACACCGCGCGGCCAGTCACTCGAGAGTGGTGGCAGCCAGACGTGCAAGACGCAGCACGGACTCCGCCTTGCCCAGGATCTCCATCGACTCGAACAGCGGCGGCGAGATGCGCCGGCCGGAGACCGCGACCCGGAGGGGGCCGAAGGCCACGCGCGGCTTGAGCGCGAGCCCGTCGATCAGCGTCTCGGTCAGGGTGGTGTGCACGCGGTCGTGCGTCCATTCCGCTTCGGGAATGTCGAGCAGCGCTGCCGTGGACGTGGCGAGGATCTCGCGCGTGTTCTGCGGGAGCGAGGCGAGGGCATCCGGCTGGTAGGCCAGCGAGTCGCCGCCGATGAACAGGAAACCGAGCATGCCGGGTGCCTCGCCGAGCAGGGCGATGCGTTCCTGCACTAGCGGTGCGGCGGCCTCGAGAATAGCCTGCTGCACCTCGCTGAGTGGTTCGGTCACGTCGCCGGCGGCCACCAGGTACGGGATGACCCGGGCGGCGAAATCGGCCGGGTCGAGCAGCCGGATGTGGTCGCCGTTGAGCGACTCGGCCTTCTTGAGGTCGAAGCGGGCCGGGTTCGGCAGCACGTCGACGACGTCGAACGCGGCGATCATCTCATCGATCGTGAACACGTCGCGGTCGCTGGAGAGGGACCAGCCGAGCAGGGACAGGTAGTTGACCAGTCCCTCGGGAACGAAGCCGCGGGCGCGGTGGTGGAACAGGTTGGACTCAGGGTCGCGCTTGGAGAGCTTTTTGTTGCCCTCGCCCATGACGTAGGGCATGTGCCCGAAACGCGGCACGAACGTGGCCAGTCCGATGTCGATCAGCGCGTGGTACAGGGCGATCTGGCGCGGCGTGGAGGAGAGCAGGTCTTCGCCGCGCAGCACGTGGGTGACGCCCATCATGGCGTCGTCGACCGGGTTCACGAACGGGTACAACGGATGCCCGTTGGGCCGCACGACGACGAAGTCGCTGAACGAGCCGGCCGGGAAGGTGATCTCGCCGCGAACCAGGTCGTCGAAGGAGATGTCCGTGTCGGGCACCTTGAGGCGGAGCGCCGGCGAGCGGCCCTCTGCACGGAAGGCCGCCTTCTTCTCATCGCTGAGGTCGCGCTCGAAGTTGTCGTATCCGGCCTTCGGGTCGCGGCCGAGGGCGACGTTTCGCACCTCGATCTCCTCGCCGGTGGCGAAGCTCTCGTAAATGTGACCGGACGCCTTGAGCTGCTCGATCACGTCACGGTAGATGTCGTAGCGCTCGGACTGGCGGTAGGGAGCGTGCGGTCCGCCGACCTCGACGCCCTCGTCCCAGTCCAGGCGTAGCCAGTGCAGCGCGTCGAGGAGCTGCACGAAGCTCTCCTCGGTATCGCGGGCCGGATCGGTGTCTTCGATCCGGAAGATGAACGTGCCGCCGGTGTGCCGGGCGTAAGCCCAGTTGAAGAGCGCCGTGCGGATCAGACCGACGTGCGGCGTTCCGGTCGGCGAGGGGCAGAACCGAACGCGAACGTCGGTGCCGGTGGCAGTGGAAAACGGGTGCGCAATTGTCTCAGACATCACCCCCGATTCTAGTTGCCTCCGGGTGAGGGCGCGGGTGGGGATACGGGTGGCGCCGCGGGTGGCGCGTCCGGTCCGGCCAGCGCGGCGAGCCGGCGCAGGGTGACGGCAATGGCCGCCACGCCCGCGGACCCAGTGACCGTGACCGTGTGCAGGGTGCGGTGGTCGCGGCCGCGGGTGGGCCGGATGGCGACGAGAGGCTGCGCGCCGACGGAGTCGAGGGCAAGCGCGGGCAGCATCGCCACCCCGATGCCGGCCGCCACGAGGCCGAGCACGGCGGCCGCGTTGTCGGTCTCGTAAGAGATGCGGGGGGTGAAACCGTTGTGACCGCAAAGCTCCAGCAGGTGGCCGCGGCACCGAGGACATCCGCCGATCCAATTCTCCTCGGCCAGGTCGCCGAGGTCGACTGCGCTGTTTTTGGCCAGGGCGTGTCCGGCCGGCAGCACGAGCATCATCTCGTCCCGGCGGAGCCGGGTCACGACGAGGCCCTCGGCGCTGTCCCGGTGAGGGTCGACCCGGTCGCCGGGGTAGCTGAACGTGATCGCCAGATCGGCCTGGTTCTGGCGCACCAGAGCCACGGCTTCGGGCGGCTCAGCCTCAAGGTAGGTGACGCTGACTCCCGGATGGCGGCGCTGCAGGTCAGCGAGCAGGCGCGGCACAATGGTCGCCGAGGCGGAGGGGAACGCCGCCAGACGCACCCGGCCCGCGCGCAGGCCGCGCAGCTCGGACAATTCCCCCGCGGCGGCGTCCAGGGCCCCGCTCACGATGGCGGCGTGCCGGGCGAGCAGCCGGCCGGTCTCGGTGAGCCGCACGCCGCGGCCGATGCGTTCGATCACGGCCATCCCGATGCGCTGCTCGAGCCGTCTAAGCTGCTGGCTCACGGCGGGCTGGCTGTAGCCGAGCGCCGCCGCGGCCGCCGTGATCGAGCCGCAGTCGGCGAGCGCACCCACGACGCGCAGCATGGTGGAGTCGAGTTCGGGCTGGACGATGGCGGGCACGAAGTGATCATAACTGATGCTTATGGATTGCCTCAGCTACTGGTTATTGTCAAATGAATAGGCCGGTCGCATGCTGGAGAAATGATCCAGAGCGACTCTTCCGCGTCCCGTTCGACGCTGCCGGCCCGCATCGGCGTGCGCGAGGCGCGCGAGCGGTTCCGGGGCGGCCGCGGCTATCTGGCGGCCTGCACGCTCGGGCTGCCGACCCGGGAAACGGAAGCGGCCCTGCGCCTGGACGCCGACGCCTGGGCGCTGGGCACCGCGTCGGCGGCGGGGTACGCCGCCGTGGTCGAACGGGTCCGGCACGCGTATGCCAGACTCGTCGCTGTTCCGGTGAGCCGGGTCGCGATCGGGTCTCAGGCGTCCGTGCTGGCCGGCCTGCTCGCCGCGAGCGTTCCCGACGGCGCCGAGGTGCTCTGCGTCGATGGCGATTTCAGCTCGATGGTGTTCCCGTTCCTCAGCCAGGCGCACCGCGGGGTCACCGTGCGGCACCTGCCTCTGGCCGAGCTGGCCGTCGGGATCACCGCCGACACCTGGCTTGTGGCGTTCTCGCTCGTGCAGTCCGCCACCGGTGCCGTCGCCGACACCGCGGGGATCGTGGCCGCCGCCCGTGCTTACGGGTGCTTCACCCTCTGCGACACGACGCAGGCCGCCGGGTGGATGCCGGTGGACGCATCCGTCTTCGACGCCTCTATCTGCCACAGTTACAAGTGGCTCTGCGCCCCGCGCGGCGTGGCCTTCCTGACCGTGGCCGAGCGGCTGGCCGTACTGCTGCACCCGGTGCAGGCGGGCTGGTATGCCGGCCGGGACCCGTGGGCCTCCTGTTACGGACCGGACATGAACCTTGCGGCTGATGCGCGCCGATTCGACGTCTCCCCGGCCTGGAACTCCTGGGTGGGCGCCGAACCCGCACTGGAGCTGTTCGGGCGGCTCGACCTGTCGACGGTGCGCGACCACGCGGTGGCGCTGGGCGACGCGCTCTGCGCCGGGCTCGGGTTCGCCCCGGCCGGGCAGTCGATCGTGACCTGGCCGGATGCCGACGGCACCGACCTTGAACGCCTCACCCGGGCCGGTCTCACCGCGTCGCGCAGGGCCGGACGGGCCCGCGTCGCCTTCCACCTGTGGAATGACGAGGACGACGTCGCCGACGCCCTGCGCGCCCTGCGTACGTAGCCGGGTCACGACGGGCGCGACCGCAGGGCCTGCTCGGCCAGAGGGCCTCGCGGCGACTCGACTACTTCTGTGCGGTGACGGCGGTGATAATCGCGCCGGCGAGAGCAGCGGAGGAAGCCGGATTCTGGCCGGTGTACAGGTTGCGGTCGATCTCCATGTGCTCGGCCCAGGCTGCGCCGGCGACGAAGTCGGCGCCCAGCGCGACCAGGCGGCTCTGCACGAGCCACGGCGCCTTGGGGGCGAGGCCGCCGAGAGTCTCCTCCTCATCGGTGAAGCCGGTCATGCGGTAGCCGGTGAAGGGCCAGCTGCCGTCGGCTCGCTGGGCGGCGAGCATGGCGGCCGGGGCGTGGCAGAGCACGCCGAGAATCGTTCCGGAGTCGAGGGCTTCGGTCATGATACGTCCGGAGTCGGCGTCGACGGCCAGGTCCTCCATCGGGGCGTGGCCGCCGGGGTAGAAGACGACGTCGTAGTCGGCGACCGTGATGTCACTGATCGAGCGGGGCTCGTCGAGTTCACTGCCGATGGTGTCGAGGTAGGCGACGATGGCCGCGGCCCGGTCTTCCCCGCCGGCCGCCTGGGGTGCCAGGCTTCCCGCGTCGATGGTGGGGGCGATGCCGCCGGGCGTCGCGATGGTGATCCGCCAGCCGGCCTCGGTGAACAGGCGGTGCGGTTCGGCGAGCTCTTCGGCCCAGTAGCCGGTGGGGTGCAGGCTGCCGTCGTTGAGGGTCCAGTGATCGGCGGCGCTGACGACAAAAAGTACGGAATTCATGGGTTCTCCAGAGTGTGTGATCGTGTGAAATGGATGCTGTCGGGAAAGTCAGACGTTCGTGCGGACGACCATCTTGCCGGTGTTCTCGCCACGCATGAGGCCGAGGAAGGCGTCGACCGCGTGGTCGATCCCGTCGACCACGGTCTCGTCGAAGACGACGTCGCCCGCGGCGAGCCAGCCGGCCATGTCGGCCGAGAACGCGGGGAAATGCTGCACGTAGTTGCCCACGATGAAGCCCTTGAGGGTCAGCCCGCGACCGATCATGTTCGCCAGGTTGCGCGGGCCGCCGGTCGCCTCGGTGTTGTTGTAGACGGAGATCGCACCACAGAGGGCGGCGCGTCCGCCGTCGTTGAAGCTGGCCAGTGCCGCCTCGAGGTGCTCGCCGCCGACGTTGTCGAAGTAGACGTCGATGCCGTCCGGAGCCGCGGCGGCGAGCTGCTTGGCGATGTCGCCGTCCTTGTAGTTGAAGGCGGCGTCGAAGCCGTACTTCTCGGTCAGCAGGGCGACCTTCTCGGCCGACCCGGCGGAACCGATCACGCGCTTCGCGCCCTTGAGACGGGCGATCTGGCCGACCATGCTGCCTACGGCCCCGGCCGCGCCGGAAACGAAAACGGTGTCGCCTTCCGTGAGCCCGGCCACCTCGAGCAGGCCCACGTAGGCGGTGAGTGCGGTCATGCCCAGCACGCCGAGGTAGGCGGAGAGAGGCACGCCGGGGATTTCCGGGACGACGCGGAAGCCGGAGGCCTCCTCCTGTACCAGGTCGCGCCAGCCGAACTGGTGCACGACCACGTCGCCGACGGCAACCGCGTCAGAGGCGGATGCGACGACGCGGCCGACGGCCCCGCCCGTCATCGTCTCGTTGAGGGCGTAGGGGGCGGAGTAGGACTTGGCGTCGTTCATCCGGCCGCGCATGTAGGGGTCGACCGAGACGAACTCGTTGGCCACGCGAACCTGACCGGGGGTCAGCTCGGGCAGGTCGATGCGGATGGTGCCGAAGTCGGCATCCGTTGGCCAGCCGGTGGGGCGGGCGACAAGCTGGATCTGGGTGCTGGTGATGGTGATGGACGAGGCCATGGCGGCTCCTCTGCTTCTTTGTAACGAATGTTTTAATATATTGTGTACTGAGCGATACACAAAACCACTCACAGCGAAAACGGAGGAAACACCATGGGGCGGCTGCAGAGTTTCGAGCGCACGACCGTTGTCCAGGCGGCCAGGGACCTGTTCTGGGACAAGGGCTTCGAGGCTACCTCGCTCGCCGACCTCGAAGATGCGACCGGTCTCCGGCGATCCAGCCTCTACCATGCCTTCGGCAGCAAGCGTGGCCTGTTCGACGCCGCCGTCGAGGACTACCAGGCCTCCGTCATCCGCCCGAGATTGCGGACCCTGACCGGGCCGGGGATCGGCCGGGCCTCGCTGCTGGCCTACTTCAGCGAACTCAGGTCGGCGGTCTCCGCCCTGCCGGAGGACTCCCCGCGCCGCGGCTGCCTGCTGGTGAACTGCGCCGCAGGCCTCGCCGGGCACGACGACTTGGCCCGCCAGGTCGTGGAGGGCTACCGGTCCGAGCTGACGGACACCCTTCAGGACGCCCTCCGGGCGGCCGGGACCGCGGCCGGAGGAAGCGCGCCGGACCGCGCGCCGGAACGCGCCCGCACCCTGGCTTCGCTCGGCATGAGCGCCATGCTGCTCGCCCGGGTCAACGCGACCGAATCGGTGGCGTTGCTGGATACGGCGACGGAGCAGATCCGGTCCTGGTTTCCCGTGCACGCCGCAACCGACGCCTGACGATCAGGCGCGCCGCACCGGATTCGTCAGCACGCCGATTCCGGCGATCTCGACCTGCACGGCGTCACCGTGCACGACGGAGGCGGACCGGTCGGGGGCACCCGTCAGAATGACGTCGCCCGGCAGCAGGGTGAACACGCTGGAGACGAAGGAGATCATCTCCGCAACGGTGTACTTGAGCAGCGTCGCATTGCCCTTCTGGAAGACCTCGCCGTTGATGCGGGACTCGATGGTCAGCGCGGTCCAGTCGTATTCGGTGTCGATGACCGGTCCGAGCGGGCAGAACGAGTCGAAGCTTTTGGCCCGTGTGAGGTCGCCGTCGCGCTCCTGCAGATCGCGGGCGGTGACATCGTTTGCTACCGTGTAGCCCCAGATGGAGTCCTCGGCGGCGTCGACGGACACGTTGCGGGTGATCTTGCCGATCACGATCGCGAGCTCGCCCTCGACGTGCACGTTGTCCGTGGACACCGGCACGGTGATCGGGTCGCCGGGGCCGACGACGCAGGTGTTCGGTTTGAGGAAAAACCTGGGCTCACCGGGCGAGCGGGCCGCGGTGGACTGCTCGGCCGCGTCGGTGAAGTAGGACCACGCCATGCCCACGATCTTCGACCGCGGGATCACCGGGGCGAGCAGCTTCACGTCGCGCAGGGCCACGCGCTCCCCGGACGGGTCGTAGCCCGCGAACATCGGGTCGCCCTTTAAAACGACGATCTCGTCGTCGTCGACGATGCCGAACGAGATGCGTCCCTCGTGACTGAACCGTGCGATTTTCACGCGGGTCCCACCGGGGCGTCGAGCCGGGTGAGCCAGCCGTGGCGGTCGGGCAGGCGGCCGTACTGAATGTCGGTCAGCTCCTGGCGGAGCGCCATCGTGATCTGGCCGGCCGGACCATCCGGGTCGCCGATGGAGAGGTTCGGGCCCTTGAGCTGCGAGATCGGGGTGACGACGGCGGCCGTGCCGCAGGCGAACACCTCGGTGATGGCACCGGATGCGACACCGTCCTGCCATTCGCCGAGGGTCACGTCGCGCTCCTCCACGGTCAGGCCTCGGTCCCGGGCGAGCTGGATGATGCTGTCGCGGGTAACGCCCTCGAGGATCGCGCCGGTCAAGCGCGGGGTGACGAGCGTGTCGGTGCCATGAACGAAGAACACGTTCATGCCGCCGAGTTCGTCGATGCGGCTGCTGGTCTCCCCGTCGAGGAAGAGCACCTGGGCGCAGCCGTTGTCGTAAGCCTGCATCTGAGGCAGCAGGCTGGCGGCGTAGTTGCCGCCGCATTTGGCCGCGCCGGTGCCGCCGCGGCCGGCGCGGGAGTACTCGGTCGAGAGCCAGATCTTGATCGGGGCCACACCGTCTGCAAAGTAGGCGCCGGCCGGGCTGGCGATCACGTAGTAACCGACCTGGTGCGCGGCCCGCACGCCGAGGAAGCTCTCGTTGGCGATCATGAATGGGCGCAGGTAGAGGCTGGTCTCCGCAGCGGAGGGCACCCAGTCGCCGTCTACGGCCACGAGCTGCCGGATCGATTCGATGAAGTCGGCCTCGGAGAGTTCCGGCAGTGCCAGGCGGCGTGCGGAGCGCTGCAGGCGCTCTGCATTCTTCTCCGGGCGGAAGGTCCAGATCGACCCGTCGGCGTGACGGTAGGCCTTCAGCCCCTCGAAAATCTCCTGGCCGTAGTGCAGCACCGAGGAGGCCGGGTCGAGGTGCAGCGGACCGTAGGGCATGACCCGGGCGTTGTGCCAGCCCGCGTCGAGGGTCCAGTCGATGGCGACCATGTGGTCGGTGAACTTCTTGCCGAAGCCGGGATCGACGAGGATCTCTTCGCGCTCGATCTTCGTGCGGGCCGCGGTCGACGGCGTCAGGCTGAATTTCAGCGGGAAGGTGGCGGTGCCGGATGTCGTCGGGGGCGCTGGCTGGCTCATTGGATTCCCTTGTCTGTCAGTCGAGTCACGATGGCGTCGCCCACGGCGCTGGTGCTCCGGGGTATGTCGAGAGCCGCCCGGGCCACGATGTCGGCGGTCACGGCGGCAGTCACCCGGGCCGCGGCATCCGTGAGTCCGAAGTGCTCCAGGAGTAGCGCCACCGACAGGATGGCCGCCGTGGGGTCAGCCAGTTGTTTGCCCGCGATGTCCGGTGCCGAACCGTGTACCGGCTCGAACATGCTGGGGAACCTGCCCTCAGGGTTAATGTTCCCGGAGGCCGCAAGGCCGATGCCGCCGCTGATTGCCGCCGCGAGATCGGTGAGGATGTCGCCGAAGAGGTTGTCCGTGACGATGACGTCAAATCTACTCGGATTTGAGACCAGGAAAATCGTGGCCGCGTCGACGTGCAGGTAGTCGACGGTCACCTCGGGGTATTCGGCTGCGACGGCGGTGACGATCCGCTGCCACAGGCTGCCCGCGAAGACGAGCACGTTGGTCTTGTGCACAAGTGTGAGGTGGCGGCGGGGCCGACCCTGGGCCTGGGCGAAGGCGTAGCGCACCACGCGTTCGACGCCGAAGGCCGTGTTGACGGAGACCTCGTTGGCCACCTCGTGCGCGGTACCCTGGCGGATCGCTCCGCCGTTGCCCACGTAGGGACCCTCTGTGCCCTCGCGCACGACGACGAAGTCGACGGTGCCCGGAGACGCCAGCGGGCTGGGCACGCCGTGGTAGAGAACGCTCGGGCGCAGGTTCACGTAGTGGTCGAGCGAGAAGCGTAACTTGAGCAGCAGGCCGCGCTCGATATTCGCGTTGGCGAGGCGGGGGTCCCCCGGCACGCCGCCGACGGCGCCGAGCAGGATGGCGTCGTGGCCGGCGATCGCCGCGAGGTCGTCATCGGTCAGCACATCGCCGGTTTCCAGGAACCGTGCGGCGCCGAGGGAGAACCAGGTTGCGTCGAAGGTGACGTCGTCGGCAGACGTGGCCGCCTCGAGAACCTTGACCGCTTCGGCCACGACCTCGGGGCCGATCCCGTCGCCGGGAATGACAGCAAGCTTGATGAGAGGGGACATTCGACTCCGTATGTCTGAAAGTTGGCTGTAGATAAACCCTACTGCGACGCAACGAGTGTCTAAGCTGGTCAACTCCTGACAACCAATAGAAAGCAGTTTCGCATGAGTCTCGGATTGGGAATCTTCCTTCTTGTCGTCGGCGCCATCATGGTGTTCGCCCTGAACGTGACCGTCGAGTGGATGGACATCGAGCTGGTCGGCTACATCCTGATGGGCGCCGGTGCTGTCATCATGGTCATCGGCATCGTCTTGCTGACCCGCAAGCGCAGCAGCATCACCACGACCCGCAGCGCCGTCGACCAAGCGAGCGGGGAACAGGTCACGTCGCAGAAGCGTTCCGTCGACGACGTCTAGGTCGACGTCCGTCGTGCCGGGGCCCGTGTCGAGGTCGACGTCGACACGCGCCCCGGCACCGGCCTGCGCCGGCGGCGGCCCAGGTGATCAGGTCGCCTTACGCAGGGTGACCAGCGCCACCAACGCCGCCGCCAGCACCAGAATGGTACCGATCCAGGCCGTGGGCCCAATTCCGCTGGTGAAGGCATCGCGGGCCGACGAGAGCAGCACGTTTGCCAGGCCGGAGGGCAGCCCGTCGGCCACGGCCACCGCACCGCCGAGGGTCTCCGCCGCCGCCGCGCTCTGCGCCGCGGTGAGGGCCTCCGGCACCACGACCGCACTGCGGTACGACGCCGTCAGGATGGTACCGAGGATGGTCGTGCCGAGCACGGCGCCCAGTTCATAGGCCGTCTCGCCGACAGCGGATGCCGCCCCCATCTTGGCCGCCGGGGCGTTCGCCACGATCAGTTCGTTCGAGACCGTCTCGGCCGCGCCGATCCCGATCCCGAGGGCCACGAAGACGAGCGCGATGCCGACCGCGTCGAGGTCTCCCCCGCCCAGGGCGGCGGCCGCGTAGCCGACGGCCGAGATCAGCAGTGCCACCGGAACGACGATCGACGGCCGCACGCGCCGGGCGATGGGCACGATGACGAGGCCGGACACGATCATCGCCGCCAGTCCCGGCACGAGCACCAGACCCGCCTCCAGAGGCGAGAGGGCCAGTACGAGCTGCAGGTACTGGGAGACGAAGAACAGGCCGCCGACGAGAGCCACGACGCTCAGCAGGTTGACGCCGATCGCCCCGCTGAAGGCCCCCTGGCGGAACAGCCCGAGGTCGATCATCGGGTGCGTCAGCCGGGGCTGGCGGCGCACGAAGACCACGCCTGCGGCGAGTCCGAGCACGATCGGGCCGAGCGAGAAGGGCGTGGGTCCGTGCTCCGCCAGGGCCTTGATCCCGTAGACGACCGGCAGCATGGTCGCCAGCGAGAGCGCGATGCTCGGCGCGTCGATGCGTCCGGGGTTCGGGTCGCGGGACTCCGGCACGAGCAGGGGCCCGAGAACCAGCAGCGGCAGGAGCAGCGGCACCGCGAGCAGGAAGACCGAGCCCCAGGCGAAGTGCTCCAGCAGCACGCCGCCCACCACGGGGCCGAGCGCGCTGCCTGCGGCGAAACCGCTCGCCCAGATCGCGATCGCCAGCCGCCGCTGGTTGCGGTCGGTGAAGACGGAGCGGAGCAGCGACAGCGTCGGCGGCATCAGCATGGCGCCGAAGAAGCCCAGCACGGCGCGGTCGATGATCAACCACTCGACGCTTGGGGCGAAGGCGGCCACCACGGAAACGGCGCCGAACCCGGCGGAGCCGATCAGCAGCAGCCGGCGGCGCCCGATCCGGTCACCGAGGCTGCCCATGGCCACTAGGAGGCCGGCGAGCATGAGCGGGTAGATGTCGATTACCCAGAGCAGCTGCGTGCCGGTCGGCCGCAGGTCCTCGGAAATGGCCGGCAGGGCGAGGTTGAGCACCGTGTTGTCGATCGAGACCAGGAGCACGGGCAGCATGAGCACAGCGAGCGCCCACCACCGGCGGCGGGGGCTGAGCACACGGCTGACGGCGATGACGGGGGTGGTCTCTCGGACGGTATTCGACACGGGAACGACTTCTTTCGGCTCCAGGGACGGATGCTGCACCGTCCAGACGGTACAGTGAACCGTCCAGACGGTATAGTAGCACCATGAGCTCTAAAACCGCAGCCCCGGCCCGGAACGTGCCCCGCCTCTCCCCCACGCGCGATCGCATCCTGGACGCGTTCGCGCACCTCCTGATCGACCAGGGCGAGCGGGCGGCCACCCTCGAGGCGGTGGCGGTGGCGGCTGGCCTGTCCAAGGGCGGCCTGCTCTACCACTTCGGGTCGAAAGACGCGCTCGTGGAGGGACTCCTGGCCCGGCTCGACGCGCTCGTCGCCGACGATGTCGAACAAATTCGAGCGGCCTCGGCCGGAGCGGTCGACTACCTGATCCGCACGTCGATGAGCGAGGGGACCGTGCTCGACCAGTCGATCGGTGCGGCCGTCAGGCTCGCGCAGGGGGCACATCCGTTGGCCAATGCGGCCCTGGCCGCAACTCGACGCCAGTGGCTGAGCGTCATCGAGGAGGCGGTGGGAGACCCGGACGTGGCCGAGGTGATCATGCTCGTCAGTGACGGGCTGTACTACGAATCCACCCTCGCGAGCCCCGGCCAGCCTGCCGTCGATGACACATCGACGACGAGGTTGGACCGGTTGCTCGCGGTGATCGGGCGGATGACCGACGGAACTGCTATTCGGTGATGGAGATTTCGATCATGGCCTCGGCCGAGATCGCGTCGCGCACCGTGGCCAGCAGGCTCGCCGGAACGGGCGAGTCGACCGTCAGTACGCTCAGGGCCTTGCCGCCAGCCACGTGGCGGGCGATCTGCATGCCCGCGATGTTGATCTGGGCGTCGCCGAACTCGCGGCCGTAGACGGCCACGATTCCCGGACGGTCCGTGTAGAGCATCACGATCAGGTGGTCGTCGAACGGAACCTCGACGTCGTAGCCGTTGATCTCGACGATCTTCTCGATTTGCTTGGTGCCGGTCAGGGTGCCGGACACCGATACCTGCGAGCCGTCCGCGAGGGCGCCACGCAGCGTGATGACGTTGCGGTACTCCGGCGACTCCTTGTCGGTGATCATGCGCACCGCGACGCCGCGCTGCTCGGCAAGCAACGGCGCGTTGACGTAGGACACGGTCTCGCTGACGACATTGGTGAAAATGCCCTTGAGCGCGGCGAGCCGGAGCACGCTCACGTCATAGTCGGCGAGCTCGCCGCGCACCTCGACGTCGACGCTGGTCAGCGGGCTGTGGGCGCCGAGACCGGAGAAGACCTGGCCGAGCTTCTCCACCAGCGGGATGCCGGGGCGCACGTAGGGGTCGATAACGCCTCCGGCGACGTTGACCGCGTCGGGGACGAGCTCCCCCGACAGGGCGAGGCGAACCGACTTAGCGACGGAGACGCCGGCCTTTTCCTGGGCTTCGTCCGTGGAGGCGCCGAGGTGAGGCGTGGTGATGATGTTGTTGAGGCCGAGCAGCTTCGACCCGGTCGGCGGCTCGCTGACGAACACATCGAGGCCGGCGCCGGCGATCGTGCCGGCCGTGAGGGCGTCGTAGAGGTCGTTCTCGTTGATGAGGCCGCCGCGGGCCACGTTCACGACGAACGCGGTGGGCTTCATCAGCTTGAACTGTTCGGCGCCGATCATGCCGTTGGTTTCGGGCGTCTTGGGCATGTGGATGGTGATGAAGTCCGACTGTGCAAGGAGCTCATCGAGGCTGACCGGAACCACGCCGAGCTGCTGGGCGCGGGCGGAGGTGATGTAGGGGTCATAGGCGATGATGTTCGTGCCGAAGGCCTGCATCCGCGCCGCGATGAGGGCGCCGATGCGGCCGAGGCCGATGATGCCGATGGTCTTTTCGTAGAGCTCGACGCCGGTGTACTTGGAGCGCTTCCACTGCCCCTGCGCCAGCGCGCCGTGGGCGGCCGGGATGTGACGGGCCAGGCTGATGATGTGCCCGACGGTCAGTTCTGCGGCGGAAATAATGTTGGAGGTCGGGGCATTGACGACCATGACGCCCGCAGCCGTGGCCGCTTTAATGTCGACGTTGTCGAGGCCGACGCCCGCGCGGGCGATGACCTTCAGTAACGGTGCGGCGGCGATTGCCTCCGCGTCCACCTTCGTGGCGGAGCGCACCAGAACGGCATGCGCCGTGGCCAGTCCGGCGAGTAGCGCGACCCGGTCAGTGCCGTCTACGGAGCGGACCTCGAAGTCGGGCCCGAGGGCGTCGACGGTGGCAGGCGATAATTCTTCAGCGATTAGGACAACAGGTTTTGACACGAAAACGGATCCTCCGATTGCAGCAGAAAAGCATGGCTTGCGCCGCGACCGTGGGGCGCCAGATATGAAATCACTCTATCGGCTGGAGAATAGGGCCATGAGCAGCGTTACATTCCCCGACCTCCAGTTCGCCGTGCGCATCGTGCTGGCGGTGGTCTTCATCGGCGCCGGCATCGCACATTTCGTGCCGGGTGTGGCGCGCACGATGAGGGCGATGATCCCGCCACGGCTGCGAACGACCGGGATGCTTCGCCCCGGCAACCTCGTCATCCTCACCGGAGTCTGCGAGATCGCGGGCGGGCTCGGACTGCTGTATCCACCCACGATCGTGACGGCCGGCGTCTGCCTGATCGTGTTCTTGGCGGCGATCTTCCCCGCCAACGCCTTCGCCGCGCGCTACCCGGACCGCTTCGGCGTGGCCGCGATCCCCCTCGTGCCGCGGCTGACCGGGCAGCTCGTGCTGATGGGGCTGATCGTCGTCGCGATCGCCTGAGCGCTAGGCGACGCCGTGCACCACAGGCGGAGCGCCCTGCCCGGTGTCGAACCAATTCGACGGAGATTTTGGGTCAAACACCCGTTTTTTAACCCAAACGCGCTGTTGAGAGCAACATCTCCGTCGAATTCGTTCGGGACACCGAGCGGCAGGGCCAGGCGAGCAAGCAGGGCCAGGCGAGCAAGCAGGGCCAGGCGAGCAGGCAGGGCTAGGCGAGCAGGCAGGGCTAGGCGAGCAGGCTGCCCGCGCCGAGGGTGAAGATGTTGGCGGCGATCGCGGCGTTCAGACCCAGGCCGGCCAGGAACAGGGCAGCCTGCGCGGCGGGTCCGCGTGAGCGCCCGATCCACGCGGCAAGCACGAAGACGAGGAGCGGGCCCAGGATGCCGACGAGGAGCACGAAAATACCGAGTCCGCTCAGCTGGGTGTCGAGGCTTTGAGCCAGGATGTTGAGGCCGACGAGGTTGCCGACGCCCTCCCAGATGTCGTAGGCATAGCAAAGGCCGAACAGGATCGCGATGCCCGTCGACAGCCAGCGCGGGGTGCGCCGCCGGGATGAGGGGACGGTCGCGGGCGTGGTCACCGGTGAATCGGTCATGCGATGACCCCCGGTCCGGAGATGAACGGCAGCGGGGCGAGCAGAACGACTCCGAGGAGTAGCCAGCCGATCCGGGCTCGGGGATGCGTTCTGGTCAGCCAGAACGTCACCGCGAACCAGACCGCGGGAGCGGCCACGGCCAGCCAGAGACCGAGGGAGAACATGAACTCGGACAACTCGTCGGCGGGCGGGGTCTGGATGCGGCCCACGCCGATGAACCAGCCCACCGTGTAGAGCAGATATATTCCGCCGAAGATTCCGAGCGAGACGAGCGCCAGGGAACTCGTGGCCGTGCGGGTCAGGGCGGCGTCGGCCGCCGCCTTCGCCGCGACAGCGGATGCCGGACCGGCCACGGTCCATCCCTCCGGAGGCGCGACGGAACCGGTCTCGGTACCGGCCGCGGTGCCGGTGTCGGTTTCGGTTTCAGAGCCGGAGCCGGAACCGTCGCCGGTCGTGACGAAAGCGCCCGAATCGGGCTCGGCGGGCCGTGCGGTCGCGCCAGACTCGTCGCCGGAGACGAGCGTGGGGTCGTCGTCGCCGGCCCAGCCCAGGGCGTCGTCCCGGTTGTCGTCACCGGAGTGTCCAGAAGTCATGAGACCAGCGTACCGAGGCGCCGCCCGGGCGGCGCACACTTCCGGCTGATCAAGACTTTCAGTGCCTTGGTTTCCGCCGCGCGGGAGAAGGTGTCGTACGCCTCGAGGATCTGGTCCATCCGGAACCGACGCGTGGTCAGCTTGTCGGCTGGGATCTTCTTCTGCGCGACGAGCCGGAAGACGGTGTCCGGGGCCGAGGCGCGCTCGAGCTTCGCGGCCGTGACCGTCTCCCCCGCCGGGCCGTCGGGGCTGCCATGAACCGGCTGCGAATGGGGTCGTGTCCTGTGCGAACCGGCAGGCCGGGTTCATCCACGGGCATCAATGGTGACCACCCGGACCAGACGTGGCAAGCACCCCGAATGCATCCTCGGGCAATCAGCGCCGTTGACGCGGCAGCGGGGCCAATCCAGTGGATTGGCCCCGCTGCCGATGCGAGCTCGGGTGTTAGCGCGCGGCTTCGCCGTCAGTGTAGTCGTCGTCGGCGGAGGCGTTCCAGGCGAACAGCTTGCGCAGCTCACGGCCGGTGGCTTCGATGGGGTGCTCTTCGCCCTTCTTGCGCAGAGCAAGGAACTCCGGTGCTCCGGCGTCCTGGTCCGCGATGAAGCGGGCCGCGAAGGCGCCGTTCTGGATGTCGGCGAGAACGGCCTTCATATTCTCCTTGGCGTGGGCGTCGATGACGCGTGGGCCGGAGACGTAGTCGCCGTACTCGGCGGTGTCGGAGACGCTCCACCGCTGCTTGGCGATGCCCCCCTCCCACATCAGGTCGACGATGAGCTTGAGCTCGTGCAGCACCTCGAAGTAGGCGACCTGCGGCTGGTAGCCGGCCTCGGTGAGAACCTCGAAGCCGTACTGGATCAGCTGCGACGCGCCACCACAGAGCACGGCCTGCTCGCCGAACAGGTCGGTTTCGGTCTCTTCGGTGAAGGTGGTCTTGATGCCGGCGGCGCGCAGCCCACCGATCGCCTTGGCGTAGCTGAGGGTGAGCGGCCAGGCCGCGCCCGAGGCATCCTTCTCGACGGCGACGATCACGGGAACGCCGCGGCCGGCCTCATACTCGCGGCGCACGGTGTGGCCCGGTCCCTTGGGGGCGACCATGGTGACGTCGATGCCTTCGGGGGCCTTGATGTAGCCGAAACGGATGTTGAAGCCGTGTCCGAAGACAAGGGCCTTGCCCGCAGCGAGGTTCGGCAGCACGTCGTCGGCGAACAGGTGACGCTGCACCTGGTCGGGCGCCAGGATGACGATGACGTCGGCCCAGGCGGATGCCTCGGCGGTGCTGAGAACGGTGAAGCCGGCCTCTTCGGCCTTGGCCTTGGACTTCGAGCCCTCCTTGAGGCCGATGACGACCTCGACACCCGAGTCGCGCAGGTTCTGCGCGTGGGCGTGACCCTGCGAGCCATAGCCGATGACGGCTACCTTCTTGCCCTGGATGATCGACAGGTCGGCGTCTTTGTCGTAGTAAATCTCAGACACGAGTAAATGTTCTCCTTGTTGTTGTAGTCGGTGGTCGAGCTCTAGTTTTTGAAGACGCGCTCGCTGATCGATTTCGACCCGCGGCCGATGGCGAGCAGGCCGGACTGGGCGATTTCCTTGATCCCGTAGGGCTCGAGCACGCGCAGCAGCGCCTGCGTTTTGCCGGAGTCCCCGGTGACCTCGATCACGACCGCGTCGACGGACACGTCGACGACCCGAGCCCGGAACAGGGTCACGGCTTCGAGCACCATCGACCGGGTCGTGTTGTCGGCGCGCACCTTCACCAGCAGGTGTTCGCGCTGCACCGACTGGGCCGGGTCGAGTTCGACGATCTTGATGACGTTGATCAGCTTGTTCAGCTGCTTGGTCACTTGCTCCAGCGGTGCGTCTTCGACGTCGACGAGGATCGTGATGCGGGAGAGCCCGGGGATTTCGGTGTGGCCGACGGCGAGGCTCTCGATGTTGAAACCGCGGCGGGCGAAGAGGCCGGCGACCCGGGTGAGCAGGCCGGGCTTGTCCTCGACGAGGAGGCTCAGAACGTGGGTGCTCACGGGTTATTCCTCTTCCCAGGTCGGTGCGTGCTCTTTGGCATACTGCACATAGCTGTTGCTGACACCCTGCGGCACCATCGGCCAGACCATGGCGTCCCGGCTCACGATGAAGTCGATCACCACGGGCCGGTCGTTGGTCGCCAACGCCAGCTTGATGGCGTCGTCGACCTGGTCGGGGCTGGTGACCCGGATGGCGAGGGCACCGTAGGCCTCCGACAGCTTCACGAAGTCCGGCACCATGGCGGACCCGTGCCCGGTGTGCAGATCGGTGAAGGAGTGCCGTCCGTCGTAGAACAGGGTCTGCCACTGGCGCACCATGCCCAGCGAGGAGTTGTTGATGATGGCGACCTTGATCGGAATGTTGTTGATCGTGCAGGTGGCCAGTTCCTGGTTGGTCATCTGGAAGCATCCGTCGCCGTCGATCGACCAGACCACCCGGTCGGGCTCGGCCACCTTGGCACCCATCGCTGCGGGGATGGAGTAGCCCATCGTGCCGGCGCCCCCGGAGTTCAGCCAGGAATTGGGCCGCTCGTACTTGATGAACTGGGCCGCCCACATCTGGTGCTGGCCGACACCGGCCGCATAGACGGCTTCCGGCCCGGTCAGCTCGCCGATGCGCTGGATCACGAACTGCGGGCTCATGAGGCCGTCGGTCGGCTCGGAATAGCCCAGCGGGAACTCCTCCCGCAGACCCTTGAGGTAGGTCCACCAAACGCTGACGTCGGGCGTCGTCGTGGTGATGGCGGCCGCGTAGGCGATGGTGAGTTCGGTGATGACCTCCTTGGCATCACCGACGATGGGAACGTCGGCGGCGCGGATCTTACCGATCTCCGCGGGGTCGATGTCGACGTGCACGATCGTGGCGTGCGGCGCAAACTCGGAGACCTTGCCGGTGACCCGGTCGTCGAAGCGGGAGCCGAGCGCGATGATCAGGTCTGCCTCCTGCAGCGCGAGCACCGCGGACACGGTGCCGTGCATCCCGGGCATGCCCAGGTGCTGGTCGTGCGAGTCCGGGAACGCGCCGCGCGCCATCAACGTGGTGACGACGGGCGTCTTGCTGAGTTCGGCGAACGCGAGCAGTTCTTCCGACGCGCGGGCACGGATGACACCGCCACCCACATAGAGGACGGGCTTCTTGGCCTCGGCAAGCAGCTGGGCCGCAGCCTGCACCTGTTTGCCGTGGGCCTTGGTGACCGGCCGGTAGCCGGGCAGGTCGAGCTTGGGCGGCCAGATGAACGGGGCGCTCTTCTGCTGGGCATCCTTGGTGATGTCCACCAGGACCGGGCCGGGCCGGCCGGTGGAGGCGATCAGGTGAGCCGACGCGATAGCCGCGGGGATGTCCTCGGGACGCTTGACCAGGAAGGAGTGCTTCGTGATCGGCATGGTGATGCCGACGATGTCGGCCTCCTGGAAGGCATCCGTGCCCATCAGGGTGGAGAAGACCTGGCCGGTGATGCAAAGGATCGGCACCGAGTCCATGTACGCGTCGGCGATGGCGGTGACAAGGTTGGTGGCGCCGGGCCCGGAGGTGGCGATGGCCACCCCGACGCGGTTGCTCGCCGAGGCGTAGCCCTCCGCGGCGTGGCCGGCACCCTGCTCGTGCCGCACCAGGATGTGCCGGATCACGGTTTGGCTCATCAGCTCGTCGTAGAGCGGAATGACGGCGCCGCCCGGCAGACCGAAGACGTCGGTGACGCCCAGCAGCTCCAGCGAGCGGATGATCGCACCGGAACCGGTGAGGATTTCCGGTGCCCCCGAGTCGGGCGCCCCGGCGGCCGCGGCAGACGAGGGCGACGGTGATGGCACGGGTGTTTCCGCGGTCATGTGATCAGTTCCCTAGTTCGATGACGAATAGTGAGTTCTACCCCGTGACGGCGCCGACGGCCGCAGACTGGACAAGCTTCGAGTACTTTGCGAGAACGCCCCGGGTGTAGCGCGGAGGCAGAGGTGCCCAGCCAACACTCCGGGCGGTCAGCTCATCAGGGTCGACCAGTAGGTCGAGCGTGCGAGCTGCGATATCGACCCGTATCAGATCACCATCGCGCACGAAGGCGATTGGACCTTCGTCCACCGCTTCGGGTGCTATATGGCCGATGCACAGTCCGGTTGTGCCGCCTGAGAATCGACCGTCCGTTAAGAGTAGTACATCGGCGCCGAGCCCGGCGCCCTTGATAGCGGCGGTGATCGAGAGCATCTCCCGCATTCCGGGCCCGCCCTTGGGTCCCTCGTAGCGGATGACGACGACGTCTCCCTTCTGGATCTCCCCCGCAGTGAGAGCGTCCATGGCGGCGCGCTCACGCTCAAACACGCGCGCGGGTCCCTCGAAGATGTCGGAGTCGAAGCCGGCGGTTTTGACGACGGCACCCTCGGGGGCGATAGAGCCCTTGAGGATGGTGATTCCGCCGCTGGCGTGAATCGGGTTGTCGAGGGTGCGCAGCACCTCGCCGTCCAGTTCGGGCGGGTCGATCTCGGCAAGGTTCTCGGCCACGGTCTTGCCGGTCACGGTGAGCGCGTCGCCGTGGATGAGGCCGGCCTCAAGCAGGGCCCGCATCACGGCCGGCACGCCGCCGTGACGGTCGACGTCGTTCATGATGTACTTGCCGAACGGTTTCAGGTCGCCGATGTGCGGCACCTTGTCGCCGATGCGGTTGAAGTCGTCGAGGGTGAGCTCGACCTCGGCCTCGTTCGCGATGGCCAGCAGGTGCAGAACCACGTTGGTGGAGCCGCCGAACGCCATCGCCACGGCGATCGCGTTCTCGAAGGCCTTGCGGGTCAGGATGTCCCTGGCCGTGATCCCCAGACGCAGCAGGTTGACGACGGCCTCGCCGGAGCGGTGCGCGTAGTAGTCGCGGCGGCGGTCGGCGGAGGCCGGGGAGGCCGATCCCGGCAGGCTCATGCCGAGAGCCTCGGCCACGCTGGCCATGGTGTTGGCGGTGTACATGCCGCCGCAGGCACCCTCGCCGGGAGCGAAGGCGCACTCGATGCGCTTGGCGTCGGCCACGGACATCCGCCCGGCCTTGACGGCGCCCACCGCCTCGAAGGAGTCGATGATGGTGATGTCTTTTTCGGTGCCGTCGGAAAGCTTGACCCAGCCGGGAGCGATCGATCCTGCGTAGAGGAAAACGCTGGCCAGGTCGAGGCGGGCCGCGGCCATCAGCATCCCGGGCAGCGACTTGTCGCAGCCCGCCAGCAGCACGGAGCCGTCGAGGCGCTCGGCCTGCATGACAACCTCGACCGAGTCGGCGATGACCTCGCGGGAGACGAGGGAGAAGTGCATGCCCTCATGGCCCATCGAGATGCCATCGGAGACGGAGATGGTGCCGAACTGCAGCGGGTAGCCGCCGCCGCCGTGCACACCTTCTTTGGCGGCCTGCGCGAGGCGGTCCAGGGAGAGGTTGCAGGGCGTGATCTCGTTCCACGAACTTGCGATGCCGATCTGGGGTTTCTCCCAGTCGGCGTCGCCCATACCGACGGCCCGGAGCATCCCCCGCGAGGTGGTGGCTTCGATTCCATCGGTGACGTCCCGGCTGCGAGGCTTCATATCGATCTCAGTCATGCACTGAGTCTAAACGTCCGCTGAAGGCGGAACGTCGCCCGAGGGTCATGCTCCGGCGGCGGCCTCACGCTCCGCGGCGACGGCCGCGCGGGCATCGGCGATCAGGCCCAGCACCAGCGGCACGTCTTCGGGGCCGCGCACCCGGTAGCCGGCGAGCGAGTCGCCTGCCCCGATCTTGAGGCCGACGTCGCCGGGTCGCAGCACGGCGAAGGCGTCTTCGTCGGTGGTGTCGTCGCCGGCGTAGAAGACCCGGTCGGCCCCCGCGTGCCGGCGCAACCGCGCAAGGGCGTCGCCCTTGGTGCTGGCACGCACCGCGAATTCGATCACGTCCTTGCCGTCCCGCACAGTCAGGCCGGGCAGCAGCGTGCCCAGCTCCCCGCGTGCGGCCTTCAGGGCGGCCGCCGCTTTCCGAGGCGTCGCCAGCCGGGTGTGCAGGGCCAGACCGGCCGGCTTGCGTTCGATCCAGGTTCCGTCGATGCTGCCGGAGATGCGCTCAAGCACCCGGGCGAGGGCGTCGAGCTGCTCGAGTTCCTCGGTGACGAGGTCGAGTTCGATCTCGGGGGTGTCCAGCTGCACCTCGATCCCGTGCGAGCCGGCGAGGAGCACATCGGTCTGCGGCTGCGCCACGTGCCGCAGGCTGACCAGGGCCCGGCCGGAGACGAACGCGACCCGCACCCCGTCGAGGTCGAGCAGGCGCTGCACCGCCTCGCGGGTGCCTGCCACTGCGCGCGCGTCTTCGGGCTTGTCGACGTGCGGGGCAAGCGTCCCGTCGAAATCGAGGGCCACGAGGATGTTGTCGGCGCGGCTGAGATCCTTCAGCGCACCGGCGAGGGTGTCGGGGATCCCGGGACGCACGGCGGCTCCTTCGGTCAGGGTTCGGAGGAAGGAAGAGGACCAGGCGTCGACGTCGTTGTCGAAGACCTTGCGGCGGAGCGAGCGCATGCGTCGCAGCCGTTCCTGGCGGGGCATCGCGACGGCCCTGAGGATGGCGGCCTTCACGCCGTCGATGTCATGCGGGTTGATCAGCACGGCCTGTTTGAGCTCGTCGGCGGCGCCGGCGAACTCGCTCAGAACGAGCACGCCGTCGCGGTCGAAGCGCACGGCCACGTATTCCTTGGCGACGAGGTTCATGCCGTCGCGGAGCGCGGTCACGAGCATCACGTCGGCCGCGAGGTAGAGCGCCACCATCTCCTCGCGCGGGTAGCCGTGATGGTGGTAACTGATGGCGGTGTGGCTGATGGTGGAGAAGTCGCCGTTGAGGCGGCCGACGGCCAGTTCGATCTCGTCGCGCAGGGCGATGTAGGGGCCGACGCGTTCCCGGGAGGGGCTGGCGACCTGCACCAGGGTGACGTCCTCCACGCTCAGGCTGCCGTCGGCGAGCAGCTCGCCGAACGCCTTGATGCGGTGGGCGATGCCCTTGGTGTAGTCGAGCCGGTCCACGCCCAGCATGATCGTCTGGGGGTTGCCGAGGTCTTCGCGGATCTGGCGCGCCCGCTCCTGGATCTCGGGGCGCCGCGCCAGTTCCTCGTAGGCGGCGGCGTCGATGGAGATCGGGAAGTGCTTGGCGATTACCCGGCGATGCTTGCCATCGGGTGCGGGCACATCGATGGCGACGCCGCGGGTCGGATAGCCGTAGAGGCGGCGCACGGCTCGGGAGAAGTTACCGGCGTCGGCGAGGCGCTGGAAACCGATCAGGTCGGCGCCGAGCAGTCCGTCGAGGATCTGCTTGCGCCAGGGTAGCTGGGCGTAGATCCCGTAGGGCGGAAAAGGGATGTGGTTGAAGAACCCGATCACGAGGTCGGGCCGCGCGTCGCGCAGCATCCGTGGCACGAGCTGCAACTGGTAGTCGTGCACCCACACCGTGGCGCCGGGCGCAGCGGCGGATGCGGCGGCGTCGGCGAAGCGGCGGTTCACCCGAACGTAGGCCTCCCACCATTCGCGGTGGTAGCGCGGCGGCGCGATCACGTCGTGGTAAAGCGGCCAGATCGTGTCGTTGGAGAAGCCCTCGTAGTAATCCTCCAACTCCGACTCGCTGAGCCGCACCGGCACGATGGAGATGCCGTCGTTCTCGAACGGGTCGAACGAGCGGTCGGCGATGCCGGGCCAGCCCACCCAGGCGCCGTCGGAGCTGCGCATCATGGGCTCGAGGGCGGTGACCAGGCCGCCGGGCGAGGTGCGCCAGCCCTCGGTTCCGTCTTCGGAAACCTCGATCTCGATCGGGAGGCGGTTGGAGACCACGACCAGCGAATAGGTGGAGTCCGGGGCGGCGGATGCCGTGGGTTCGGCTGCAGAGGTAATGGGATCGTCCGTTCCGGCGGGCGCAGAGCGACGCCTTGGTGGTCTCCCAAGGCTACCAGTGGGCCGAAAGCGGTGGCCGGGCTGGCCACTCGGCCACGGTCGCCCGACATGGGGACAACTTTGAGGTAACGCGCGTACTTTAACCCGTGGATCGTGTCCGGGTGTGGCGCGACCCCGGCTGACTGTTTGAAAGAGGCGGACCCATGGACCTGAATTCACTGCTGAGCTGGGTGTCGATCTCACTCGCGACCATCAGCCTCGTTGTCTTCGTCTCGTTCTTCGTTCTGGTGCGGAGGCTGTACCGGCGCATTCGCCGTAGCCGCAGGCTGACCGGCGCGGTGTTGCGTTCTCGCACCATCCTGAGTCGGGGCCCGCAACACGAGGTTCTGAAGCTGCAGTTGCGGCTGAAGGAATCTCTCGACAGTGGTCAGGCAGCCGTCGACCTGGCCCGGAGCAGCCAGGGCCCGCTCGGCGAGCTTCCGCGACTTTTCCGTCGCATTCAGGGCGAAAGCGTCACGCTGCAATCGCAGCTGCGGCTACTGACGAGCGAGGCCGATCCTGTCGTGCTCGCCGAGGCGCTGTCGGTGGCCGGCCGCCGTGTCGACCAAGTGGCCGGGTTGGTGCGCCGGCTGCGCTCGGCCGTCGCTGCCGGTCTCGGAGAGCTCACCGATGACACCCTCACGGCCCTTCGGTCCGAGGTCGACCGCGAGGTGGCCGCGCTCCGGGCTGGGGTCGATGAGTTGCGCTCCCTCAACGGCCGCTCGCTCAACGGCTGCTCCCTCGACGGCCACTCCCATAACGGCAACGACGGGTTCTCCGATCCGCGCCGGCCCCTGCCCATGAATACTTTCAACAGAAGGACTGAATCATGAGCCTCACCTCGCGGCTGCGCGTCATCCTCCGCAGCAAGTCAAACCAGGCCCTGACCCGGATCGAAGACCCCCGCGAGGCCCTCGACGACAGCTACGAGCAGCAGGTGAAGTCGCTCCAGCAGGTGCGCCTGGGGCTGGCCGAGGTCGCAACGGCAAAGAAGCGAATTGAGTTGCAGGGGCAGGACATGGGCGGCCGCTACCAGCGGCTGGCCGACCAGGCCCAGGAGGCCCTGAACCAGGGCCGGGAAGATCTGGCCCGCACGGCGCTGGAACGCCGGTCGCTCCTCGAGGGCCAGGTGGCAGCCATCCGTGACCAGTACCTCGTTTTGGCGCAGCAGCAGGCGCAACTGCAGGACAACGAACGACGCCTCGCCGAACGGGTCGCCGCCTTCCGCACGGAGAAGGAGACCATCAAGGCCACCTACGCTGCCTCCGAGGCTCGGGTCAAGGCCAACGAGGCCGCGTCCGGCATCGGCTCGCAACTGGGCACGGTCGGTGCCGACCTCGACCGGGCCAAGGACCGGGTCACCCAGATGCAGGCCCGCGCCGCCGCCACCGACGAGCTGCTCTCCAGCGGCGCTCTGAACGATGTCACGGCCCCGCTCGACGCGGACCTCGAACGGCAGCTCTCGGCTGGGGCGACCAGAGCGGCTGTCGACCGCCAGCTTCAAGCGATGAAGGAGGCCCGCGCCACGAACCGAGGCCCTGGCCCGAACGCTCGCGGAGGAACCGACGCCTGGTTGAGTATCGGCCAGGGCCCGTCTCTCCCCTGATCCTGGTCGTCGACCAACTCTGAGCCAGGTCGTCGAACCAATTCGACGGAGATTTTGGCGGAAACGCTACTTTCCGGGGCATCCTGGACCTGGCTTGGCAAAATCTCCGTCGAATTCGTTCGGGCTGCGGGGCAGAACAAAGCGCGAGGTGCACGCCCGAACCGCACAGGCACTTCGGCGCATCAGGCGGGAGGTGTGGCCACCTCAGGAGATCCGGCCGGGCCGAGCCGGGTATCCGCACCTGTTCCGCACTGGTCCGCGCCGACTGGAGAATTTGGGCGACGGATGTCCTGAGTCAGCCCCACACGCAAGCTCGCCTGAACCTGAACCTGAACCACGGTTGCTCGGGTGAGCCAAAATCTCCGGCGAATTCGTGCGGCGCACGGGGCGCAACCTCACGCGGGCGGGCACACGTTCCCTCCGGGAACAGATACCCCGAATCAGCTGCGGGCCTGCGCCAGGCCGAACGAGCGGGCGCCGCGCCGGCTGGCGACGGTCCAATACGAGGCCAGAACGCTCACCAGTGCGAAGATCAGCAGGATGGCCGCGGGCCCGCCGGCGCTGCCGCCTCCCCCGGAGACAATGGCCTGCATGCCCCGCACCGCCCAGGTGAGCGGCAGGAACGGGCTGATCATCTGGAACGGCGCCGACACCAGCTCAATCGGGTAGAGCCCACCCACCGCGGTGAGCTGCAGCGCGAGCAGTACCAGGGAGACCACGATTCCGACCCGGCCGAACGCCGCCGTGAGGAAGTGGTGCACCGCCGCGAACACGAAGGCGAGGAACACCGCGAAGGCCAGGGTCGACGGCAGGATCGACCACGAGACGCCGAGCGTGCTGTGCAGCAACAACACCACGACCACGGCCTGCGCTGCGGCGATTCCGAACGCACGGCCGAGGCTGCGGGCCACGAGGTTGCCGGTCGACGCGGTCGACGCGAGCGCGAGCGCGGACAGCGGCTGCATCACCAGGAAGATCGCCAGGGCACCGATCCACAGGCCGATCGGCACAAAGACCATGCCGATGACCGGGCCGATCGACGCGAAGGCGTTGTCGCGCTCCGCGGTGATGCCGACCGGTTCGGAGACGACCGCCGCCGTCGTCACCGGGTCGGTGTCGGTGAGAAGGGCCGCGCTGTCCGCGCCGTCCTGCAGCCCGCTGGCGAGTTCGACCGCGCCCGATTCGAGCAGGCGGGCGCCCGCCGCGGCATCCGTTGTTCCGGTGGCCAGCTGCGAGAGGCCGGTGGCGATGCCGGCAACGCCGGTGGCGAGGTCGCTGGCACCGCCGCGGAGGTCGCTGCCGCCGGCGGAGAGCAGGCTCGCACCGTTGGCGCTCTGAGACACCCCATCGAGCACGCCTTCGAGGCCCGGACCAACCTGGCCGATGCCGGTGCTCTGCGCGGCGAGGGCGTCGAATCCGCCCTGGAGCTGCAGCAGGGCCGGCGCGTAGTCGGCGACCCGCGGGTCGCTCTGCATGGCCGCGTTCAGCTGCCTGAAACCGTCGGCGTTGGACTGCACCCCGGCCGCGTAGGCCGGTAGGCCGGTCGCGAGCGGAGCCAGCCCGGCCGCGCCCGTGCTCAGCCGAGTCAGGCCGTCGCTCAGTCCGGTGACGCCCTGGGTGTACTCGGCCACGCCGGAGGAGAAGCTGGCGGCGCCGGTCGCGGCGGACGAGGCCCCGGATGCCGCGGCGGCCGTGCCGCCGGCCAGCGAATCGAGTCCGGTGGCCACGCCGGTGACCCCGGTCGAAACCTGCGCGGCGCCATCCGCCGCCTGCGTGAGGGACTCGCCCAGCACAGCCAGGCTGGTGTAGAGCCCGTTGAGGTACTGCGAGGTGATCTCGCGGCCGAAGACGCCCGACATGGCGGTGCCCACCGACTGGGCCACCGATCCGGCCAGGAACGAGTGCGCGTCATCCGTGCGGATGCCCAGGTCGGCCTGGGTGGGAGCCGCCCCGCCCAGCGAGGTCACCGACGCCGAGAAGTCCTTCGGGATCGTGAGCACCGCGTAGGCGTCGCCGGAGGCCAGGGCCGCCGCGGCATCCGCGGAGTTGGAGATGGTCCAGTCGAACCCGGTGGCCTCGGACCCGTCATCGGAAGGCTTGGTGAGTTCGGTCACGAGCAGGCGGCCGAGGAGCACCGGCTGCTCGGTGCCGTCGGGCAGGGTGGTGGTGACGATCTCGTCGTTGTTGACGACGATCGCCGACAGCGTGTCCACGCGCTGATCGGCGGTGGCGAGAGCCCCGGCGAAGAGTCCGGCAACCGCCAGCGGCACCACGATCAGGCCCGCCAGCAGGGCCCCGAGGGCCCCTCGGCGCTGCCCGGGCGTGCGGCTGAACAGTTTCTCAAGCCTGGTGCTCATCGCTGCAGGGCCTTTCGGTCACGGGAATCGAGTTCGAGGGTCTGCAGCGGGCGGGCCCCGCGGTAGACCGCGATCGCCTCAGGGAAGGAAGCGGCACCGACGATGAGGGCGGTCGATGCCGGGGCGAGGATCGCCAGCACCTGCACGAGGTCCCGCCCCGCCGGGTCGACGGGCAGTCCCTCGCCGAGGTCGACGATGACAACTCCCGGGGTCTCGATGAGCGCCGCCGTCACAAGCACCGCGGCACGGCCCAGGGCGGAGAGGGACGATACCGTCGTGCCGGCCACGATCGGGCCGGCGTCCCGGCCGCTCGACGGGGTGCCGAGCGCACCGTTCAGACGCGCGATCCACCCCGCGAGAAGCGAGCGGCGCGACGCGACGCGGTACCACGGATGCGCCAGGTCCAGCCGTTCGGCCAGCAACTCCCCCACGGTGAGCCCATTGTCGCGGCTGTCGCCCACGTCGGCGAGGGCCACCGCGCGGAGGGCGCGGCTGCGCTCGGACGGCAGCGGAAAGCCCATGACCTGGAGGCGGCCGAACACCGGGTCGAGCCGGCCGGCCAGGGTGGCGGCGACGACGCGGCGGTGGGTGGCGGAGCCGGTCAGTACCACCACCGCGCCGGCGTCAATGGTGAGGTCCAGCGGCCCGAAGGGGCTCTCCGGCAGCCCGAAGACGGCTCCCTCGGCCGTGATGGCGTGCGGCTGGCTGATGGCCCATTCCTTGTCGGCCAGGTGCCGGCGCAGACCCTCACCCTCGATGTCGACGTTGGGCAGAATGCGGGAGAGCCAGCATGGCAGCCACCAGGCGGCATCGCCGGCGAGGGCCATCGCGGCCGGGACCAATGTCATCCGCACCAGGAACGCGTCGAGGAAGACTCCGACGGCGAGGGCGAACGCGATGCCCTTGATCGCCCCGGTGCCCTCGGGCACGAAGGCAAAGAAGACGAAGAACATGATCAGGGCGGCGGCCGTGACCACGCGGGCAGCGTGGGAGAACCCGTGCACGATGGATTCGCGGGCCAGGCCGGTCTTCACGAACTCCTCCCGCATGCCGGAGACGAGGAACACCTCGTAGTCCATGGCCAGACCGAAGAGCACGGCCATCAGCAGGATGGGCAGGAAGCTTAGGATCGGCCCGGGGGTTTCCACCCCGAGCAGCTCGGAGAACCAGCCCCACTGGAAGATCGCCACGGTCGCGCCGATCGATGCGGCCACCGAGAGCAGGAACCCGAGGGCCGCTTTGATCGGCACGAAGATCGACCGGAACACCATGGTCAGCAGGATGATCGAGAGCCCCACCACGATCAGGGCGAACGGCACGAGCGCGTTGCTGAGGCGGTTGGAGATGTCGATCGACACGGCGGTCGCGCCGGTCACGGCGATGGGGGTGCGCAAGTCGTCGTCGATCGATGGTGCCAGATCGCGGATGGCCTGCACGAGCGCCTTGGTCTCGGGCGCGTTCGGCGCGCTGTCCGGCATGACCTGGATGATGGCGGTGTCGACGGTCGGGTTCGGAGTGCCCTTGCCGACGAAGGCCACGCCGGGCAGGGTGCGCAGGGCCGCGCCGATGGTGTCGAGGTCACCGAAGATATCCGTCGTCTGGGTGATGTCGACGACGACGATGAGCGGACCGTTGTAGCCCGGACCGAAGCCCTCCTCGAGCATGGTGAACGCCTCTCGCTGCGTCGAACCGGCCGGCTCGGACGCCCCGTCAGGCAGGTTCAGGTCGAGGCTGAGGGCCGGGATCGCCAGCGTGCCGAGCACGCCCACCACGAGGAGCACGGCCACGACCGGCGCCCTGAGCACGAGGTTGACCCAGCGGTGGCCGAGGGTGGGCCGGCCGGTGTCTGGACGGGTGGCCCGGTGGTGCGCGCGGCTGCCTGTCTTGGGAGTGAGGCGCCCCTTGGCGAGGCCGAGAACGGCGGGGAGGAGCGTGACCGCCACGAAGATGGAGACCAGCACGGCCAAGGCGGCGCCCAGCCCCATCACGCTGAGGAACGGGATGCCGACCACGAGCAGCCCGAGCAGGGCGATGATCACGGTGATCCCGGCGAAGACGACGGCGCTGCCGGCGGTGGCCACGGCCGAGGCGGCCGAATCGTGTGGTTCGACCCCATTGGCGAGCTGCGTGCGATGCCGCGACAGGATGAAGAGCACGTAGTCGATGCCTACGGCGAGTCCGAGCATCAGGGCGAGCATGGGGGCCGTGCTCGAGACTGGCACGAATGCGGAAATCACGGTGATGCCGCCGATGGCGACGCCGACGCCGATCAGGGCCATCAGCAGCGGCATCCCGGCGGATACGAGCGAACCGAAGGTGATCACCAGCACCACGCCCGCGAAGATCAGGCCGAGAACCTCGGAGATGGTGATGCCAAAGGTGTTGTCCTGGAAAACCTGGCCGCCGAAGGCTACCTCGAGGCCGGCCTGCTCGGCGATATCCCGCGTCGCGGTCACGTCGTCGAGGGTTTCCGCGGTGACGTCGGTTGATAAGCCGGACAACTGAACCTGGCTGAACGCACTCTCCGAGTCGTCGGAGATCGCGCCCGACGCATATTCGTCATAGGGCGTCAGCACCGAGTCGACGCCGGGCACGTCCGCGAGTTCGGCCGCCATGTCGACGATGGCCGTGCGGTAAGGCTCGTCGGTGACGAATGCCCCGTCCGGGGCCGTGTAGACAACCTGTACCGCGGCGCCGGCCGCCTGGGGGAACACCTCGCCGAGCTTGTCGATGGTGTCCTGTGATTCCGTGCCGGGAATCGCGTACGACTCCTGGGTCTGGCCACCGAGCGCCACCCCGGAGCCGAGGATCCCGACCAGCAGGATGGCCCAGATGCCGAGCACCAGGCCCGCACGCTGGTAGGCGAAGTGACCGATTCGATAGAGCAGGGTTGCCATGGGTGCTACTTCCGGGACGGGGCGGTGCGAACGGTGACAGGGGCAAGCAACTCGGTGATGACGGTCAGGAGAGCCGGTCGGACCTCTTCCACCGGGGCTATCTCCTCCCCGAGGAACGTCATGCCGGCCACCAGGGTGTAGGCGGCGCCGCCGAGGGCGATACCGAAGCGGATGCGGTCCTCCGTACTCGCATCGCCGTGGCACAGCGTGTCGGAGAGGCGCACGATCACCACTCCTGCCCGGTCGATCACGGGGATGCCGCGCAGCGACTGAGACTGGTTGATGAAGGTGTGCAGCTCGAGGCGGAATTCAAGGATGAAGTCGATGAAGTCGTTCACGAACCGGCTCCGGGTCAGGGCGCTCTCCTCGGTGGCGAGGAACCGTTCGAGAATGGCCTCCAGCCGGTTCACCGCCGGGGTGAGCACCTCGTCGAGGAGCGCTTCCTTGGAGGCAAAGTGGTAGAGCACGCTCGATTTGGAGTACCCGGCCGCGTCGGCGATCTGCTGCAGCGAGGTGCCGGCGAACCCGACCGAGGCGAACTGCTCCAGCGCTGTCGCGCGCAGTTCTGCGCTGGTGCTCTGGCGGTTGTGTGGGGGCTGGGGCATAACGGGCTCTGGAGTCACCCGATCACGGTACCTGACCGATCGGTCAGAGCTTGTCCGATCGGTCAGATTGTCGGGAAACGTGCAGCCGGGCAACTTCCGGGTAGCGTTAGACGCGGAGGTCTCCATGCGAAAGTTCATTTTCAGCAGTGCCATCATCGGCGTGCTCGCCGGCGGTTGGAACATTCTGAGCGCCACCCGCACCGGTCCCCGCGACTGGCGCCTGGCGCTGATGTGGGTCGGCTGGCTGCTCAGCGCCGCCGTCGCCATCGGAACCGTCATCCAGGATGCCGACGATCGCCGAATCGAAGACTAAGTCCTCCGCTGTCGGCGTGTCAGCGCGGGCCGTAGCGCGCCGCACGGCAAACTGAAGAGTTCACGGGCACGTTAGCCGAAAGGGGCTCCCGATGTTTGGTCGACGACGTCGCGTCGCACCGGTCGCACCGGTCATCCCCCCGCCCGTTCCCGAGCTCAGCGACGCTCAGATATTCGAGCTCCTGCACACCCAAATCGCTCGTCTCGTCGGCGCCCAAGGCCAGTGGACTCTAATTCCCCGCAGCAGTGACGACACCGACGTGATCTTCCACGATCTGAAGGCGAACCAGATTGCCTCGTCCCTGGCCTCCGTGCTCCGCACCGAGACCGCCATTCTGCGCGGCGAGGTCACCGCCGAGCCCACCGCGCTCCCCTTCATTCCCGCCCCGATCTCCGTTTGGGCCGAACCGGAGCGGGCGCCGACGGCCACCCTTCCGCGCTTCTCCGCCGCTGCTTCGACGAACAACGCCCGCCTCGTCGCCTGACCCTCGGCCCCGCTTGTTTGCTCGCTCGGCAACGCGATTATCGTCCACTCCGGGTCAACCTGCATCGGTGACCGCAGTCGGCACTGAGTTCCGGTGCGGATGATCGTCCAGTGCTTGTTGTGCAGGAGCAAAGGGTGAGCATGGCACAGCAGTACTCCGTCGGACGAGCGCATCCGTTTGCAGCTGCGGAAGAAACGCCCCGCGGCACCGGAGACCACCCATGCAGGCGCTCGAGATCGCGTTGTGCTGCGGCTGGATCGACGGGCAAGTGAACTCTCTCGACGGTTACTTGTCGCAGGCCTTCACTCCCCGCCGAGCCCGCAGCGTGTGGTCACAGCTCAACCGGGACTCAGCCCTCACCCTCATCGCGGAGGGGTGGATGCGTCCCGCCGGGTTCTTCCCGGCGCTCACGTCCCAGAACCGTTTCGCGATCCTGTTCCGCCTCGACGGTACGAAGCAGCCCGAGGCTCGCGCCGCGAAGATTGCGACCTACATCGGCATGCTCGAATGCGGGGAAACGCTCTACCGGCAGAAACCCCGAGACACCCCTGCGTCGGGAGCTTGCCGGACGCGCCCGTATAGAGTTCCGCCGCATTCTTTGTAGGTCTTCTTCAGACTCGCGCTGCCGCGGAATTCTAGATTGAAGATCATGACTTCCAGCCCCCTCATCGCCCGCACCCCGACACCCCGCATCATGAGCGTGCGCGACCTGTCGCAGATCGCCATCTTCGCCGCCCTGATCGCCGCACTCGGACTGCCCGGCGCCCTGAGTATTGGGGCGGTGGCCGTGCCGATCACCTTCCAGACCCTCGGGGTGATGCTGGCCGGGGCGATCCTCGGGGCGCGCAAGGGCTTCTTCGCCGTGCTCCTCCTGCTCGCCCTCGCCGCAGCCGGCCTCCCGCTGCTGTCTGGCGGGCGCGGCGGCATCGTCTGGTTCACCACCTCACCCTCCGCCGGCTACCTCTACGGCTGGCTGCTCGGCGCCCTGGTCATCGGCTACTTGACCGGCCTGCTCCTCCCCCGCTACCGGCTCTGGGCGGCGCTCGGCGCCACCACCCTCGGCGGTATCGTCGTGGTCTACCTGATCGGCGTGCCCGTCACCGCGATCAACCTGGGCCTGCCGCTCTGGGTTGCTCTTGTCGACGCCGCGAAGTTTCTGCCCGGCGACCTGATCAAGGTGGTCGTGACCGTACTGGTGGCCCGCCAGGTTCACAGGGCCTACCCGGGTCTGATCCCGCCGCGCCGCAGCGCCGCTCCCGCGCCCGAGGCCGCCGACGTCACCGCCGGAGCAGTCACGCCCGCATCATGAGCAGGATCGACTTCGACAGCGTCTCGCATGCGTTCGGTGAACGGATGGTGCTGCGGGACATCCGTCTGACCCTCACCGAACAGCGCATCGGCATCGTCGGTGCGAACGGGTCGGGAAAGTCCACCCTCGTGCGCCTGATCAACGGATTGATCAAGCCCGACACCGGAATCGTGAGCGTCGGCGGCCTCGACGTGGCCCGGAACGCCAAGGCGGTGCGCCGGCAGGTCGGCTTCATCTTCACCAACCCGGACAATCAGATCGTGATGCCCACCGTGGCCGAAGACGTCGCCTTCACCCTGCGCCGCCGCGGGCTGACCCCGCTCGAGATCTCGACCCGCACGCGGGCGGCGCTCGAGCGCTTCGGGCTCGACCAGCACGCCGACCATCCGGCGCACCGGCTGTCCGGCGGCCAAAAGCAGTTGCTCGCGCTGGCGGCCGTGCTCGTGGCGGAGCCTGAGATCGTGGTCGCCGACGAGCCGACCACGCTGCTCGACGCACGCAATGCCCGGCGCATCACCGAACTTCTGCTCGGCCTGAGCCAGCAGGTCATCGTGGTCACCCACCAGCTGGACCTGCTCGCCGCCTTCGACCGCGTGATTGTGATCGAGGACGGCCGGGTGGTCGCCGACGGTGCACCGGATGCCGCGCTCGGCGCGTACCGGGAGCTGCTGGCATGATCGGGCCGGCATGATCGGGCTCTATCACCCCGGCCACTCGCTGATCCACCGCGCGCCGATGCTGCTCAAGCTCGTGCTTCTCTCGCTCGCCGTGCTGCTCGTCGGCTCGCTCGGCGAGCTCTGGCAGCTGGGCGCCTGCCTTCTCGGGGTCGCCGCACTGTTCCTGGTGGCGCGGGTGCCGCTGGGCGCGGCGTGGCAGCAGATCGGCCCGATCCTGTGGATTTTGGTGATCGCCGTTCCAGTCCAGGCGCTGTTCGCCGGCTGGACCACGGCCGGCCTGATGGCCGGGCGGCTACTGATCGCCGTGGCGCTGGCGGCGCTGTTCACCGTGACGACCACGGTCACGGCCGTGCTTGAGGGCTTTCAGAAGCTTCTGCGACCGTTCCGTCGCTGGGTCGACGCCGACCGGGTCGGCCTCCTCCTCGCCCTCACCCTGCGGTGCATCCCGCTCGTCACCGAGATCGTGTCCGAGGTGATCGAGGCCCGTCGGGCGCGCGGCACCCAGGGTTCGCTGCTCGCCCTGGCCGTGCCGGTGGTCGTGCGCTCGCTCTATGCCGCGGATGCGATCGGTGAGGCTCTGGCCGCCCGCGGTCTCGACGACTGAGGCCGGAGCGGTTCGGCCCCGGCAGGTCGGTTGCGGCTAGGTTGAGACCACCAGCGGTTTCCGGTCTCACCCCGACCGGACAGGCGAGGAGCGGAGCGCGATGATCCAGCCCGGCTGCATGACCGAGGCACGTCGACGAGGACGGCTGCGGCGCGGCATCCGGGCCGGTGGCTGGTGGACCCTGACCGCGTTCGTACTCGTCGTGATCGTGTTCCTTGCCTGGGTGAACACTGTGCGCGTGGCCGATCGGGCCGCGGCGGACGAGGTCTTCGCCAACCCGAACGTGACCGTCACCGACACCCCCACGTCGGTCGTCCTCGCGCCCGCCGACGACGCCGGCGACATCGGCTTGGTCTTCGTTCCCGGTGCCCGGGTTGACCCCTATGCCTACCTCGACAAGCTGGCGGGCACGGTCGAAGACACCGGGGTGACCGTTGTGATCACCAAGCCGGTGCTCAACCTCGCCATCTTCGACCGCCGGACGTTGTCCACCTTCACCGACGCCGTCCCCGACGTCTCCACCTGGTTCGTGGGCGGCCACTCGATCGGCGGCGTGCGAGCCTGCATGCTGGCGGACGATCCCGCGGTGGCAGGGCTGGTGCTGTTCGGCAGCTACTGCGCGGCCGCGCCGGAGCGCACCGATCTGCGGGCCCTCAGCCTCAGCGGGAGCGCCGACGGCCTCAGCACCCCGGAGAAGATCGCCGACAGCGCAGATCTACTTGTGCCCGACACCCGTTTCGTCGAAATCGAAGGCGCCAACCATGCGCGGTTCGGCGACTACGGCGCCGAGAACGGCGACGGTGTTGCCACCATGTCAACGGATGCCGTTGCCGCCGAAATCACCCGCGAGCTCACTGAGTTCCTGACACAGACAACCCCGTAGTCGGCAACCTTCCCCGGTCCGCGGTTGCGATGCACTGAAGCGGCCGGCACCTGACGAACCCGATCGTTGGAGCACGGCGTGAGCACCCTGGTCATCTTCGATTCGACCTCCAAAACCAGGGCAACCACTGCCAGCGTCGCCCCGGCACCCTGCGGGGCGCGGTCGGCCGCCTTCGACACCCGGGGGCGCACATCCGTGCTGCCCCGCTGAGGTGCAAGAAAGGCCCGGGTATCCTTGACCGGGCCTCTCCTGCCGCTCTCGTGTTGTGTTCTGTGTTAAGTGGTGGTCAGAGAGTCTACGTACTCCTGGTTCTCGGAGATCCACTTCGCCACGATCGGCTCGTAGTCCTTGCCGTCGTAGTCGACGAACATGGCCTTCTCAAGCGAGTACAGCTTGTCGAGGTCCATGTCGAAGCCCTTGATCCACTCGGTGGCCTGCGGAAAGTCCTCGGCGAAGTCGGACTTGGCGTAGCTGTGGAGCGACTCGGTGTTCTTCAGGGTTCCCTTGGGGTCCTCGAGGGTCTTGATCGGCAGCGAACCGTAGGCCCAGTGCGGCTCCCAGAGGGTGACGACGATGTTCTCGCCGGCCTTGGTGGCCGCGGTCAGCTCGGTGAGCATGGCTGCGGTCGATGAGGTCAGGTATTCCATGTCGTCGAGGCCGTAGGCCGGGATGACCTTCTCAGTGGTGGCCTTGGTCAGGCCGGCTCCGGGTTCGATTCCGACGATGCGGTTGCCGAACTTGTCGGCGTTCCTGGCCAGCTCGTCGAGGGAATCGATGGGGGCATCCTTGTTGACGGCGATGGTCAGGCGGGATTCCTCGTTCCATGCGCCGAGGTCGACGATGTCATCGCCGTACTCCTTCACGTAGGACGCGTGGGTCTGTGGCATCCAGACATCCATGTTGATGTCGTAGTCTCCGGTGGAGAGACCCGAGTAGACGGGGGCAACGTCGGCGTATTCCAACTCCGCGTTGTAGCCCTTCTCGTCGAGGATGGCCTTCCACAGTTCGGAGACCGCGACGCCTTCATCCCAGCCGTTGAACACGGCGATGGTGATGTCTTTCTGGTCCTTGTTCCCGTCGCCGACGACGGCGGCCTCGGCCGAGGCGCAGCCGCTGAGTGCGAGGAGCCCAACGGCTCCGAGGGCGATGAGGGACAGTGATCGGTTTTTCATATTGTTTCCTTTCGTGTCGCCTGGTGGGCGACCGGGGCAGAATCAGAAATCAGGAGGTCGTGTGCGCGGCGCACTGGCTCAGGCGGCCAGGGCTTGCTGGGCGCGGCGCTTGCGGGCCGACATGATTCGACCGAGCGGGGTGTCGCCGGTGCCGAGTGCGGCGGTCAGGCGGTCAAGGAAGATGGCGAGGATCACCACGGCGAGGCCGGCTTCGAAACCGAGTGCGACATCGATGCGGTTCAGGCTGGCGACGACATCCGCTCCCAGCCCCCCGGCACCGACCATACCGGCGATGACGACCATCGACAGGGAGAGCATGATGACCTGGTTGATACCCGCCATGATCGTCGGCATCGCCAGCGGAAGCTGGATCTGCCGGAGGATGCGCCAGGGCGAGGCGCCGAAGGCCTGCCCGGCCTCAACCACTTCTCGGTCGACTCCGCGGATGCCCAGCTCGGTGAGGCGGACTCCCGGGGCCATCGCGAAGATGATGGTGGCCACGATTCCGGGCACGACGCCCACGCGGAACAGAATCAGCGCGGGAATCAGGTACACGAAGGCCGGCATGGTTTGCATGAAGTCGAGAATCGGCCGGATGATGTTGGACGCCACCGCGGACTTCGCCGCCAGGATGCCGAGCGGCAGGCTGAGGGCGATCGCGAGCACGCTGGCGACCAGCACCAGTGCGAGGGTGTCCATGGCGTTCTCCCACTGGTCGACGCCGACGACGACGATCAGACCGAGGACGGTACCGACCATGAATTTCCAACCGCGGGTGGCCAGGGCCAGCCCCGCCGAGAGCACGATGATCACCCAGAAGGGCGGCGCCACCAGGAGGAAGTCGACCAGTTCGTAGGCACCGTCGAAGACGGCCCGGATGAAGTCGAATAAGAACCCGAACGTGTCGGTGATCCAGTCGATGAACCCCTCCACGAGGGTGCCCAGAGGAAGTCGGAAGTCGTTCACAGGTCGGCTCCTTCCAGAGCGGTGTCGCGGAGGGTTTCGGTGATCACGCTGATGGAAATCGTGGCTGCGGGCTCGATCACGGGCACGTCCCCCGTATTCGTGCTCACGTTGCCGAGCGCGGCCAGCAGGGTCACCCGCGGGATGACGCCGAGCAGACGGTTCTTCTCATCGACCACGGCGATGGCCAGATCACTGCCGACCGAGGGTTCGACCAGGTCGACCAGCGGGGTGTCCGGGTTGACGGAGATCGCATCCGTGCGCACTATCGCGCGCAGATCGGTCTCGCCGGCCTTGACCTGCCCCAGCACGTCGCGATCGCGCACCACACCGGCGAAGGTGCGGTCGCGGTTGAGCACGAAGGTGGCGGAGGTCTGCAGGTCGCGCATGGTGCGGAGCGCAGCTCGGGGACCGCCGGTGATCGTGACCACGGAGCGCACGGGCTCCATCACGCTGGCCGCGGTCAGCACCCGGGCGCGGTCGACATCCTGCACGAACTGAGCGACGTAGTCGTTCGCCGGGTCGGTCAGGATCTCCTCGGGGGTGCCGATCTGAACGATGCGACCATCGCGCATGACCGCGATGCGGTCGCCGAGGAACATGGCCTCGTTGAGATCGTGGGTGATGAAGATGATGGTTTTGCCGAGCTCGGCCTGCAGCTCGATCAACTGCTCCTGCATTTCGCGGCGGATCAGCGGGTCAAGGGCCGAGAACGCCTCATCCATCAGGAGGACGTCGGTGTCGGCGGCGAGAGCCCGGCCGAGGCCGACTCGCTGCTGCATTCCGCCGGAAAGCTCGGACGGCAGGCTGTCGGCCCAGCCGTCGAGCCCGACGAGGCGGATGATGGTGCGCGCCTTGGCGAGCCGCTCCTCGCGGCCCGTGCCCTGCACCTCGAGTCCGTAGGCGACGTTGTCGATCACGGTGCGATGCGGTAGCAGGGCAAAGTGCTGGAACACCATGGAAATATTGGTGCGGCGCACCTCGCGCAGCGCGGCGGCGGAGATGCCGGTGATGGCCTGGCCGGCCACCGTCACGCTGCCAGAGGTGGCGTCCAGTAGCCCGTTGAGCATGCGGATCAGGGTGGATTTGCCCGAACCGGACAACCCCATCACCACGAAGATTTCGCCGCGGTGAACCTCGAATGAGGCGTCGATAACGGCGGCGGTGCCCAGCGAGGACACCTCATCGCGGCTGGCTCCCGCGGTCAGCTTCTTGACGAGCTCGTGCGGACGACGCCCGAACGCTTTGTACAGTCGATCTGCCTTCACGGCAATAGTTTCGGTCACGGATTCTCCCGGTGCACGCCGGGCGGGGCCGAATCACGGCCGACGGAACGGATGCACGCTGTGTCGGACGGGTAGGCCGTGACCGGCCTCGACGCGATGGAAAGCGTGGGCTGGGGCGATCATGGGGATCGCATCCGTCATGGCCTCACCATACGAAGCGCCGTACCGATGGGGCCGTGGCTGTACATTCGCGTCCTGGTGAAGGGTCGTAAGACCAGCAGTAATCCTAACACGGGGGTATTTGCGTCGCAGAAGCAGCGATTTCGACGGTTTCGGGTAGCGGGGAGAACCGGCCCTACCGCAGGCCGCGAGACAGTCGCCGCGGACCATCCGTGCCGGGTCGCGTTCGACGACCCGGAACGGACTCAGGCCTTGAGCGCCGCGATCTGCGCGGACTTCTCGGTCGCGGCGGCCGTTTCGGCGGCGCTGGGCGCACCGTGGTGGGCGATCATCGTGGTCTCGTCGAACGGCTCGTGACGGTCGAGCACCCGGTCGACCTGGGCACGATCGATCTCCTTGGTCCAGGATCCGATCAGCACGGTGGCGACGGCGTTGCCGGTAAAGTTCGTGAGCGCGCGGGCCTCGGACATGAAGCGGTCGATGCCCACGATGAAGCCGACTCCTTCAAGCAGCTGCGGGGCGTGGGCCTGCAAGCCGGCGGCCAGGGTCGCGATCCCGGCACCGGACACTCCGGCGGCACCCTTGGAGGCGATGATCATGAAGGCGAGGAGCCCGATCTGCTCGCCCAGGGCGAGCGGCTGACCCATGGCCGTGGCGATGAAGAGCGACGCCATGGTCAGGTAGATCGCGGTGCCGTCGAGGTTGAAGGAGTATCCGGTGGGAACCGTGACGCCCACGACCGGCTTGGAGACGCCGAGGTGCTCCATCTTGGCGATCAGGCGCGGCAGCGCCGCCTCGGAAGAGGAGGTCGAGAAGATCAGCAGGTACTCTCGGCCGAGATAACGCATCAGCTTGAAGATGCTGATGCCGGTGACGATCTTGAGCAACCCGCCGAGGATGACGACGATGAAGAGCACACAGGTCAGGTAGAAGGCGCCCATCAGGGTGAAGAGGCTGATAACGGCCTGGAAGCCGGTGGCACCGACGACGGCGGCGATCGCACCGAAGGCGCCGATCGGCGCGAGCCACATGACCATGATCAGGATGCGAAAGACCAGGGCCTGCACGTGCGCGATGCCCTCGAGGATCGGCTTGCCGGCGGCTCCCATCTTCTGCAGCGCGAAGCCGGCGATGAGGGCCACCAGCAGGGTCTGCAGGATGTTGCCGGCGGTCAGTGCGGAGAACAGTGTGGTCGGGATGATGCCGAGGAAGAAGTCCGATTCGGCGGCTTCCGGCGGCACGAAGGTGGTCGCGGTGAGATCGAGCCCTGAGCCGGGCTTGATCACGTTGCCCACGACGAGGCCGATCGCCAGGGCGAAGGTGGACATGGTCAGGAAGTAGCCGAGGGCCAGTCCGCCGATCTTGCCGACCGTGGCGGCCTTCGCGATGGACCCGATGCCGAGGATGATCGTGCAGAAGATGATCGGCGAGATCATCATCTTGATCAGGGCGATGAAGATGTCCCCGAGCGGTTTGAGCGAGACGGCGAATCCGCCTGTGCCGCCGAAGAGCAGGCCGACGATGACGCCGAGGATCACCGCGACGATGACCGCCATGTACAGGTAGTGGGACTTGTCAAACTTCTTCGGGGGCTGTGCAGCGCGGGCGCGAGGCAGTGATGCCATAAAAGACTCCTTTGTCTAGTAACTAGGCTGGGGTGAGGCGCTGGTGCGCCCGGACCATCCGTGGTGTGTTTCACACTGGACGACCGAGGCGCCCGCGTCACTGTTGCGGTCATATTGGTCACGGTCGCGCAAATGGAAGAAGGATGCGATGGGGCAAGGCTGGAGCATTGCGCGCCGCCTGTTCCTGGCGAACGCCCTGGTCATCATGGCGATAACCGTGTTCGCGGGCACCGCGGCCTTCGTGGACGCCCGCGACCGTGGTTTCGTCGCCGCCGAGGAACGGATGCTGTCCGTCGCCAGCGCCATCGCCGACAACCCGCTCGTACTGGAGGCCAGCCGCTCAGCCGATCCCAGCGCGGTGCTCCAGCCGTACGCCGAGCGGGTCACCGCCGACGCCACCCTCGACTTCATCACGATCATGGCGCCCGACCGCACCCGCTGGACCCACCCGACCGAGTTGGAGATCGGCCGCCCCTACATCGGTACCGTCACGCCCGCCCTGGCCGGGGAACCGTTCACCGAGGTGACCACGGGCACGCTCGGACCCTCGGTGCGGGCCGTCGTTCCGATCACCGACGAGCAGGGAGCCGTTCAGGGCCTGGTGGCTGCGGGGGTGAAGACGAGCAACCTCTCCATCGCGCTGAGCGCGCGGCTGCCGGCCGTGCTGGGGGTGGCCCTGATACTGCTAGCCACGGGCACCCTCGCCGCCTGGCTGCTCGGTCGCTATCTGAGCCGGGTCACGCTCGGCTGGGGACCGGAGCAGCTCGCCCAGCTCTTCGTCTACTACGACTCGGTGCTGCATTCGGTGCGGGAGGGTCTCGTGCTCGTCACTCTCACGGGCGAGGTCGTGCTCTACAACGATCAGGCTGCCCGGCTGCTGGGCCTGCCGCCGCGCTCACCGACTGAAGGCCGAGCATCCTCCGCCGCCACGCAGAGCCTTGACCGTCTCGACCTTCCCCCGGCGCTCGCCGAGCTACTGAAGAGCGGCCGCCCCGCCACCGACGAGATCCACGTCACCGACACGCGCGTGCTGGTCGTCAGCCAACTGCCGGCACTGAAACCGGGCAGCGGCCGCACCAAACCCGCGCCGATGGGCTGGGTTGCGACCATCCGCGACCACACCGACCTGCAATCGATGGGCAGCGAGCTCCGATCGATGCGCACCCTCTCGGATGCCCTGCACGCCCAGACCCATGAGCACGCCAACCGGCTTCACACCATCGTGTCCCTGATGGAACTTGGGCGCGGCGCCGAGGCCCTCGATTTCGCCACCAAAGACCTGGAGCTCAGCCAGCAACTCACCGATGACATGCTCGACTCGGTGGACGAACCGGTGCTCAGCGCCCTGCTGATGGGCAAGTTCGCCCAAGCCAGCGAGCTGGGCGTGCTGCTCACGGTTGAGGCGGCCGGAACCCTCGCCGATTCCGGCCTGACGGCGCAGGACCTGGTCACGGTCGTGGGCAACCTGGTCGATAACGCACTCGACGCGGCCGCCGGCGGCGAGGCACCCCACCGGGTGCACCTCTCGGTCGGCTCCACGCCCTCGTCGGTGGCGATCGAGGTGGCCGACACCGGGCCCGGCGTCGACCCGGACGCCGTGACCGACATCCTCCGCCGCGGTTACAGCACCAAGGAGCCCGGCAGTTTCGGCCGCGGCCTCGGACTGGCGTTGGTGCGGCAGACGGTCAACCGGCTCGGCGGCAGCCTCAGCATCACCCGCCGCGAGGGGGCCGTGTTCACGGTCACCCTCCCCCGGCAGCCGGAGGAGCCCGCTGCGGGCATCGAACCCGACCTCGCGGCGACGATGGGCGGATCGCATGACTGACCGGGACATCCGGGTGCTCGTCGTCGAAGACGAAGCCATTGCGGCCGAGGCGCACGCCGCCTACCTCGGGCGTCTGACCGGTTTCGTGCAAGCGGGCACCGTCGGCGACGGCCATTCCGCCCTGCGCGCCCTGGCTACGGCCGTCACCGCGGGGCAGCCCATCGATCTGGTGCTGATGGATATGACCCTGCCCGACCTGCACGGCCTCGACGTGAGCCGACGGATGCGCGCGGCCGGCCTGACCACGGACATCATCGCCATCACGGCGGTGCGCGAACTGCACATCGTGCGCGGCGCCGTGGCGGCCGGCATTGTTCAATACCTGATCAAGCCGTTCACCTATTCGACCTTCGCGCAGAAGCTGGTGCAGTATCGGGACTTTCGGCTTCAGCTGGGCGGCCTGTCCGCGATGACCAGCCAGACCGACGTGGACCTGGCGTTCGCGAGCCTGCGCACGCCCACCGAGCTGCCGCGGCCGAAGGGTCTGTCCGAGGGCACTCTGGGCGCGGTGATCGAGTTCCTGAAACTGCAGACCGTTCCGGTCTCCTCCAGCGAGGTGATGGAGCAGCTCGGCATTTCTCGGGTGACCGCCCGGCGCTACCTTGAGCATCTGGCCGACACCGGCTCGCTCGAGCGGTCGCCGCGCTACGGCACGCCGGGGCGGCCAGAGAACGAATACGTCTGGAAGCGGCTGTAGCGCGCACGTGCAGTCACGGCCGCGCGGTGAGCACTCCTGGCGTGGCTCTCTCAGCGGCCGGAGCGCTCCGCCAGGCCGCGCACGTAGGCGGCCTGGCCGGCGTGCTGCAGGTCGTCGGAGAGCACGCTGACCAGGCGCACCGCGAGTGTGACCGGCGGGGTCCAGCGGGTGTCGACGACCCGGGAGAAATCTGCCGTGGTGAGAGTGGGCAGCCAGGCGATGGTGCGGGCGTGCACCGCGTCGAGATAGCCGGCCAGAACGGATGCGCCGGCGCGCACCTGCCCAACCTCCTCGGCGGTTTGGCCGTAGCCGGTGGCCGCCCGCGCGAAGGGAAACGCGAACCTGTCGGCCCAGCCGGCGCTGTCCCAGAGCTGGTCCTCGTTCATCAGCTCGGCCAGGTGGTCATCCTGCACCCGGGTCAGGTGCCAGATCAACCACGCGATGCTGTTCGCCTCCGGGTCGGGCCGGAAGGTCAGCAGCTCTTCGTCGGCATCCACGAGCACGACATGCACGATGCTCCGGACACGTGCGTAGGCCTCGGCGATCAGGTAGCTCGACAGCATCGGTTCTCCTTACGCCGAGTGCCTCGTCAGTGCCTCGGTTGGTGGCCCCGATGTGTCCCGCGTCGGAGCCAGAGTAGCCCCGGCTTGCTACCTGGCGGTGGTCGAGCCTGTCGAGGCCCACCGCCCAGCAGCTGGATTACGGTTGCGCCCGTTTGCTCGGGAGTGCGATCAGGGTTTGTTCGGGGTCGACTCCGACCGGCGGCCGGAGCCAGTAGTCGTTACCGGTGCGGATGATGCTCCAGTGCTGATCATGCAACAGCAGGTGGTGCGGGTGGCAGAGCAGTACCCCGTCGGCGGGGTCGGTATAGCCGTTGTCTTTCACCCATTCGTTAATGTGGTGGGCCTCGCTCCAGGCTGGTGATTTGTCGCAGTCGACCCAGCGGCATCCGCCGTCGCGAACGCCCATTGCGGCCCGCTGGGCTTCGGTGAAGAGGCGTTCGTCGCGGCCGACGTTGATGATGTCGCCGGATTCACTGAACTGGATGCCGCGGGTTCCGGTGTCGCAGAGGAGCCGGTCGATGGTGTCCTGCGAGATCGGGACCGGGTTTCCCTCGATCTGCCCTGCCTGACCCGCCTGACCCGTTTCGAGGGCCGTTCCGGCCACGATCACTCAAACCGACGGGCGGCGGCCACCGAACACCCGCCCCTGGTCGGCCTCACCGGCGATCTTCAGCAGCTGCACGAAGGCATCCGCGGCGATCTGATCCGTGCTGCGCGAGTCATCCTGTAGGCGTTTCGCCCACGCCGCCATCTCCTTGTCGACGAAACGCACGCCTCCGCGGCGAGGGTCGGTGACCGAATCGAAGACGGAGAGCACGAATTCGCCGTCTTCGGGAGCGAAGAGCCCATTCAGGCGCACCTTGCCGTTTCCCAGCCGGTACACCCTCAGGAACCGGTCGTCGTAGGCCTGCTTCTCCCGAGCGGCAATGCCGACTTCGTCGAGGCGGTCGCGCATTCGTCTCGCGAGTTTGAAGACGTGGTCCGCGTTCAGAGTTGAGGCCACGGCGAGGAGAGAATCGGGGGCCGCACGAAGCTTCTCGGCGGTGACCGCGTCGTCGATCTGGCCGAGACCGGAACGGATCGACTCGGCCGCATCGACCGAGAGCATTCCCGCGGTGACTGCCCGGGCGATCGGCGCCTGCCACGACACCTTCTCGACGAACGCCGCGACCGCGGAGGCATCCGAATCGCGCGACTTCAGGACGGCTTAGACGAGCTTCTCCGCCGCCGCGGCGTCGGCCATCATCGAGCCGACCGCGACGAGCTTGGACGCGTCGTTCTTCGTCGAGCCGGTCACCTTCTGGATCAACGCCTGAGGCGAGAGGAACCCCCTGCTGCGCGGCTGGAGTGGCCCGGTTCCAGCCGCGAACGCCGGGCGATGGTCGCCGCCATCCGCGCCGAGGGTGTCGAGGAGGCGGCGAGCGGCCGCGATCGGCCTCTGACCGGCCAGCACCTCAGCATCGGCGAGGGCCTTATATTCGGCGAAAAAGGAACCGAGGAGGGCGACGGCATCCGTTGCCTGCCTGAGGTCATCCGCGGTGGTTGTCATGTTTCGAGACTAGCAAACATGACATACAGAGTTGAGAGTCTGTCACTTATCCATGGAAGTTTCTAGAAGTCATGTTCGAGGCCTGCGCGGCCACTCCACCCTCTTCCGGTCGGCTAGCTGTTGTTCCCACACAGGTTGTGAGCGTGGCGTGAGCTAAAAAGGTGAGGACCTCCGGTATCGATTGGGTTACCACACTCAACACGATGCAACGGAGGCCCTC